>NZ_CP098604.1:4294242-4600973 GCF_024499015.1 Xanthomonas hortorum pv. pelargonii | reverse complement strand
GATTCCGACCCAGAGGCCGACCCGCAACGCGTCGGCCGGAGCCAGACACATGAGTGACACCCCCCGCAAGCTGTCGTTGAACAAACTCTCCCTCAAGCGCGACAGCGCGCCCGAAGCGCCCAAGCTGGAAGAGCGCCTGCACAAGGTGCTGGCCCAGGCCGGCCTGGGGTCGCGCCGCGCGCTGGAACAGCGCATTGCCGATGGCCTGATCAAGGTCAATGGCGCCGTCGCGCAGACCGGCATGTCGGTGCGCAGCGGCGACAAGATCGAGCTGGACGGCCGCAGTTTCGTCGCCAGCGCGCTGACCGAGCCCTCGCGCGTGCTGATCTACAACAAGCCCGAAGGCGAAGTGACCACGCGCGAAGATCCCGAAGGCCGCCCGACCGTGTTCGAGTCGCTGCCGGCATTGAAAGGCTCGCGCTGGATCGCGATCGGCCGCCTGGACATCAACACCACCGGCCTGCTGCTGCTGACCACCGACGGTGAGCTGGCCAACGCGATGATGCATCCCTCCTACGAGGTCGAACGCGAATACGTGGTGCGCGTGCGCGCGCCGGAAGGCGAAGACAAGGTCTCCGACGCCATCATCGAGCGCCCGTCGCGCGGCGTGCTGCTGGAAGACGGCGGCGCCAAGTTCGACGAGATCGAGCGCATCGGCGGTACCGACTCGCACGACTGGTTCCGCGTGGTGGTCAAGGAAGGCCGCAACCGTGAAGTGCGCCGCCTGTGGGAGTCGCAAGGCTGCCAGGTCAGCCGCCTCAAGCGCAGCCGCTACGGCAAGATCTCGCTGCCGCGCGAGTTGCTGCGTGGGCAGTCGGTTGAAGTGGCGCAGGAAAAGGTCGACGCCCTGCGCGCCGAACTCAAGCTGGAAGAAGGCGCACCGTCGGCACTGACGCTGCAGCCGGTGATCGGCCAGCGCCGTGCGGCCAAATCCACCGTGCACGTCTCGCGCGATGGTCGCAGCAACGCCTACGTCAACGGCCAGACCTCCGGCGCCGATGAAGGCCGCGAGCTGCGTCGTTTCGATAACCCGCGTGACGATCGTGGCGGCCGTGGTCGCGGCAAGCCCGGCGGTTTCAAGGGTGGCCTCACAGTCAGCGGCGAAGCGGCCGCGCGGCAGTCGCAGCAGCGCCCGTTCAAGCCGCGCGCGCCCGGCAAGGGCGACCGCGCGTTGCCGGACGGCAACCCGGCCGCGTTCCGCAGCTGGTATGTGCCCGATGGCGTGAGCACTGGCCCGAGCGGCCACCGCAACGCCGGCCCCAGCGGTCCCGGCACCGGCCAGGCACGTCCGTACGCCAAGAAGGGTCCGGGCGGTGCGCGTCCGGGTGCAGGCGGCCAAGGTCAGGGTCAGGGGGGCCGTGGCGGTGCTGGCGGCGGCGGTGGACAAGGCCAGTCGCAGGGTCAAGGCCAGGGTCAGCGCAAGCATCCGTACGGCCACCCGGGCAACGCACCGAGCTTCCCGTCCGACCACGCCAACCCGGGTTTCAGCCCGTATGGCGCGGCACGTCCGGCAGCGGGTCGCCCGACCGGCGCACGTGCAGGCGGCCCCGGCGGCAACCGTGGACCGGGCGGTAATCGCGGTCCCGGTGGTCCGGGCGGCGCTCCACGTGGCCCAGGTGGTCCGGGTGGTCGTCCGCCGGGTGGCGGCAACCGTCGGCCACCAGGTGGCGGCAATCGCGGTCGCTAAGCTACAAGACGCGCAATAAAAAAAACGGCCCTGCGAAGGGCCGTTTTTCGTTTTCGCTTGGATCATGTCTGCTTGAATCACGCTATACATCGAAGTAAGCGCAAAAATATTAACTGTGGCTCGCACCAGCGAACCGGCACGCGAGGCAGCTTTAGCGCGGCCAACAAGTGATCTGCGGCTTGGCTGCAGGGTCCTTGCCCGCCCACCATCGCAGGACACGCCGCAAGTACGTCCGTGTAGGCTCTTACGCGGCATCCATGCCGCGTAAGGTCCCGCGACGGTGGGCGGGCAAGGACCGGTCGAGATGGTCGGTATGCGTAGTTACGAGCAGTGCGTGTTGCACGGCCATCCGATGCGCTTGTTCAGTGCCGTCTTCAGCGCGATCTGCTGCTTCTTACTTGCGACGCTCGATCACGAAGTTGCCTACATTGACGCCCAGATCCACGCCCTCGCCCGTTCCGGCCAGAGCCAGCGAAATGTCGCCCTTGGTGACGACCTGTGCGGTGCTGGATTTGACGATGCCGGCATGCGCTTCGGCAGCTGCGTAGGTGCCGAGCAGATCATTGAGGCTGTAGGCGCCGCTGAAGGTGCCGCGGCCGCCGGTGATCTTGGACTTGCCAACCGTCAGGCCACCGCCCTTGCTGGAAATCTTGACCGGAATCACCGCGCCGTTGTCGCAGGTGATGGTGCCGGTGCCGCTGGCGGTCTTGTAGAACACCGACCAGCCTTCCAGATTGAACGACAGTTTGCAGTCGATGTTGCCTGCAGCCTGGGCCTGCGGTGCGAGTGCGGCAGCGCCCAGCAGCGCGAACAGAGAAAGCGACTTGATCATGTGGGCATTCCGGTCGATGAACGTGGCGCTGAGCCTAGCAGCGCGGGCGTGGCAGTCGCGACAACCTCCGGGCATCGCACAGGCGACCGTTCAGCGAATGATTGCCACTGCCACCGGGCATGCCCGCTGCTGCAGGAATCGCCTTGCGCATGGGATGATTGCGGCATGTTGCGTACCGCTCACCTCATCCTGCTGACCGCCCTGCTGTTGCCGTCTGTGGCCATTGCCGGCGAGGCCATTCCGACCCAGCGCTACACCGTGGTGAAGACCTATCCGCACGACACCGGCGCGTTCACCGAGGGCCTGTTCTATCTGGACGGGTATCTGTACGAAAGCACCGGGGAACTTGGCCGTTCCAGCGTACGCAAGGTCGAGCTGCACACCGGCCGCGTATTGCAGCAAGCCACGACACCGCCGCCCTACTTCGGCGAAGGCATCGTGGCCTGGCGCGACACGCTGATTCAACTGACCTGGCGCAATCAGCAGGGCTTTGTCTACGACCTGGCCACCCTCACGCCGCGTACGCGTTTTGCGTATTCCGGCGAGGGCTGGGCGCTGACCAGCGATGCCAGCAGCCTATACATGAGCGATGGCAGCTCCACCATCCGCCGCCTCGATCCGGAGACGCTGCAGCAGGTCGGCAGTATCAAGGTCACCGCCAGCGGCAGGCCACTGGACAACCTCAACGAGCTGGAATGGGTGAAGGGCGAGTTGTTGGCAAATGTCTGGCTGACCACGCGCATCGCACGCATCGACCCGGCCAGCGGCAAAGTGGTCGGCTGGATCGATCTGAAGGCACTGGTGCCGGATGACCAGACACTGACGGATCCGGCCAACGATGTGCTCAACGGCATCGCCTATGACGCCAAGCACGATCGCCTGTTCGTGACCGGCAAGCATTGGCCGAAGCTTTATGAAATTCGGCTGGCTGAGTAGCCGGGATTCGGGATTGGATATTCGGGATTCGGAATTGGCGTAAGCGACATTGGCGCAGGCAGCAGCATGCCCGCAGTTGCGAATCCCTAATCCCTAATCCCTAATCCCAAAAGTATCCGCATCCAGCATCGCCGGAAAGCGCGCGCGATGCTCGGCCAGCGCCGACGCACTGATGGTGGTGGTGACCACTTGCGGCCGCTCGCGAATTTCCACCTGCGGCTGGCCCAGGAAATCGATCACTGCGCTATCGCCGGCGTAGTGCAGCTGATTGCCATCGATGCCGACGCGGTTGACCGCCGCCACAAAGCACAGGTTCTCGATCGCACGCGCGCGCAGCAGCGTCTTCCACGCATAGGCGCGCGCAGACGGCCAGTTGGCCACGAACAATTGCAGATCGAAATCCATCTGGCCCGGCCGCTCGACATCGTAGCGATTGCGACAGAACACCGGAAAACGCAGGTCGTAGCAGACCTGTGGATTGATCCGCCAGCCCTTCCATTCCACCGTCAGGCGATCGCGCCCGGCGGCATAGCGCAGATGCTCGTTGCCGAAGCGGAACAGATGGCGTTTGTCGTAGTACTGCAGCGCGCCATCCGGGGTAGCCCATAGCAGGCGGTTGAACACGCCCTGTTCGGTGCGCACCTGCACGCTGCCGGTGACGACTGCACCCAGCTGCGCGGCCTGCGCGCGGATCCACGCCACCGTGGGGCCGTCCATGCCTTCCGCCTTGAAGATGGCATCGTTGGAAAACCCGCTGGTAAAGGTCTCCGGCAGGATCACCAGATCGGTCTGCCCGGCCAACGGCTCCAGCAGCGCGCCGTAATAGTCGCGATTGCCGGCCGGGTCGTGCCAGCGGGTGTCGCCCTGGACAAGCGAGATGCGGAGGTCGTGCATGGTTGAGGCTCGGGAATGGAGAATCGGGATTCGGGAATCGGACGGCGAGTTTTCGTGCGGCTTCATGGCATCAGGCTTTCTGCGGATTCAGATCGAAAGCGACCAACCGCCTTTTCGATTCCCGAATCCCCATTCCCGACTCCCAGCCCCTCAGAGCTTCTGCAAGCGCTCGATCGCCGCATCCAGCGTCGCATCGTTCTTGGCAAAGCACAGCCGTGCCAGACGCTGACCAGCGGGCGCGGTTTCATAGAACGGCGAGAGCGGAATCGCCGCCACGCCCTTCTCCACCGTCAGCCACTTCACGAACTCGGTGTCGGGCAGATCGCTAATGGCCGAATAATCCACCAGCTGGAAATAGCCGCCAGGCACCGGCAGTGGTTTCAGACGTGTGGTCAGCAGCTGCTCGCGGAAACGGTCGCGCTTGGCTTGATAGAAGGCGCCAAGTTGCTCGTCGTGTTCGGGTTCGTCGCGGATCATTGCGGCAAACGCGTGCTGGGCCGGGCCGAAGCTGGTGAAGGTGTTGTACTGGTGCACCTTGCGGAACTCGGCGCTCAGTGCGGGCGGTGCGATGGCATAGCCGATCTTCCAGCCGGTGCAGTGATAGGTCTTGCCGAAGCTGGAAATCACGAATGCGCGCTCGCGCAACTCCGGCCAACGCAACACCGACTCGTGACGGCGGCCGTCGAACACGATGTGTTCGTAGACCTCGTCAGAGAGCAGGAAGATCTCGGTGCCGCGCAGCAGTTCGGTCAGCGTCTGCATGTCGGCGGCAGACAGCATCGCTCCGGACGGGTTGTGCGGCGAGTTGATCATCAGCAGACGCGTCTTCGGCGTGATTGCGGCGCGCAGCGCCTGCCAATCGACCGCGAAGGTCTGCGGATCCAGCGCCACGTGTACCGCGCGCGCGCCGGCCAGATCGATCGCCGGCTCGTAGCAATCGTAGGCCGGGTCCAGCACGATGACCTCCTCGCCTGCGCGCACCACCGCGTGGATGGCGTTGAAGATCGCTTCGGTGGCGCCGCTGGTGACGGTGATCTCGCTGTCGGCATCGACCTGCGCGCCATAGCAGCGCTGCGCCTTGCCGGCGATGGCCTGGCGCAAGGCCGCCACGCCGGTCATCGGTGGGTACTGGTTGTGGCCGGCGCGCATGGCGCGCTCGAGCTCTTCGACCAGCCGCGACGGCACCGCGAAATCGGGAAAACCCTGGCCCAGATTCACCGCGCCGTGCTCGGCCGCCAGCTGCGACATGACGGTGAAGATGGTGGTGCCCACCTTGGGCAGCTTGGTCGTGAGGGGCATCGTGCCGGTCCGGACAAGAAACGGGGGGACCGCGAGTGTACGCAAAGCCGCCAGGCGGTTGCGCCCGGCCGGTGCAAAACAGCGTTCCCGGACACATCAGGCCGCCCCATGCGCCCCCGGCACCGGGCCATCGTCGCTACAATGCGCGCCCAGTCTGGAGCGTGCCATGCCCCGGCCCTTCCCCATGCCGTCCTGCGACGGGAGCCCGCTGCGCCGATGATCGAACCGCTGCACACTGCGCCACCGCTGCTGGCCGCGCGCGCTCTGGCCTTCAGCCGCAACGAGGAGCCGGTGTTCGGCCCGCTGGATTTCCATGTCGATGCCGGCGAAGCCTTGCTGGTGCAGGGCGACAACGGCGCCGGCAAGACCACGCTGTTGCGGGTGCTGGCCGGCTTGCTGCATGTGGAGCGTGGGCAGATCCTGATCGACGGCAAGACCGCGCGGCGCGGCGACCGCAGCCGCTTCATGGCCTATCTGGGCCACCTGCCGGGCCTGAAGGCCGACCTCAGCACGCTGGAGAACCTGCACTTTCTGTGCGGATTGCATGGCCGCCGCGCCAAGCAGATGCCCGGCAGTGCGCTGGCCATCGTCGGCCTGGCCGGTTACGAAGATGCACTGGTGCGGCAATTGTCGGCCGGCCAACGCAAGCGCTTGGCGCTGGCGCGGTTGTGGCTGTCGCCGGCCCCGCTGTGGCTGCTGGACGAGCCCTACGCCAACCTGGATCTGGACGGCATTACCCTGGTCAACCGGATGATCTCCGCGCATCTGCGCGGCGGTGGCGCGGCGCTGGTCACCACCCACGGCGCCTACGCGGCGCCGCCGGTGCGCACACGCATGCTCACGCTGGAGGCGGCGGCATGAGCCTGCATTCGCCACAACCCTCGCTATGGCAGGCCGCGCGCGCCTTGCTAAGCCGCGATCTGCAATTGCTGTGGCGCCGTCGCAGCGATGCGCTGCAGCCGGCCCTGTTCGCCCTGCTGATCGTGGTGTTGTTCGCGCTGGGCCTGGGCGGACGCCCGGACCTGCTGGCGCAGGCCGCGCCGGCAGTGCTGTGGTTGTCGGTACTGCTGGCCGGCTTACTGTCGCTGGATGCGTTGTTCCGCAGCGATGTGGAAGACGGCTCGATGGAGCAATGGCTGCTGGCGCCGGTGCCGTTGGCGTGGCTGATCGCGGTACGCGTGCTGCTGCACTGGGCGACCAGCGCGTTGCCGCTGATTGCGGTGACGCCGCTGCTGGGCGAATTGCTGCACCTGCCACATGACCAACTCCCCGTGTTGCTGGCATCGTTGGCGCTGGGAACACCGCTTTTAAGTCTGCTCGGCGCCGTGGTTGCAGCGCTGACGGTGACGATGAAACGCTCTGGTATTCTCGTGGCGTTGTTGGCGTTGCCGTTGTATGTGCCGGTGCTGGTGTTCGGTGCCGGCAGTGTTGCGGCAAGTGGACAAGGACAGGATGCGGTGGGTGCGTTGTTGTTGTTGGGCGCCGGCTTGGTGATTGGCGTGGTCCTGGCACCGCTGGCTGCGGCTGCCGCGATCCGCATTTCGCTGAGCTGAGTGTGTGATCGATGCGGTGGTGATGAGGCGCACAGCGCCGAGCGCCATTGCAGTTGCAAGCGCTATTTCAGTTGCAAGCGCCCCTGCTGTTTCGAGAGCTAATGCCATTCCAAGGGCTACTGCCATCGTATGAACGTCGTCGTCCACTGGTTCCACCAACTCGCCTCACCCCCGATCTTTGACCGTTTTACTGCGCGCTGGGCGCCGTGGTGCTATGCGCTGGCCGCGGTGCTGCTTGGCTTGGGCATCTGGCAGGCCTTGTTCGCGGTGCCGGCCGATTACCAGCAAGGCGACAGCTTCCGCATTCTCTACATCCATGTGCCCAGCGCGTGGATGAGCCTGTTCGTGTTCGGCTTGATGGCGGTGTATGCGGCGATTGCGCTGATCTGGCGTATCAAGATCTGCGAAATTCTGGCGATGGCGTGCGCGCCGATCGGCGCTGCGTTCACCGTGATCACCTTGCTAACGGGAAGCATCTGGGGCAAGCCGATGTGGGGCGCCTGGTGGGATTGGGACCCGCGCCTGACCACCGAATTGATCCTGTTGTTTCTGTATCTGGGCGTGATCGGCCTGTATCACGCCATCGACGATCGACGTCAGGCCGCGCGCGCGGCCGCGTTGCTGGCGATTGTCGGCGTGGCGCTGCTGCCGGTGATCCGCTATTCGGTGGTGTGGTGGAACTCGCTGCATCAAGGCCAGAGCATTCGCCTGCTTGGCCCCTCGACCATCGATGCGAGCATGTTGCTGCCGCTGTGGCTGATGGTGATCGGCACCAAGTTCTGGTTCGCCGGTTCGCTGCTGACGCGCGCGCGCGCCGACAACCTGCGCCGCGAGGCCGGCAAGGCCTGGATCGTGCGCGATGCCCCGGAGGGCGCGGCATGAGCTACCTGCCCTACGTCATCGCCGCCTACGCGGTGTTCGTGCTGGTACTGCTGTGGGACCTGATCGCCGGCCGCTGGCAGGTGCGCCGCGCCTTGAAGATTGCGCAGGCGCGGCGCCTGCGCGAGCGCAAGCGCGCGGCGGTGCCCACCGATGCGGAGCTGATCCGGTGAACCCGCAACGGCGCCGCCGGATGTGGCTGGTGATCGCGCTGGTGCTGGCCGGCGGGCTGGCGACCACGCTGGTGGCGATGGCACTGCAGCGCAATGTGGCCTATCTGTACACACCGTCGGAAGTACTGCGTGGCGACGCTGGCGACCATGCGCGTTTCCGGCTCGGCGGCATGGTGGAAAAAGGCTCGTTCAAACGCGCGTCCGGCTCGCTGGAAGCGCAGTTCCGCGTCACCGATGGCGATGCGCAGTTACAGGTGCGCTACGACCGCATCCTGCCGGACCTGTTTCGCGAGGGGCAGGCGGTGGTGGCGACCGGTCGCATGCAGCAAGGCGTATTCGTGGCCGAAGATATCCTGGCCAAGCACGACGAGACCTATATGCCGAAGGAAGTCGCCGACAAGATGGGCAGCGCGCATCGCAAGCACGATGTGCCGGCGGCGGCGGACCAGGCTGGAGGGCTGCGTTGATGGCAGATGTCGGTACGACCGTGGCGTTGCTGCAAGATGGTGGCTGGCGCGAAAGCAGCCTGGCTGACAACGTCGCCGTAGCTGCGCAACGCTACGCCGACGCTGCATCGATGAGGCCTCGTCATTGCGCGCGCAATCGCTGCACCGCTTCATCGTCAAAAACGCGCCTGCCCGATGCTGCCTGAGCTCGGCACCTTCCTGCTGATTCTGGCGTTGCTGGTGGCGTTGGTGCAGGCCGCGCTGCCGCTGGCCGGCGCGCAGCGCGGGCACAGCAGCTGGATGGCGGTCGCGCGGCCGGCCGCGCTGGTGCAATTGGGCCTGATCGCCGCAGCATTCGCGCTGCTGATGCATGCCTTCCTGGTGCAGGACTTTTCGGTGCGCTACGTCGCTGAGAATTCCAACAGTTTGTTGCCGGTGATGTATCGCTACTCGGCAGTGTGGGGCGCGCACGAAGGATCGCTGCTGCTGTGGACGCTGGTGCTGGCGCTGTGGACCGGCGCGGTGGCGCTGTGGTCGCGGCAGCTACCCGCGCATGTCATTGCCCGCGTGCTCGGGGTGATGGCGCTGGTGAGTATTGGGTTCCTGGCGTTCTTGCTGTTCACCTCCAATCCGTTTGCGCGGTTGTTTCCGGTACCGCTGGAAGGAGCCGACCTCAATCCGTTGCTCCAGGACCCAGGCCTGATCATCCATCCGCCGATGCTGTATTGCGGCTACGTCGGCTTTGCGGTGCCGTTCGCCTTCGCCATCGCCGCGCTGCTGGAAGGCCGGATGGATGCACGCTGGCTGCGCTGGACGCGGCCGTGGACCAATGTGGCCTGGTCGATGCTCACCGTCGGCATCGCGCTGGGCAGCTGGTGGGCGTATTACGAATTGGGCTGGGGTGGCTGGTGGTTCTGGGACCCGGTGGAAAACGCCAGTTTCATGCCGTGGCTGGTGGGCACTGCGTTGCTGCATTCGCAGGCGGTGACCGAAAAGCGCGGCAACTTCGCCAGCTGGACGTTATTGCTGGCGATCGCTGCATTTTCATTGTCGCTATTGGGTACGTTTTTGGTGCGCTCGGGCGTGCTGACCAGCGTGCATTCGTTCGCGGCCGATCCCTCGCGCGGGCTGTTTATTCTGGTGTTCCTGCTGGCGGTGGTCGGTGGCTCACTGGTGCTGTATGCGATTCGCGCGCCGCGCTTGTCGATGGTGGACGATCCGCGCCGCGCGTTTGCCGGCAGCTCGCGCGAAACCTTGTTGCTGTTGAATAACCTGCTGCTCACCTGCGCCTGCGCGATGGTGCTGCTAGGCACGCTGTATCCGCTGCTGGCCGACGCCTTGGGCTTGGGCAAGTTGTCGGTGGGCCCGCCCTACTTCGGCACGCTGTTTTTGGTGTTGATGGCGCCGCTGGTGGCGCTGCTGCCGTTCGGCCCGCTGACCCGCTGGCAGCGCGAACAGGCCTCGCGCCCGTTGGCGATGCTGGCGCCCTGGGCGGGCCTGGCGGTTGCCGCAGGCGTGCTGGCATGGTTCGCCGCCCCGCAGGGTCAGCTGAAAGCGGCGATCGGTGTGGCCGGCGCGGTGTGGGTGCTGTTGGGCACGTTGCGCTTCCTGTGGACGCGGCGCGCGGCCAAGGGACGGAAATTCACCGCCGAAATGCTCGGCATGGTGCTGGCGCATCTGGGCGTGGCGGTGTTCCTGGCCGGTGCGCTGCTGGTGGAATCGCTGAGCCTGCAACGCGAGGTCGCGTTGGCGCCCGGTGAGCAGATGCAGATCGGCCGCTACGCGCTGCACTTCGATCACGTCGAAGAATTGCGCGGCCCCAATTACGTCTCCGATCGTGCCAACCTGCAGGTGTTCAAGGACGATGCGCCGGTGGGCATGCTGCATGCGGAAAAACGCCGCTACGCCAGCGGCGGGCAGACCTTGACCGAGGCGGCGATCCGCCCCGGTCCATTCGGCGATCTGTATGTCGCCCTTGGCGAACCGCTGGGCAATCAGGCCTGGGCGGTGCGCGTCCACCTCAAACCGTTCGTCCGCTGGATCTGGCTCGGAGCGCTGCTGATGGCGCTCGGTGGCCTGGTCACCGCGGCCGACCGGCGTTTTCGTCGTTCTTCGGAGATCCAAGATGGTTGAGTCACGTTCACCCCGCCTGCCCACTGCGGTCCTGGTAGGCGCCATCGTGCTGCTGCTCGCGCTTGCAGCGCTGCTGGTCTACGCGGTGGTGCGTTCCGGTCAGGACGATCGCGATGCCCTGCCCTCGGCATTGATCGGCAAGCCTGCGCCGGATTTCGCGCTGCCGCTGCTGCACGACCCCAGCATCGTGGTGCATGCGCGCGAGCTGCGCGGCGCCCCCTACATCATCAACGTGTGGGGCAGCTGGTGCCCGGCCTGCCGCGAAGAACACCCGGTGCTGAGCCGCTTCGCACTGACCAAGCGCGTGCGCGTGATCGGCTACAACTGGAAGGACGAGCGCACCGATGCGCTGCGCTGGCTCGAACAACTGGGCAACCCGTATCTGCTGGTGGTCGCCGACAAAGACGGCCGTACCGCGATCGACTTCGGTATTGCCGCGGCGCCGGAAACCTTTCTGGTCGACGGGCGCGGCGTGGTGCGCTGGAAGTACAGCGGCATGCTCACCCAATCCATCATCGACACCCAGCTGATTCCGGCGCTGAGCAAGATCGAACGCTCGCCCAGCGCCGCACCGGATCTGCACACCAGCCGATGATGCGCGCCTGGCTGCTGACGCTGCTGTTGTTGCCCTGGCTGGCCCTGGCCCAGCCGGTCGGCGACCCGGCGCCGCTGCGTTACGCATCGGCCGAAGAAGAAGCACGCTTCCACGCGTTGACCGCCGAATTACGTTGCGTGCAATGCCAGAACCAGTCGCTGGCCGATTCCAATGCGCAAATCGCCCAGGACCTGCGCCGCGAAGTGTTGGCGTTGATGCACGAAGGCCGCAGCGATAGGCAGATCCGCCAGTTTCTGGTCGCCCGTTACGGCGAGTTCGTGCTGTATCGCCCGCGGGTGGAATCGCGCACCTGGTTGCTGTGGTTCGGCCCGCTGCTGGTGTTGTTGCTGGGCGGTGGCGCGGTTGTGTTCGTGGTGCGCAGACGCAGCGTTGCTGCGCCCGCCTTGCCCGCCGATGAGCAGGAGTGGTGATGGTTGGCTTCGTCGTTGCGGTGGTGTTACTGGCATTGCTGGCCTTTGGTGTGGCGCTGCGGCCGCTGTGGCGCCAGACACGCGGTCTGGCTACCAGCGTCGCGGTGTTGTTGCTGGCGGCGAGCGCGGCCTTGTATTGGCTGGTCGGCACGCCGAGCGCGATCGAACAGCCGGCCAATCGACCGGCCACACCACGCTCGCTGGACGAAGCCATCGTGCAACTGCGCGCGGCACTGGCGCGCAATCCCGATCAGGCCGAAGGCTGGGTATTGCTGGGCCGCTCGCTGTCCAGCCAACAGCAATTCGCGCAAGCGCGCGATGCATTTGCGCGCGCGGTTGCGTTGCGCCCGGATGAGCCGGACGTGCTGGTGGCTGCCGCGCAATCGCGCATGCTCGCCGACGACAGCGGGCGCCCCGACCCGCAGGCCATGCGCCTGCTCGAACATGCGTTGGCGGTGCAACCGGACCATCAACGCGCACGCTGGTTTCTCGGTGTGGTGCAGCGCCAGGCCGGTCAGCCGGCCAAGGCCAGCGAGACCTGGACGCCGTTGCTCGCTGTGGTCGATGCCTCTACCCGCCCCGGCCTGCTTGAACAGATCAACGCCGCACGCCAGGAAGCCAGCCTGGCGCCGATCCAGGCACCGGCTGTGCCTGCTACAAATACGACCAGTGGCAAACGCATCCAGGTGCGCGTGACGCTGGATGCCGAGTTCGCCAAACGCGCCGGCTTGCCCGGCGACACCAGCGTGTTCGTCATCGCACGTGCCGCAGAGACCCCGATGCCGGTAGCGGTGGAAAAACACGCGCTGAGCGAGCTGCCGTTGACCATCACCCTGGACGATGGCGACAGCCCGATGCCAACGCGCACGCTGGCGTCGCTGGACAAAGTGCAGGTGCTGGCACGGCTGTCGCGCAGCGGCAACGCAATGCGCCAGACCGACGATGTGGAAAGCGCGCCAGTGATGGTGGCACTGCCTGCCGATGCGCCAGTGGAGTTGGTGATCGGGCGCTGATTGCTCGCCATGTTTCGTTGCGACGCTTGAGCCAATAGACGAAGAGCGGCCACAAAACGTAGCGCGCAGTCGTAAGGCCGATGTGGACGGCGCAGAGGAATCGGAGTGTCACTTATCACATGCCGCACCGAGTAACGGCTGCGCCATCGTTGTGTTAGCTGCTACCAACGTCATCTGGATGGTCCCAAGCCGCGTTGGTCGAGGGCGCGATGCCCTCGCCGCTCGCGGGACACGCCGCAAGTACGTCCATGTAGGCTCGGTGGCGGCATCCATGCCGCCACACGGTCCCGCAATCGGCAAGGACACCGCACCAGGAAGTTGGTCGGTAGCCAAGTAAAAGCGGGTCATCTCGCGGGTTGCATTGGCTTGCTAGTACGGGCTGCAACCACATGAGATCTAGCGCATTAATCTAGCGCATTAGAAGTACGTCATGCATCGCTTGCACCATGCACACCGACCATCTCGACTGGTCCTTGCCCGCCCACCGTCGCGGGACCTTACGCGGCATGGATGCCGCGTAAGAGCCTACACGGACGTACTTGCGGCGTGTCCCGCGATGGTGGGCGGGCAAGGGCCCTGCAGCCAGGCCGAAGATCCGCCGCTCTGAGGGCTGGCATCACACAGCGCAAGGGCTCAAACCGATTCCCCATTCCCATCCTGCTCCCGGCGCGTGCCATGGCAGATAGAATTGCGACATGACTGAATTCATCCCCCGGCACGCGCTTCCACGCCCTGCCCTCGCCGTTTCCGATGAAGCGTGGCGGCGCGCTGCACCAGGCGCACGTCGCCTACGAAACCTGGGGCACGCTGGCCGCCGATCGCAGCAATGCGGTGTTGATCGTCACCGGGTTGTCGCCCAACGCGCATGCTGCGGCAAATCAAGCCAATCCCGAGCCGGGTTGGTGGGAAGCGATGCTCGGGCCAGGCAAGCCGATCGATACCGAGCGCTGGTTCGTGGTGTGCGTCAATTCCCTGGGCAGTTGCAAGGGCTCGACCGGCCCGGCCTCGATCGACCCCGCCACCGGCGCGCTGTATCGCCTGAGCTTCCCGGAATTGTCGATCGAAGACGTGGCCGATGCCGCCGCCGATGTCGTGCGCGCGTTAGGCATCGAACAACTGGCCTGCCTGATCGGCAACTCGATGGGTGGCATGACCGCGTTGGCATTGTTGCTGCGGCACCAAGGCATCGCGCGCAGCCACATCAATATCTCCGGCAGCGCGCAGGCGTTGCCGTTCTCGATCGCGATCCGCTCGTTGCAGCGCGAAGCCATCCGCCTGGATCCGCACTGGAACGGCGGCCACTACGACGACACCCGTTATCCCGAATCGGGCATGCGTATGGCGCGCAAACTCGGCGTGATCACCTACCGCTCCGCGCTGGAATGGGACGGCCGCTTCGGCCGCGTACGGCTGGATTCCGAACAGGCTGCTGACGACCCGTTCGGCCTGGAATTCCAGGTCGAAAGTTATCTGGAAGGTCACGCACGCCGCTTCGTGCGCTTTTTCGATCCTAATTGCTATCTGTATCTGAGTCGCTCGATGGACTGGTTCGATCTGGCCGAGTACGTAGACGACAAGCCGGCCGTTGACGCGCGTGTCGATGGCATGCAGGTCGACAGCGCACACCTCGCCGCCAAGCCAGACACAGGCGTCTCAACCGACGCCACGGTGCTGGCCGGCCTGGCGCAGATCCGCATCGCGCGCGCGCTGGCGATCGGTGCCAATACCGACATCCTGTTTCCCGTGCAGCAACAGGAACAGATCGCCGAAGGCCTGCGCGCCGGCGGTGCCGATGCCCAGTTCCTCGGGCTGGATTCGCCACAGGGCCACGATGCCTTTCTAGTCGATTTCGCGCGCTTCGGTCCGGCCGTGCGCAACTTTCTGGACGCTTGCTGATTTCCAGAACCGTGCAACGGCGTCGTGACCTGCCGCAGCGTGGTGGCCTGCCGCGCAAGACGCTGGCCATGCTGTTTCTGATCGGCATGGCCGCGATGGTGGCTACAGGTCGATTACCAGCGCTGCTGGCGCTGTGGTACGCGGTGGCGAGCGTGCTGGCGATGATCCTTTACCGGCGCGACAAGACCGCAGCACAGCGCGGCCGGCGACGAACACCGGAAGCGACCTTGCACATCATCGCGCTGCTCGGCGGATGGCCAGGCGCCTTGTTGGCGCAGGCGCTGTTCCGTCATAAATCCAGCAAGACGGCCTTCCAGCTGCGGTTCTGGATCATCGTCGTGGTGAACGTCGCCATGTTGTTTCTGGCATTGCGCCAACCTGCGCTGATGGCTGCGTTACACGCGTTGCTTAATTGAGCGACGCGCGTGCGATGCCGGTGCGTGCAAGAAATCGATGCCAAGACCTGCAACGCCTCACCCGCACGACACCTCACCCGCACGACATAGCACGGGTCACCACCTATTCGCTGCTGGCGCAGTGGAAGAAACGCCTCAGAGCAACGGCTCCAACACACCCGCGCGCATGCGATACCGCCGCTGCACCACGCCGGCCGGCACGCTGTCGTGGGTGATCATCACCAGGCTGCGCTCGCCGAGTGCGGTGGATAGATCCAGCAACAACGCGTGTGCGGTGTCTACGTCCAGGCCGTCGGTGGGTTCGTCCAGCAACAGGATCGGTGCGTCGCGCAGCAATGCACGTGCGAGCGCGAGCCGGCGCGCCTGTCCGGCAGAAAGCGTGGCGCCGTTTTCGCCGACCCAGGTGTCCAGGCCGTTTTGTGCAGTGGCCCACTCGCCCAGCCGCACCTGATCCAGCACAGTCCACATCGCGGCATCGCTGGCGCTGGCATCGCCAATCAGCAGATTTTCGCGCAGCGTGCCGGCAAAAACCGGGGCGTTCTGCGGCAGCCAGGCGATGCGTCGATGCCATTGCGTCTGTGCGAATTGGCACAGGTCGATATCGGCGTACGTTACCTGCCCGGCCTGCGGGTCCCACAAGCGCAGCAGCAACGCGGACAAGGTGCTCTTGCCGCTACCGCTGTCGCCGCTGATGGCGATGCGTTCGCCAGGCGCCAGCGTCAGATCGAGCGCCTGCAGCACCGGACGCACGCTGCCCGGCCACGCAAAGCTGACCTGATGCAGCTGCAGCGTGCCGCTGCGTGGCGCATCCGTGGCGTGCGGCGGATCGACGACCGACGGCGCCTGATCGACGATGGACTGCAGGCGTTTGACCGCAACGCGTGCGCTCTGCAGTGCCTGCAAGGCGAGGCCGGCGCCGGCCCACACTTCCAGCAACGCCATCGTCAGGAATACCAAGCCGGACGCCATTTCTGCCGCAATCAATCCGCGCTCAGTCGCACTCAACCCAAGCCACAACATGCCGGCCAAGCCGATGCCGCCACAGACGGCGTGCAGCAGATTGCCGCCGATCAAGCGCCGGCGTTGAATGCGGTCGCCATCGACAACGGCCGCCGCCGCTGCATCGACCTGATGCAGCCAGGCACCTTGCGCATCGACTGCGGTGAGATCGGCTGCACCTTCCAGCCCTTCGAAGGCCTGCGTCCGCAATGCGGTGCGTTGCTGCGCGCGCAGCTGTTCGCGCTGCGCGCCGCCGCGTGCCACCTGCCACGGCACCACGCCACCGATGACCACGCCGAGCACCATCAGCAACAGCGCGGCGGGTGGATAGATCAGCGCCGAAGCCATCACACCGGCAAGCCAGATGCCCAGCAACGCGGTCAACGGCGCCAGTGCACGCACGCTCAGGCCATCGACTTCGCCGATATCGGACATCAGGCGCGCCAGCAGATCGCCGGTGCGCGTGGCCGACAACCGGCCTGGCGCAAGCGGCAACGCACGGCGGAAGAACCACACGCGCAGGTCCCGCGCGATGCGCAGCGTGGCGTCGTGGCCGATCAATTTTTCGCCATAACGCGAAACGATGCGCGCAAAGGTCAGCGCGCGAATGCCGGCCGAGGGCGAGAAGAAATTGAAACCCGTGCCCATGCCTGCAACACCCGCCAATGCCGCGGCGGTCAGAAAGCTGCCGGACAGGCCGAGCAAGCCCACGCCCGCCAGCATGGTGACCAGCACCAACAGCGCGGACAGCAGCAGGCGCCAGGCATGCCGGCGGAATACATCGCGCAGGCGATCGGGGGCGTGCTGTTCATGGCAGCTCCGCTGCGACGGTGACGCCGCGCAGATCGATCACCGTATCGGCCCAGCGCATCACCGCAGCGCTGTGCGTGGCCAGGATCACCGCGCGGCCGCGTGCGAACACTCCCAGCGTGCGCAGCAATTCCGCTTCGGTGTCGGGGTCGAGAAACGCGGTGGGCTCGTCCAGCAGCAACAGGTCCGGCTCGCGCAGCAACAGCCGCGCCAGCGCCACACGACGCGCCTCGCCACCGGAGAGCCCGAAGCCGCGCTCGCCGATCACCGTGTCCAGGCCGGCCGGCAACTGCGCGGCAAAGCGCATCACTTGCGCAGCATCGGCCACTGCATGCAGCCGCGCATCGCTGGCCTGTGGATCGGCCAGGCGCAGGTTGTCGGCGATGCTGCCGTGAAACAGATACGGCCGCTGCGTGGCATAGCCGATGCGTGCACCCGGACGCAGCACAATGCTGCCCGCCTCGGGTGCAAGCCAGCCGGCCAGCCCTTCAAGCAACGTGCTCTTGCCGCTGCCGCTTGCACCGATCACGGCCACGCGCTGCCCGGGCTGCAAGATCAGCGAAAAATCCTCCACCACCACGTGTGGCGCGCCCGGTGGACGCAATGCCACTCCACGCGCCTGCAACAGGGGCGCATGTGCCTGCGCCGGTTCCAATGCACGCGGCGGCACCGTGGCTGCTTGCGTGCTTGCGGGCGGCTCGAAGCCTTCCAGCAAGCGCTCGGCTTCGGCCACCGCCGCCAGGGCATTGGCACGGTCGTGGTAATGCGCGGCCAGCCGCCGCAGCGGCGCAAAGAATTCCGGTGCCAGCAGCAGGCAGAACATGCCCGCGCCCAGCGTCGGCAAGCCGTGCAGATCGAGCATGCCCAGATAACTCAGGCCGAAATACAGCGCCACGATCGCCACGCTCACCGAGGCGAAGAATTCCAGCACCGTGGACGACAGGAACGCGATGCGCAGCACCTTGAGCGAGCGCTCGCGCACGCCTTCGGCCGCAGCGGCAATGCCGCTCAACTCGGCTTCGCCGCGCCCGTACACACGCAGCAGGCCCAGGCCCTTGAGGCGATCGGCAAAGTGCCCGCCCATCCGCGCCAGCTCGCCAAGTTGCTCGCGCCCCGCCGCTTCGGCGCCCCAACCCACCAGCATCATGAAGAACGGAATCAGCGGCGCGGTCAGCAGCAACACCAGGCCCACCACCCAGTCGACCGAAAACACCGCGATCAAAATCAGCGGCGGCACCAGCATCATCTCGGTGCGTGCGAGCTGGTAGCCGACGAAATAGCCTTCCAGCGCATCGGTATGCGCCAGGCTCAATTCGCCCAGTTCGCCGCTGCGTTGGCGGCGCAACCACACCGGGCCGTGCTGCACCAACCGGCGTGCGATGCGTGCCCGCAGTTCGCGCTTGGCCACATCGGCTACCTCGCCGGTCAGCGACTGCGCCCAGGCATTGAGCAGCGCACGCCCCAGCAGCACAGCCAACAACCCCACACCCACATCGCGTAAGTGCAGCAGTGACAGATGCTGCACCAGCACCGCCTGCAGCAACCAGGCGATCGCCGCCGCCTGCGCCAGTAGCAGCACGCCCGACAACGCCACCGCCATACCCGCCAGCCGCTTGGCACGCGCGGCCGGTGCGGCAAGTGCATCCAGCCATTGGCCGCGTTGACGGCGCTGGGCTGGCGTTTCGCTGGCTCGCACGCTGGGCTGGCTCACATCGCTCCCTAGAAGACATCGCACTGCAAGCGATTGTAAGTCGCCACTTCCCGCTACGGGCTGCGCATTGTGCCGCACCCAAGCGCAGCGGCATTGATTTGGATCAACGCGCGTGTCGCGGCAAGCGCAGATGATCCGTTGCATTCCTTCATCGATACCCAACCAGGCCACCCCGCCATGATCGACTCGACAGTTGTTGAACTGTCGCGGCTGCAGTTCGCAGTCACCGCGATGTACCACTTCATCTTTCCGCCGCTGACCATGGGCCTGTCGTTCCTGCTCGGCATCATGGAGAGCGTCTATGTGATGACCGGCAAGCAGATCTGGCGGCGCATGACCATGTTCTGGGGCGTGCTGTTCGGCATCAACTTCGCCATGGGCGTGGGCACCGGCATCGTGATGGAGTTCGAGTTCGGCATGAACTGGTCGTACTACAGCCATTACGTCGGCGACATCTTCGGCGCGCCGCTGGCGATCGAAGGCCTGATGGCGTTCTTTCTGGAAGCGACCTTCCTGGGCCTGTTCTTCCTCGGCTGGAACCGCCTGAGCAAGGTGCAGCATCTGGTCACCACCTGGCTGGTGGCGCTGGGCAGCAACTTCTCGGCACTGTGGATCCTGATAGCCAACGGCTGGATGCAGAACCCGGCCGGCGCGGTGTTCAACCCGGACACCATGCGCATGGAAGTGGTCGATTTCATGGCGGTGCTGTTCAACCCGGTGGCGCAGGCCAAGTTCGTGCATACCGTCAGCGCGGGCTACGTGCTCGGTGCGGTGTTCGTGATGTCGATCAGCGCGTTCTATCTGCTGCGCGGCAAGCACGTAGAGATGGCGCGACGCTCGTTTGCGGTGGCTGCCGCGTTCGGCCTGTTGTCGTCGCTGTCGGTGGTGGTACTCGGCGATGAGAGCGGCTATGCCGCCAACGAACATCAGAAAATGAAATTGGCAGCGATCGAGGCGATGTGGGAAACCGAAGCCGCGCCGGCCGACTTCACCGCGTTCGGCATTCCCAATCAGCAGACCCATCGCAACGACTACGCGATCAAGATCCCGTATCTGATGGGCTTGATTGCCACCCGTTCGCTGGATGAGCCGATCCCCGGCATTCTGGAGCTGGTCGGACGCGCCGAGCACCGCATCCGTGGCGGCCAGATCGCCTATGGTGCATTGGAGCGCGTGCGCGCCAACAAGGACGATGCCGAAGCGCGCAAGGTGTTCGACGCGCATTGGCAGGATCTGGGCCACGGCCTGCTGCTCAAGCGTTATCGCGACGATATCGGCAATGCCACGCCGGAGCAGATCGCCCAGGCCGCCATGGACACCGTACCGCGCGTGCTGCCGCTGTTCTGGACCTTCCGCATCATGGCCGCCATCGGCATCTACCTGATCGTGTTCTTCGCCGTCGCGTTCTGGTTTGCCTGCAAGCACAACTTCCAGGACAAGCGCTGGTTCCTGACGCTGGCGCTGTGGACCTTGCCGCTGCCGTGGATTGCGATCGAGTGCGGTTGGTTCGTGGCCGAATACGGCCGCCAGCCGTGGGCGGTGGAAGGCCTGCTGCCGACCTTCTACGCCGCCTCTGGCCTGGATCTGTACGAAATCGTGTTGACCCTGGTCGGCTTCACCGCGCTGTACACCACGCTGCTGGTCATCGCGATCAAGCTGTCGCTGAAGACCATCCGCAAGGGCCCGGATGCGCTGTTTCCGCCGGCGTATCAGGGCACCTCGCCGAACACCACATCGCCCCACGCTTCCTCACCCAGCGCCCCATTGAGCACCGGTGCGTTGGCCGGCGGCGCACCGTAAGCCAGGAGAAACACCATGGATTTCATCTTGCTCGACTACACCACACTGCGCGTGATCTGGTGGCTGCTGCTGGGCGTCTTGCTGTCCGGTTACGCGGTGATGGGCGGCTTCGATCTGGGGGTCAGCACGTTGCTGCCGCTGGTTGCCCGTAACGATGCCGAACGCCGCCTGGTGATCAACACCATCGGCCCGGTCTGGGAAGGCAACCAGGTGTGGCTGATCCTGGGCGGTGGCGCGATCTTTGCCGCATTCCCGCCGCTGTATGCGGTGAGTTTTTCCGGATTCTATCTGGCGATGTTCCTGATCCTGTTCGCGCTGATCCTGCGTCCGGTCGGTTTCAAGTTCCGCGGCAAGCTGGTGGATCAGCGTTGGCGCACCACCTGGGACTGGGCGTTGTTTATCGGCGGCTGCATTCCGGCGCTGATCATGGGCGTGGCGGTCGGCAACGTGCTGCTCGGGGTGCCGTTCCATTTCGACGACAGCATGCGCATCTTCTACACCGGCAATCTGTTCGGCTTGCTGACGCCATTCGCACTGCTCGCCGGTTTGCTCAGCGTGGCGATGCTGATGGCGCACGGGGCGGCGATGCTGGTGCTCAAGACCGATGGGCCAGTGGCCGATCGCGCGGCGCGCTTCGGCAGCATCGCCGCGTTGTGTGCGGTGGCGCTGTTTGCTGCAGGCGGCGCATGGGTGGCATTCGGTCTACCGGGCTATGCGGTGACCTCGTTGCTGGCCACCGATGCGCCGACCAACCCGCTGGCAAAGACCGCCGCGCTCACCGCTGCCGGTGGCTGGCTGCAGAACTACAGCAGCATGCCGGCCACCTTGATGGCACCGCTGGTCGGCCTGGTCGGGTTTGCGATGAATGCGCTGCTGTTGCGTGTGCGGCGTGGCGGCCTGGCGCTCATCGCTTCGGGTTGCGCCATCGTCGGCATCATTCTCACTATCGGCTTTGCGCTGTTTCCGTTCCTGCTGCCCTCCTCCACTGCACCGCGCATGAGCTTGACGCTGTGGGATGCGTCCAGCAGCCGTCTGACGCTGTGGATCATGTTGCTGGCGACGGCGGTGTTCATGCCGATCGTGCTGGCCTACACAAGCTGGGTCTACCGCGTGCTCAAGGGCAAGGTCACCGCCGATGAACTGTCGGCCAATCCCAACGCGTATTGAGCGCCCTACTGCGACTGCGGTGCCAGCGTGCGTCGCATTCAAAGCTCCGCCTCAACATCTCACCGCTTCAACGATTCTTAGGAGAACACCGATGTGGTATTTCGCATGGATCCTCGGCACCGGCCTGGCTGCGTTGGCTGCGGTGCTCAACGGCATGTGGTTCGAAGCACGCGAATCCGAGCGTGGTCAGCCGCGTCAGTAAAATAAATCTCGCAGATGCTTGCCGATTCGGCAATCCGTATGTAACATACGCGGCTCCTTCGGGGTGTAGCTCAGTCTGGTAGAGCGCTACGTTCGGGACGTAGAGGTCGCAGGTTCGAATCCTGTCTCCCCGACCAGTTTCAAAACACAAAACCGGCCTCGTGCCGGTTTTGTGTTTTCAGGCGCTGGCGCAGCGATGTGCGCAGTGCGGATGGTCTGTCATGTCTGTTGTCATTGCCGGTGCTTCCTCGTCCGCCCAGCTGCGTGGCCGCGGGTTGGTGCTGGCCGCCATTTTGTTGTCCGCATTCAACTTGCGTACGGCGGTCACCTCATTGACCCCGTTGCTGGAACGCATCGCAGATGAGTACGCATTCGGCGCGCCCACCATGGGTGCGATCGGCATGTTGCCGACCGCTGCGTTCGCACTCACCGGGGTCGCCACGCCTGCGTTGCTGCGCCGCTTCGGCCTGCTGCGCATTGCGCTGTTGTCGATGGCATTGGCGACACTCGGATTGGTGTTGCGTCCGCTGCTGCCGGACACCGCCGGGCTGCTGGTCGGATCGCTGGTGGCGCTCGCCGGCATGGGCATGGGCAATGTGGTGTTGCCGCCGCTGGTCAAGCGCTATTTCGGCGATCGCGTGGGCGGTGTCAGCACGCTGTACATCACCGTGTTGCAGGTCGGCACGTTGCTCCCCGCGCTGCTGGCGGTACCGGTCGCCGATGCGCTGGGCTGGCGCAGCTCGATGGTGGTGTGGGTATTGCCGGCATTGCTGGCGTTTGCGGCCTGGGCGTTGGTGTACGCCAACCATCGCCGCCTGCGCGCCACCGGGCCTGCACCGATCACGCCGACACCCGAGGCAGAAGGCCGCGTCGCACGCACAGCCTTGGGCTGGAGTATGGCGCTGACCTTCGGCATGACCTCGCTGATCACCTATTCGATGTTCACCTGGTTGCCGACACTGCTGCGCGAAGCCGGCGCCTCGCCCGCGTTCGGCGGCACCATGGTCGCGTTGTTCGCGGCACTGGGCATGGTCGGTGCGTTGACCATGCCGGCGCTGGCGGTGCGCATGCGTAATCCCTTCCCGATCGTGCTGCTGTGCGCGGCCTGCCATCTGGTCGCGTTCGCCGGGCTGTGGTGGGCACCGCTGGCCGCGCCGATTCTCTGGGTGACCTTGCTGGGTTTGGGCCCGAGCACGTTTCCGCTGGCGCTGGTGCTGGTCAATCAGCGCTGCCGCACCGCTGCCGGGTCGGCAGCGTTGTCCGGATTCTCGCAAGGCATGGGCTATGCGGTGAGCTGCCTGGGGCCGTTCCTGTTCGGCTGGTTGCACGCGCACCACGGCGGCTGGACGTCGCCGTTCGTGTTCCTGGTCATCTGCCTGCTGGTGCAGCTGGCCGCCGCCTGGGTGGCCTGCCGCCCGCAGCTGCTGGAAGACGTGTGGGCGCCGCCTGCGCGCGGCGCCCGTGTGCTCAACGTACCGGCAGACTGATGTAGCTCGGCTGCTCCGGGCTCACGTACACCCGCTGCGTGGCTTTTTGATAATCGCCCGGCTTGGCGAAGAAGATATTCGGCACATAGGTCTGCGGGTTGCGGTCGTACAGCGGAAACAGGCTGGACTGCACCTGCACCATCACCCGGTGCCCGGGCTGGAAGGTGTGGTTGGCCGTCGGCAGGCCGAACTGAAACGCCAGCGGCTGATTGGACGCAAGCGGCTTGGGCGCGCTGAAACTCTCGCGGTAGCGGCCGCGGAAGATCGCCAGCGAGACGGGGAGCTCGTAGCCGCCCATCTTGGGAGTGGAGGCCATCTCGTCCGGATACACGTCGATCAGCTTCACCACCCAATCGCTGTCGCTGCCGCTGGTGGAGGCCTGCAGATGCACTTCCGGTGCGCCGGCGATCTGCAAGGGTTCTGTCAGCGGTTCGGTGACGAAGGTCAGCACATCCGGGCGGCCATCGACGAAGCGCTGGTCCTGCACCAGCCAGGTAGTCCACATGCTGCGATCGGCAAAATCCACCGGGCGCGGCACGAACGGCACCGGCTTGGCCGGGTCGGAAACGTATTCCTCAAAGCCCACCTGCCCCGCCGCCGGCTGCTGGAACGACAGCTTGCCGCCGGCCTGCAGATACAGCGGCTTGCTGGTCGAGGCACAACCCTTGGCGCAACTGCGCGGCCAGGCCTGCAGACGGTCCCAATGGTTTTCGCCGGTGTTGTAGATAAACACCGGCGGCGTGCTTGCCTTGGGGGCGCCATCGACCAGGTATTGATCGAAGAACGGGCGCAGCACATCGCGACGGAACTGGCGCGCGGTATCGCCGTCGAAATTCAGTGCACCCAGTGAACTGGCGTCGCTATTGACCTGGCTGTGCCGCCACGGCCCCATCACCAGATAGTTGAGCGTATTGCGCTTGTCGCGCGGCTCCATCGCCGCGTAACTGTGGATGGCGCCCCACATGTCTTCCTGGTCCCAGAGGCCCTGCAACCACATGGTCGGCACTTTCAACGGCGTGCGTGCCATCACCTTGTCCAGCGCCTGCTCCTGCCAGAAGTTGTCGTAAGCCGCGTGTTCGGTGAGCTTGTGCCACCACGGCAGCTGCTCCAGGCCGGCGGCCTTGGCGAAGTCGCCAGCCGAGCCGGCCTGCAGAAAATTGCTGTAATCGTCGTGCCCCTGACGCGGGACGCCGGCGCCCTTGCCGCGCTTGCTGAGCTGGCCGGTGAAGTAATCGAAATTGACCTGGCGGAACGCACCGTAATTGAACCAGTCGTCGCCCATCCAGCCATCGATCATCGGGCTCTCCGGCGCGGCCACCTTCAATGCGGGATGCGGATTGGTCAGCGCCATCACCACGGTGAAACCTTCGTAGGACGAGCCGATCATGCCGACCTTGCCGTTGGACTCCTTGAGGTTTTTCACCAGCCAATCGATGGTGTCCCAGGCATCGGTGGCATGGTCGACCTCGCTGGGATTGAGCGCGCCACGCAACGGCCGGGTCATCACGTACTCGCCTTCCGAGCCGTACTTGCCGCGCACATCCTGGAACACGCGGATATAGCCGCCTTCCACGAACACGTCATCGCCCGCAGACAACAGGTCCTTCATATGCGGCGAGGCCAGACGCTCGGTGCGGCCGCTGGCGTCGTACGGCGTGCGCGTGAGCACGATCGGCGCGTTGCGCGCGCCCTTGGGCAGCACGATCACCGTATGCAGCTTGACCCCGTCGCGCATCGGGATCATCACCTCGCGCTTGACGTAGTCGTTGGCGGCGTCGCCTGCCAGGAACGGCTTGCCGGTGATATCCGGCGTCATCGGCGAGGTTTGCGCCAGCGCGCTACCGGTGGCGGCAACAATGGCGGTGGCAAGCAGGCAGGCGGCAAAACGGCGCATCGACGACTCCGGAAGTGCGGGGGCAGTCGTCGACTGTAGGCAGCCGGCGGCCTGCCGGGGGAGTGTCAAAGGTCGTGGTTGCGGGGTTGCCTGGTGCAAATGGCGACAGGATTGCGCGCGATCAGGCGCGCGGTGCGCGATACCGGCTTGCGGCTTTCGGCAGCAGCTGACTGGCGTTTGGTTGCGCCGTTGCCGATCAGTGCCGCACCTGGCCTTCGCCACGCACTACAAAGCGCTCCACGGTCAGCGCTTCCAGCCCCATCGGGCCGTAGGAATGCAGACGCGTGGTGGAGATGCCGATTTCGGCGCCCAGGCCAAGCTCGCCACCGTCGGAAAAACGCGAGGACGCGTTGACCATGACCACTGCCGAGCGCAGCGATTGCACGAAGTGTTCGGCATTGGCGGTGCTCTGCGTGGCAATCACTTCGGTATGGTCCGAGCCGTGTTGGCGGATATGCGCCAGCGCGGTGTCCAGATCCGGCACCACGCGGATCGCCAGGATCAGATCGAGGAATTCGGCGGCGTAGTCCTCGTCGCTGGCCGCCGCGATATCGGGCAGCAATGCACGCGTTGCCGCATCGCCCCGCAGCTCTACATGGCGTTCGCGCAGCGCTTGCGCAGCAACCGGCAGAAAACGCTCGGCGATGTCTGCATGCACCAGCAAGGTCTCCAGCGAATTGCAGGCCGACGGACGCGTGGCCTTGCCATCGACCAACAGACGCACGGCCAAGTCCACATCCGCCGACGCATCCACAAACAAATGGCACACGCCCTTGTAATGCTTGATCACCGGCACGCGCGCGTGTTCGGCGACAAAACGGATCAGGCCTTCGCCGCCGCGCGGAATCGCCAGGTCGACGATATCGCTGAGCTGCAGCAACTCCAGCATGGTCTCGCGGCGCAGGTCCTCGACCAGCGTCAACGCGGCCTCGGGAACATTGGCCTCGCGCAATGCTCTCTGCAGTGCCCGCGCAATCGCGGTGTTGGAGTGAATCGCCTCCGAGCCGCCACGCAGGATCACCCCGTTGCCTGCCTTGATGCACAGCGCTGCGGCGTCGGCGGTCACGTTCGGGCGCGCCTCGTAGATCATCGCGATCACACCCAGCGGCACGCGCACCTTCTGCACGACGATGCCATTGGGGCGCACGTCTTCGCGCGTGATCTGCCCGACCGGATCCGGCAATTGCGCAACCTCGCGCAACGCGGCGGCAATCCCGTCCAGGCGCTTTGTGTCCAGCGCCAGACGATCGAGCATCGCAGTGCCCACGCCCTTCTCGCGCGCCGCCTCCAGATCGCGCGCATTCGCCGCCAGGATCACCGCCGCATCGTGTTCCAGCGCAGCGGCCATCGCCTCCAGCAAGGCCTGCTTGGCAGACGACGACAGTTGCGACAGCACGTGCGCAGCATCACGGCATTGCAGGGCGAGGGTT
Organism: Xanthomonas hortorum pv. pelargonii; assembly: GCF_024499015.1. NCBI lineage: Bacteria > Pseudomonadati > Pseudomonadota > Gammaproteobacteria > Lysobacterales > Lysobacteraceae > Xanthomonas > Xanthomonas hortorum. The sequence goes on along the minus strand of NZ_CP098604.1, from coordinate 4,574,291 downwards.
TTGATGGTCATTTGGGGGCCGGGATTAAGGGAATCGGGAATGAATGATAAAGGCGTGCGCCATCACTTTACTGCGATGAATCGGCAGCAAGGAAACTTCGGTGGAAAGCTCTTGCGATTCCCGATTCCCGATTCTCCATTCCCGGCTACAACAGCACCAGATCATCGCGATGCACCACATTCTCGCCATAGCTGTAACCGAGCACGGTTTCGATCTCGCGCGAATGACGGCCCGCGATGCGGCGGATATCCACTGCCGAATACTGGCTGACGCCGCGTGCCAGGCAGCGTTCGCCATCGGCGTCGCGCAGGCGGATTTCGACCATATCGCCGCGCCGGAAGTCGCCTTGCGCGCTGGCCACACCGCCCGGCAATAGCGATGCGCCCTTGCCGGTCAGCGCCGCAGCGGCGCCGGCATCGATCAGGATCGCGCCCGGCTCCACCGGTGCGTGGCGCAGCCAGTACTTGCGGGCGGCAATGCGTGTGCGTGCGGGGTGGATGCGCGTGCCACGCAGGCGATCCTGCGCAAGCCCGCGCACCACCTCGCTGCTGCGGCCGTTGAACAGATAGGTTTCGATACCGGCGGCACCGGCCTTTGCGGCGGCTTCCAGCTTGGTGCGCATGCCGCCGGTGCCCACGCTGCTGCCGCTGCCACCGGCCATCGCCAGCACCTCGGCAGTGAGTTCGGGCACCTCGTCCAGCGCGCGCGCCAACGGATTGCTGCGCGGGTCGGCGCTGTACAAGCCATCGATATCGGTGGCGATGAACAACGCATCGGCATCGACCAGCGCGGCGACGATCGCGGCGAGATTGTCGTTATCGCCCAGCTTGAGCTCGTCCACCGACACGGTGTCGTTCTCGTTGATCACCGGCAACGCACCCAGCCGCAACAACTCGCCCAGGGTGGCGCGCGCATTAAGATACCGGCGGCGGTTACGCAGGTCGTCGTGAGTGAGCAGTACCTGCGCCACCGGACGTTCGAAAAAGCGCTGCCACAGCGCGATCAATTGCGCCTGGCCGAGCGCGGCCAAGGCTTGACGCGCGGCGATCGGTGCACCGGCTTCGGCGGCTTTCGGCAAGATCGCGCGGCCTGCCGCCACCGCACCGGAAGAGACGATCACCAGCTCGCGCCCTGCGGCCAGATTGGCCGACACGAATTGCGCCAGGCCCAACGCGAACCGCGGCGACAGGCCGCCACCATCGGCGGCCAACAGGCTGCTGCCGACCTTGAGCACCGCGCGACGCCATGGCGGCAACGGCTGCTCGGTAAATAACGACGGCATGTCGGCAGGGGTTGTCATGGCAGCCAGACGCTCAGTGCGTGTTCCACTCATACACGGTCAACGTCGAGGCATCGCGCAGCACCAATGGATCGCGCGCAACGATCTGCTGCGCCTCCTCCAGACCGCCCAGATTGACCAACACATATGCACCGCCGGTGCGATCGCTGAAACCACCGTTCATTTCGAGCTGCCCGGCCGCACGCAAAGTATCGAGAAAATCCAGATGCGGCTGCACCACATCGCCGGGAAAATCCGGCTTGCGCATCGCCAGCACCAGATAGCGCGTGGTCATCAGCTGACGTCCTTCGCACGTGCTGTCGTGGGTGCACGATCGTCGCGACCATGCGGTGCAGAGATCACCAGAAAGCGCGCCTCGACATCGGACAGATTGTGCATCTGGTGCGTGGTGCCAGGCGGCACGTCCAGGCCCTGCCCGACCCCGAGCACGTGCTGCGCGCCATCCAGTTGCAGCATCACTTCGCCGGCCAGCACATAGAAAAAATGCCGCGCGCGACTATGCCGATGACGCGACTCCGCAACGCCTGGCGGCATGCGTTCTTCGAGCACGCTCAAGCTGGGATCGCGCAACAGGTGCCAGCCTTCGCAGGCTTCGCCCCAGGGATAGTGTTCTGCGGTCTCGGTGCTGATCACGGCCATCAGCGCAGGGCCTCCCAACGGGCACGCAAGACATCCAATTGCAGATCCGCGGCGGCGCCTGGCGAGACGCGCGCCGCAAGGCTGCCTTCTGGAGTGCGCCCCTGCCCTGCAGTGTCGGAGGATTCCGCTGCCGCCTTGTAGGCCTCGCGGAACGGCACACCGGCCACAGCCGCTTCCACCGCCACATCGGTGGCGTACATGCCCGAATCGATCGCAGCGCGCAGCTTGTCCGGGCGCCATTCCAGATTGGCCAGCAACGCCGGCAGCAGTTCGAGCGCGGCCAGGCCGCGCCCGAAGCCATGCACGATCGCGCCCTTGCTGCTCTGCAGATCGCGGTGATAACCGGACGGCAGCGACAACAACTGTTCGATTTCGGTCCGCGCCGCCGCGATGCTGGCATGGGTGGCACGCATCAGTTCGATGACGTCGGGGTTGCGCTTGTTCGGCATGATCGAACTGCCGGTGGTGTATTGCGCCGGCAACGCGACGAAGGCGAATTCGCCGCTGGTGAACAACGACAGATCCCAGGCAATACGCCGCAAGTCCAAGGTGGCGCTGCCAAGCGCTTCGAGCGCAGCCAATTCGTACTTGCCACGCGAGAGCTGTGCGTAGATCGGCGAGACCTGCAGGCGCGCAAAGCCGAGCTCGGCAGTGGTATGCGCACGGTCCAGCGGCAGATTGACGCCGTAACCGGCCGCAGTGCCGAGCGGGTTGCTGTCCACCAACCGCAAGGTGTCGGTCGCGCGCACTGCATTGTCGATAAATGCTTCTGCCCAGCCTGCCCACCACATGCCGGCCGACGACACCACCGCACGCTGGATATGCGTATAGCCGGGCACCGGCAGGTCGGCTTCGGCTTGCGCGCGGTCCAGCGCCACCTTGGCGATCTCCGCGCTGAGCTCGGCCACACGTTGCAGCTTGTCCTTCAACCATAGCCGCGTGGCGACCAGAATCTGGTCGTTACGGCTGCGTCCGGTGTGGATCTTGCGGCCGGCATCGCCCAGGCGCTCGGTCAGACGCGCCTCGATCGCCGAATGGCAATCTTCATATTGCGCATCGAGCACGAACGCACCGCTGCGGAAATCATCGGCCAGCAGATCCAGTTGCTCGCTCAGCCCGCCCAGTTCCTGCAGCGACAGGATGCCGATGTGCTGCAACCCCTGCGCATGCGCCTTGCTGGCAGCGATGTCGTGCAGGAAGAACTCGCGGTCCAGGATGACGTCGTCGCCGGCCAGGAAGCGCTGGATCTTGGCGTCCACTGCCACACCGGGTTTTTGCCACAACAGATTGGTCATCGGAAAGCGTCTCGAAATAAGTCGTCCAGTTGAATCCCCGCACATGGATATGTGGGCTTCTGCGAGGGACTCGCATCTTTGAATCCTCGCACATGGATGTGCGGGCTCTTGCGAGGGACTCGCATCAACGAATCGCAGTCAATTCGTCCCAGCCAAATGCCAGGTTGAGGTTCTGCATCGCCTGCGTGGCCGCGCCCTTGAGCAGGTTGTCCAGCGTTGCCACCACCACCACGCGCTTGTTGCCCGGCGCCAATGTCACGCCACCGATCTGCACGCCATGCTTGCCGGCGATGCGGCTGACCCACGGCGCCTCATCGACAATCTCGATCAGCGGCTCGTCGGCATAACGCTGCGCGTAGCGCGCCTGGATCTGCTCGCGTGTGAGCGGTTGCTGCAGCCACAGGTTGACCGTCATGGTGAGGCCGCGGAAATGCGGCGCCACATGCGGCATGAACTCCACCGGCACGCCGAGCTGCGCAGAGACCTCGCGCTCGTGCATGTGGTTGGTGAGCGCATACGGCATCAGGTTATCGGCCAGCAACTCCGGGTTGTTCTTGTCCGAGGGCGTGGTGCCCGCGCCGGAATAGCCGGAGACACCAAAGCACTGCGGTGGGCCGGCCAGTTGATCGAGCAGCGGCGCGATCGTCAGCTGCATCGCGGTGGCATAGCAGCCCGGGTTGCTGATGCGCTTCTGCCCGGCGTACTTTCCGCGCGTCAGCTCCGGCAGCCCGTAGTACCAGGCCGGATCGAAGCGGTAATCGGCCGACAGGTCGATCAACAGCGTCTGCGGTCTGGCCGCATCGATCGCCGCGACAAACGGCTCTGCCTTGCCGTTGGGCAGCGCCAGGATCACCACATCGGCGGCCTTGGCGGCCACCGCATCGGCATCCAGGCTCTCGTAACGCAACTCACCTTGATACGCATCGTTATAGTCGGCCACAGGCTGCCCGGCCAGTTCGCGCGAGGACACGAACACCAGCCGCAGGTGCGGATGCGCCGCCACCAGCTTGATCAATTCCGAACCGGTATGCCCGCGGGCGCCGATGATGCCGATGGTCGTTGTTTGAACAGTCATGCGTTTGCTTCCAGGCGGAACTGCAGGTGGCGTTTCACCCCGGCCCATTCCGTATCGATGATGGAGAACACTACGGTATCGCGCGGTGTGCCGTCGGCGTGGCGGGTGTGGTTGCGCAGTACCCCGTCCTGCTTGGCGCCCAGCCGCGCGATTGCCGCGCGCGAGGTGTGATTGAACCAACTGGTTTCGAAGACCACGCTCAAACAGCCCAGCGTTTCGAAGGCATGCTGCAACAGCAGCAGCTTGGTGTCGGTATTGACGCCGCTGCGCTGCACGCGCGGCGCGTACCAGGTGTAGCCGATCGACAGCTTGGGCACGGTCGCATCCAGCCCGTAATAGCGCGTGCAGCCGACGATGTCGCCGGCCGCATCACGTACCACATAAGGCAGCACCAGCCCGTCGACTTGCGCAGCCAACGCCGCGCCCACGTAGTCGTCCACCTGCGCCGGTGCCGGCACCCCGGTGTACCACAGCCGCGACAACGCACCGTCGCCCAGCGCATCACGCAGACCGTCAGCATGCGCAGCTTGCAGCGGTTCCAGCGTGACGTGTTGGCCGCGTAGCGTGGGCAACTCGCGCCAGTGTGGTGGCAAGGTAGTGGACGCCATCGTGCTCAGCCCAGCAGCGTCGGCTGACGCGTCGCGCAATGCGCCACGCAATGCTGGATCTGCTCGAAGTTTTCCAGCCCGTACCAAAACACTTTCCACTTCTCCTGCTTGATGCAGCCGTCGGACTCGGCGTAATAGAAAATGTTGACCTGGTTGTTGTGACGCGAGCGCCAGAACAGCTGCGGGGTTTCTTCGCGCATCACATTCCACACCGCGCGGCCCAGGCCCTCGCCTTGCGCGTCGTCGAGCACGGCAAACTTGTCCAGATAGATCAGCGCGCTTGCACCCAGCATGCCCTCATCGGTGAGGATCACCGCGGCGCGATAGTTCTCGCTGACGTAGGCGCGCAGCAGCTTGGTGTTGCTGAAGTAATCGGGCACCAGCGTGCGGCCGAAGCTGGATTCGATCAGCGAGGTGAGGCGCGGCAGATCCAGTTCGTCCCACGAGGTCGCGCGCAATACGCGCTCGCCACGCCGCACCAACGTGCCCGAACCCTTGTGCGTGAACAGCTCCTTGGCCAGATCCGCCGGCCGGGTGATCGACACCGACGATTCCAGCGGCAGACGATCGAGCAAGTCCTTGATCTGCTCGATCTTGACCCGCATGCCGCCATTGATCCACGGCTGCTGCATCAGATGATCGAACTCGGTGGACAGGTTGATCGAATCGATCACCTTGCCGTCGGGATCCAGCAAGCCACCGGTGCCGGTGAGGAAGATGATCTTGTACGGCTGCAGTTCCTGCACCAGTTCGTTGGCGGCAAAATCCGCGTTGACGTTGAGGATCTGCCCGCTTGGCGTCTCGCCCAGGCTGGTGATCACCGGGATGGAACCGGCCTGCAGGCTCGCTTCGATCGGCGCCAGATTCACCGCCTTGACCTCACCGACCAGGCCATAGGTGGCGCGGTCCAGATACTCGGCTTCGAACACGCCGCCGGTGATCGAAGTCGCACGCGCACCGTTCTGCTGCAGCGCTTCGACCAGCTTGAGGTTGGAAGCCTGGAACACCTTGCGCACGATCGCCAGGGCTTCCGGCGAGGTCACCCGCAGTCCGTTGACGGTGCGCTTCTCGATACCGGCCGCCGAGAGTTCGGCATCCAGCTGCGGGCCGGCGCCATGCAGCACGATCGGGGTCAGCCCCACCTCCTGCAGGAACGACAGCGACGAGGTCAGCGCGTCCAGATCGTCGCGCAGCACCGCGCCGCCCACCTTGACCACCGCAAAGCGTTTGGCATCGAGCTGCGAAAAACGCTTGAGGTACTGGCTGATTTCCTTGGCGCTGGCCATGCTCGAAAGCAGGCGCACGATGGTCTGGCGGGTCTGTTTGTGGGGCTGTGCGGAGAGGGACATTGCCGTGATCGAAGAGAGGAATGGCCGCGCCAGGCGCGGAATGCGGCTTTGGTACGAGCCGTTAGTGAAAGCGGGTCAGTGTGCGCCGTTGATGATGCGGTGGACCGATTCGGCGTAACGCTGCAACTGCGCAAGCGTCACGAACTCGTCGGCGGTGTGTGCCTGCGCGATATCGCCGGGGCCATACACCAACGCGGTGTAACCGCCAGCCGAAAACAGCGAGGCCTCGGTCCAGAAATCCACCGCGTTGCCGATCGGCAGATCCAGCGCATCGGCCACATCGCGCGCGGCCAGGCGGCGTTCTTCTGCACGCGCGATATCGCCGGACGGCAGGCTGGGCCCACGAAAGGTTTCTTCGAACTGCGCCGCAGCCGGCTCGGCAAATCCGGCGAAGGTGGCCAGCAAGCCATCCACGTCCATCGACGGCAGCGGACGAAAGCCGAAACGCACCTCGGCCGCCGGCGCGATCATGTTGGCCTTGATGCCGCCATCGACGCGACCGATGTTGAAGCGCAAACCGGTCAAACCACCGAAGCGCGCATGCGCCAGCGACTCGACATGATCCAGCGCCCTGCCGCCCCAGCGCATCGCCTGATGCAAGGCACTTGCCGACGGATCCTGCTTGCCCGACGCATGCCCGGCACGCCCGGCAAACCGCATCAGCACCGAGCTGATCCCGCGATGCGCCAGCACCGCCTCGCTCATGGTCGGCTCGGCCACCAGCACCGCTTCATACGGCAATCCACGCGCCAGAAACGCGGCGATGCAGCGCGGGTCGTTGGCTTCTTCGTCGGAGGAAAACAGAAACGCCGCATCGCCCTGCCCGGCATTGGCCGCCGCCACCAGCGCCGCCGCAGCACCTTTGATATCGCACACACCTAGCCCGATCACACGATCGTCGGTGCGCCGCATCACGTGCGGATCGGCACTCCAGTGCGGCGAATCCGGCACCGTGTCCAGATGCACGTTGAACAGGTAGTTGGGCTTTCCACGCACCGCATACAGGCTCACCGCGCCGGCACCGTGGTCGATCACCTCGACCTGAAAACCAGGCAACTGCGCACGCAGATAATCGAAGATGCCGCCCTCGGCAGCGATCGCACGCGGCGGATTACGGGTGTCGAAGGACACCAGCTTTTCCAGGTGCGTCAGGGTGGATGCGAGTAGATCGGTCATATTGGTTCGATCAAAGGTCCGAAACAGCGGCTAAACGGAAGTAAGGAAGGTGCGCAAACAGCTCATGAATCTCATCGAAGCTATCCTTCTCCCTTCGGGAGAAGGTGCCCCGAAGGGGCGGATGAGGGTGCGGGCGAAGCTCTCGCACTGTTCAATTGCACCAGGCTTCGCTCGTACCCTCACCCCAACCCCTCTCCCGACGGGAGAGGGGCTTTGCATCCGTGCCTCGAAACGTCAGCGGTTTACTTGCGCGTACAACGTCGAGCTCATCCCGAACAGCTTGATGAACCCCTCGGCTTCTTCCACGCCCCAGTCGGCCGACTGTGCATACGTCGCGCCCTTGGTGTTGAGCAGATGCGGCGAGCGCACCGCCACCGCGTCGACGCGGCCACCGCGGGTTTCCAGCGTAACTTCGCCGTTGACCTTGGACTGCGAGGACTGCAAGAACGCCTCGATGTCGGTCTTGAGCGGGTCGTGATAGAAGCCCTCGTACACCAGCTCCACCCACTTGCGCGCCACGTCCGGCTTGAAGCGGTTCTGCTGCTTGGTCAGCACCGCATCTTCCAGCGCGCGGTGCGCGGTCAGCAGCGAAATCAGACCCGGCGCTTCGAACACGATGCGGCCCTTCAAGCCGATCACGGTGTCCCCGGTGTAGACGCCACGACCCACGCCATACGGCGCGAACAGCTTGTTGAGCTGGGCCAGAATTTGCTCGCCCGGCAACGCCTTGCCATCCAGCTCGACCGCCTCGCCTTCGACGAACTTCAAGGTGACGTTCAATGGCTCCACCGGCCACTCGCTGCGCGGCGCACACCAGCCGCGCGCGCCCTCGCCCGGCGCTTCCCAACGGTCGATCTCGCCGCCGGACATGGTCAGCCCGAGCAGATTCTCGTTGATGGTGTAGGCCTGCTGCTTGGCGCGCACGCCAAAGCCACGCTCTTCCAGATACTTCTGCTCGTAGGCGCGAGTCTGGGTGTGCTCTTTCTGGATTTCACGGATCGGCGCCACGATCTGGTAGTCGCCCAACGCCTTCACTGCCAGATCGAAACGCACCTGGTCGTTGCCCATGCCGGTGCAACCGTGCGCGATGATCCGCGTGCCCAGTTCCTCGGCGCGCTTGAGCGCGGCATCGACGATCAGGTAACGGTCGGACACCAGCAACGGGTACTGGCCCTGATAGCCTTCGCCCGCCCACACGAACGGCTTGACGAAGCCCTTCCAGATCGCCGGACCACCATCGACGGTGACATGGCTAGCGGCGCCGAGTTCGGCCGCGCGCTTTTCGATGAAGTCACGCTCTTCGGCATCCACCCCGCCGGTATCGGCGAACACGGTGTGCACGGCATAGCCCTGTGCCTGCAGATACGGAATGCAGAAGCTGGTATCCAGGCCACCGGAGAACGCCAGGACGATGTCCTTCTTGCTGCCGGGAATCGGGAGTTGGGAATCGGGAATGGTGGAAGCAGTGCTCATCATCGTTTCCTTGGTACGTAAAAGTGGGGGTCAACGTTCTTGCTGTTGCGATTCTCTATTCCCGATTCCCGATTCCCGCTTGCAAAGCAAGCGCCGCCATGATCGCCTTCTGCACATGCAGGCGATTTTCGGCTTCATCGATGGCGATGCAGTTGGGCGAATCCATCACCGCGTCGGTAGCCTTGACGTTGCGACGCAGCGGCAGGCAGTGCGAGAACACGCCGTTGTTGGTCAGCGCCATCTTGCGTTCGTCGACGATGAAGTGCTGGTACTGATCGCGGATCGGCTTTTCCGGCTCCCAGTTGCCGAAGAACGGCAACGCACCCCAGCTCTTGGCATACACCACGTCAGCACCGGCATAGGCGCTGTCGATATCGTGACTGACCTGCAGCGAGCCGCCGCTTTCGGCCACGTTCTGCGCCGCCCAGTCCATGTAACGCGGGTCCAGGATGTAGTCCGGCGTCGGGCACAACAGGGTCACATCCATGCCCATGCGAGTGGCGATCGTCAATGCGGAATTGGCCACCGCGGTGTTCAACGGCTTGGGGTGATAGGTCCAGGTCAGCACGTACTTCTTGCCGCGCAGATCCTGCGTGCCGAAGTGTTCTTGCAACGCCATCGCATGCGCAAGCTCCTGGCACGGGTGGGTGATCGTCTCCATGTTGATCACCGGCACCGGCGAATACTTGGCGAAGCTCTTGAGCACCTGATCCTCGCGGTCCTTGGACCAGTCGACGAACTTGGGAAACGCGCGCACGCCGATCAGGTCGACATAGCGGCCCAGCACCCGCGCCACTTCGGCGATGTGCTCTTCGGTGTCGCCGTCCATGACCGTGCCCAGGTTGAACTCGATCGGCCAGGCATCCTTGCCCGGCTGCAACACCACCGCATGCCCACCCAGCTGGAACGCGCCCAGCTCGAAGCTGGTACGGGTGCGCATGGACGGGTTGAAAAACACCAGCGCGATCGATTTGCCCTTCAGCTCGCTTCCCAGCTTGTTGCGTTTGAACAACGCGGCCTGGGTCAACAGCGCATCCAGTTCGGCGCGGCTCCAGTCCTGGGTGTTCAAGAAGTGCTTCAGTGACATCGATCGATCCTTGTGCTGCGTGCTTCTGCTGCGTGGTCCGCCAGGAGCGACGGGGTGCGCGACATGCGCGTTTCTTGCGGTTGAAACTTTTATGACGCCTGAAACGAAAAAACCCAGCCTTGAGGCTGGGTTTTCAACAACGGACAGCAAAACGCCCGGGTCACCCAGCGAAAATGTGGGATTCCGGTCGGCGGGCACGCGAGGTCATGCCGGAGGCCATCCGGGCGGCGCTGGTGTCGTGCTGAAAGGCGTTTGCGTGCATAGGGCGCGAATCCTCGCATGCATGCGCGCACGGCGCAACCGCTGCGCGCGTCATCGCGGCGGCGCGACGATGGCGTCGGGAATATACGGAGTCACCGAGACCCGGATACGCAGCCGGTTGCCCGGATCTTCCGGCAGCCGCGAACGGTATTTGGTGCCCTTGTAGACGTAATCCACATCGAAGGCGATCGGCCGCCGGAACTCGCGCGGCACTTCCACCACCCGGCAATTGCGCCGCGTGCTGGTCGGCGGCACCGCCACCGGTGCAGACGGCAGCTCGGGCCTGCGCGAGAACATCTCCTTGACCGAATCGACCATCCGGTTGATCCGGCCTTCGTCGTCTACCGCAGGCGCGGCGGCGACCGGCGCAATCTGCTCGGCCTCGCACTGTTCTTCGATGCGGGTGGCGCGCAAGGTCTGGTAGACCGGCTCCACGTTGAGCACCTGCGCGTAATCCAGCTTCACGTTCTCGATCACCACGACCCGGTTCTTGGGGTCAGGCTCTGCCGCATGCGCCGCCAGTGCCTGCCAGGCAAACACACACAGCAGCATGAAGAACAGGGAAGGTCGCATCAGTACCAAAGAAGGCGTCGCCAGGCAGTACGTAAGTGTATGGAGCTTGCGATCTCCGGGGCTGAACGCAACCCATCCGATTGCGGGTGCCGGCCGTGACATGCCATCGCCTGGGGTTTGGTTCGCCTAGCCGCCGCGACCGGCTAGAATCGTGCAGTTACCCTTTTCCAGATGCCGATGAGCCTGCGCCTGCACAACAACCTGACGCGGCGGGTCGAGCCGTTCGCGCCGCTCGATCCCACCAGCCCCACCCTGTATGTGTGCGGCCCCACCGTCTACAACTACGCGCATATCGGCAACGCCCGCGGCCCGGTGGTGTTCGATGTGCTGGCCGCGCTGCTGCGCCGCCGCTATGGCGCGCTGCGCTACGCACGCAACATCACCGACGTGGACGACAAGATCAACGCCGCCGCCCAGGCGCAGGGCGTGCCGATCTCGACCATCACCGACCGCTTCGCCGCGATCTACCGCCAGGACATGGCCGCGCTCGGCGTGGTGCCGCCGGACATTGAGCCGGCAGCCACCGCGCATATTCCGCAGATCGTGGCGATGATCGAGCAGCTGATCGCCAACGGGCATGCCTATGCCGCCGAAGGCCACGTGCTGTTCGCGGTGGCCAGCTTCGAACACTACGGCAAGCTCTCGCGCCGCGACCCGGACGAGATGCTGGCCGGCGCGCGCGTGGATGTGGCGCCCTACAAGCGCGACCCGGGCGACTTCGTGCTGTGGAAACCCTCCAGCGCCGAGCTGCCCGGTTGGGAATCGCCCTGGGGCCGCGGCCGCCCCGGCTGGCATATCGAATGCTCGGCAATGGCCGCCGCGCATCTGGGCCCGACCATCGACATCCATGCCGGCGGCGTGGACCTGCAGTTCCCGCATCACGAGAACGAGATCGCGCAGAGCGAATGCGCGCATGGCGGGGCGACCTTTGCGCGGTTCTGGCTGCACAACGGCATGCTCAATTTCAGCGGCGCCAAGATGAGCAAGTCGCTGGGCAACATCGAAACCGTGCACGACCTGATCGCCAGGCACCCGCCCGAAGCGCTGCGCTACGCTCTGCTGAGCGCGCATTACCGGCAGCCGCTGGACTGGTCGGATGGCTTGATCGAGCAGGCCAAGAACACGTTGGATCGGTTGTATGGCACGTTGCGCGATCTGGCAGCTGTGGAAACCGATGCAGGCGTCGGCCCCACACAGCCGACCACGATTCCTGACGATGTGGAATCTGCGCTGGACGATGACCTCAATACGCCGCTGGCGCTTGCAGCACTGGCGAAGCTTGCAAAGGAGGCCAGCCGGGCACTGCACGATTTGGCACCGGCGGGCGGGCCGAACAGCGAACGAAGCGGCGAGCATCTTGCGGCGCTGCGCCGAGCCAAATCCGATCTGCTTGGCGCAGGCCTGGCGCTAGGCTTGCTGCAGCAAGACCCAGCGGCCTGGTTCTCGCGCGGCACCGATGCAGGCGACGATGCGCGCATCACCACGCTGGTCGAAGAGCGCAATGCCGCAAAGAAAGCCAGGGATTTCGCCCGTGCCGACGCCATCCGCAAGCAATTGGCCGACGAAGGCATCGTGCTGGAAGACACCCCACAGGGCGTACGCTGGAAGCGCGCATGATCTTATTCCCTTCTCCCTGCGGGAGAAGGTGGCGCGCAGCGCCGGATGAGGGTACGGGCGAAGCCACATGAGAGAAGTTAATGCACGTGGCTCCGCCCGCACCCTCACCCCAACCCCGCTCCGCGCCCCGGCCCGCGCTGGCGGCGCGGGCGCTCCAAGGCACGCGCGCCAGTGGCGCGCAAACCGCGCCTTCTCGCCCCATAGGGAGAGGGGCTTTCACAGAATTGATTCTGGATTTCAGATGACCACCACCCCCTTCCCGCTCGAACCCACCGCCATCGAAGCGCAGGCCACCATCGCCGAGGAATTTTCCTTCTTCAGCGACTGGTCCGAGCGCTACCAGTACCTGATCGACCTGGGCCGCAAGCTGCCCACCTTCCCGGAACAATGGAAGACCGAAGAACACCGCCTGCATGGCTGCCAGTCGATGGTGTGGATCGTGCCGGAGGGCAACGCCGAGCGGCTGGACTTCCACGCCGTCAGCGATTCAGCCATCGTCTCCGGGCTGATCTATCTCGCCTTGCGCGTGTACTCGGGGCGTAGCGCGCAGGAGATCATGGCCACCGAGCCGGACTACATCGCCGGCATTGGCCTGGCCAAGCACCTGTCGCCGACCCGCAGCAACGGCGTGGCGGCGATGCTGGCCTTCATTCGCGACACCGCCCGCGCCCAGCAGTGAGCACGCCCACGCCTCCCTCGCCCGCCGCCTCGCTGCGCACGCTGTTCGCCTACCCCGGCTTCGGCCTGGTGCTGCTGTATCGTGTGGCGGCGATGCTGTCGTACCAAATCGTCGCGGTCACGGTCGGTTGGCATATCTACGAGATCACCCGCAATCCGCTCTCGCTCGGGCTGATCGGGCTGGCGGAGATCCTGCCGTTCTTCTGCATCGCGCCGTTTGCCGGTTATCTGGTCGATCATCTGCCGCGCCGCCGTCTGGGCATGGTCGCGGTGCTGGGCCTGGTCGCCACCGCGCTGCTGCTGTTGGCGATCACGCATGGCTGGCTGCCGATACAAGGCGTCTGGCCGATCTATGCGGCCATCGCACTGACCGGTGCGGCGCGCTCGTTCCTGTCGCCGGTTTACAACGCCTTGTTCGCGCGCGCGTTGCCGCGCGAGGCCTTCGCGCGCGGCGCCAGCATTGGCAGCGTCACCTTCCAGGCCGGCATGGTGATCGGCCCGGCGCTGGGCGGCGTGCTGGTCGGCTGGGGCGGCAAGGGCCTGGCTTATGGCGTTGCGGCGAGTGTGGCGTTGGTGGCGATCCTGGCGCTGGCCCTGTTGCGCGTCAGCGAGCCGGTGAACGAAGGTCCGCGCGCGCCGATCTTTCGCAGCATCGCCGAAGGTGCGCAATTCGTGCTGTCCAACCAGATCATGCTGGGCGCGATGGCGCTGGACATGTTTTCGGTACTGCTGGGTGGCGCAGTGTCGATGCTGCCCGCCTTCATCCACGACATCCTGCACTACGGTCCGGAAGGCCTGGGCATCCTGCGCGGCGCACCGGCACTGGGCTCGATCGTGGTCGGCGTGTGGCTGGCGCGGCACCCGCTGCAGCGCAATGCCGGGCGCATCCTGATGCTGTCGGTGGCCGGTTTCGGGTTGTGCACGATCGCGTTCGGCCTGTCGCGGCATTTCTGGCTGTCGGCGGCGATTCTGCTGGTCTACGGCATGTGCGACGGCGTCTCGGTGGTGGTGCGTCAGACCATCCTGCAGCTGGCCACGCCCGATGCGATGCGCGGCCGGGTGTCGTCGATCAACGGCATCTTCATCGGCTCGTCCAACGAGCTGGGCGCGTTCTACGACGGGGTGATGGCGCGCCTGGTCGGCCTGGTGCCGGCGGTAGTGATCGGCGGCTGCGTCACGCTGGGCGTGGTTGCGACCACCGCGTGGAAGGCGCCGAAGCTACGCAAGCTGGATCTGCGCGACTTGCAATGACGTGCGCAATGCTGATGTGCCGGTAGCGAACGCAGCCGGCATCGCTATTGCCTTGACGCATCAAAAACCCCGCACATGGCGGGGTTTTTTTAGTCGACCAATGAGGCTTCGACGCTTGCTGAACGATCAAACTTAACGATCAATCGCCCTGCTGCTTCTGCAGATGCTCCCAACGCTCTTGCGCGTCGATGGTGCGCTCGGCGGTCAGACGCGCTTCCAGGCGGTCCAGGCCGATCTCTTCGCCGGTGTCCACGCAATAGCCGTAGTCGCCATCTTCCAGACGCTTGAGCGTGCTGTCGATCTTGGAGATCAGCTTGCGTGCACGGTCGCGGGCGCGCAGTTCCAGCGAGTTCTCGGTCTCGCGGGTGGCACGCTCGGCTTCGTCGCCGATATCGCGCACTTCTTCGCGCAGGTTCTCGATGGTCTGCTTGGATTCCTCGACCATCTCGTTGCGCCACCGCTGCAGACGCTGACGGAAGTACTCCTGCTGCAGCTTGCTCATGTACTCCTCGTCCGCGGCAGGCTTGTAGCCCTGCGGCAGGATCGGGCGACCGGTGGTCTCGTCGATCTTGTAGTCGACCACCTTGTACTTGGTCTTTGGCGTCGGGCTGGACGACTTGGCAGTCACGGCCACGGCCACCTTACCGACCGGACGGGTCGCGGCGGGCTTGGCGGGGGCTTCGGTTTTGGTTGGTGTTTTTGCTGAAGATTTCGAAACGGGCACGGGATTCTTAACTGACGGGGTCGCAGGCTTTGCCGGCTTCGCAGGGACGGCCTTAGGGGCCGGTGCGGGCGCGGGCTTTTCAGCCTTGACCGGGACTGACTTGGCCGGAGTCGGCTTGGCAGCCGGCTTCGGTACGGACTTGGGCGCCACCGGCGTGGCGGCCGGTTTGGCGGCAGCCGGAGCTGCCTTGTTCGCCGCCGGCTTTGCAGCACTCTTGGCGGCCGGTTTTACAGGTTTAACAGCCGCGGGCTGGGGCACTGCGGCCTTTGAGGCCGGCGCCGGCTTGGCAGCGGCCTTGGTCACAGCTGCCTTCTTGGCAACAGGTTGCTTGGTGGCCGGCGTCGCCTGCTTGGCAGCCGGTTTTGCAGCGGCAGGCGCCGCTGCTTTCTTCGCAACGGGTTTGGCGGACTTCTTGGCGGCCTCTACGGCCTTGTTTGCAGTTTTTTTAGCAGCCACGAAACGCTCATCCTTGGTTCCCCCGGGGCCCGGGAAAGCGGGCCTTTATAGCTTACCCCAAGGACCCCCGGCAACCACCCATTAGTCCAAGTGGCATATCATTGGCAAGTGATCTCACGCCTGCTCATCGCGCTGCTGCGCTTCTACAAAATATTCATTAGCCCTCTGTTAGGGCCGCGCTGCCGGTTTGCGCCCAGTTGCTCGGAGTATGCAATGACCGCGATCGGCCGCTTCGGCCCGCTTCGCGGCTGCTGGCTGGCTGCACGCCGGCTGGGCCGTTGCCATCCTTTCCATCCGGGCGGGTTCGATCCCGTCCCCGACGCGCCCACGTCCGCGTCTTCGCCCTCTTCCACTTCCTGCCGCTGCAAAGGACCTCACCCATGAGCCGAACCGTCATCGTCAATGCCCGCCTGGTCAATGAAGGCAAGGAGTTCGACGCCGATCTCCTGATCGAAGCTGGCCGCATCGCCAAGATCGCCGACAAGATCACCCCGGCTGCAGGCGATACGGTGGTGGACGCGGCCGGGCGCTGGGTGCTGCCGGGCATGATCGACGACCAGGTGCACTTCCGCGAGCCGGGGCTGACCCACAAGGGCGATATCGCCACCGAATCCGGCGCTGCCGTGGCTGGTGGCCTGACCAGCTTCATGGACATGCCCAACACCAATCCGCCGACCCTGGATGCGGCTGCGCTGCAGTCCAAGTACGACGCTGCGGCCGGGCGCGCCTGGGCCAATTACGGCTTCTACATGGGCGCCAGCAACGACAATCTGGCCGCGATCCAGACGCTGGATCCCAAGACCGCGCCGGGCATCAAGGTGTTCATGGGCGCCTCCACCGGCAACATGCTGGTCGACAACCCCGAAACGCTGGATGCGATCTTCCGCGACGCGCCGACGCCGATCATCACCCACTGCGAAGACACCCCGACCATCGATGCGACGCTGGCGCAGTTCAAGGAAAAGTACGGCGACGCATTGACCCCGGAGATGCATCCGGACATCCGCTCGCGCGAGGCGTGCCTGAAGTCTTCACAGCTGGCGGTGTCGTTGGCGCGCAAGCACAACACCCGCCTGCACGTGCTGCATATCTCCACCGCCGATGAGCTGGCGCTGTTCGAGGCCGGCCCGCTGGTCGACGCCGACGGCAAAGTGCGCAAGCGCATCACCGCCGAGACCTGCATCCACTTTTTGCGCTTCGACCGCAGCGATTACGCGCGGCTGGGCAACCTGATCAAGTGCAACCCCGCGATCAAGGACGCCGACGACCGCCTCGCGCTGATCGAGGCGCTGGCCGAAGACGTGATCGACGTGCTCGCCACCGACCACGCCCCGCATACCTGGGAAGAGAAGCAGAAGCCCTACGCGCAGGCACCGTCGGGCCTGCCCTTGGTGCAGTACGCGCTGGTCGCCGCGCTGGAGCTGGTGCATGAAGGCAAGCTGCCGATCACCCGCATCGTGCAGAAGTTCGCGCATGCGCCGGCGCAGTTGTTCGATGTGGAAGAACGCGGTTTTCTGCGCGAAGGCTATTTCGCCGACCTGGTGATGATCGACAACACCCCGTTCACCGTGAAGCGCGAGCAGGTGCTGTCCAAGTGCGGCTGGTCGCCGTTCGAAGGCACCACCTTCCGCTCGCGCATCGCCGCGACCTGGGTCAACGGCCAGCAGGTGTGGGATGGCGAACAGTTGGTCGGTAGCGCCGCCGGGCAGCGCCTGACCTTCGACCGCTGATGCACGCAGCTCTGTTTGGCGCCTGGCTTGCGCTGGCGCCGCTCGCGTCTGCTGCTGGTGGTGTCGCTGCGCAATCTGCGAACGCGGCGGATGTGGTGTTTCCGCCAAGCGGCTCGCAAGGCGCGATGGTGATCGGCAAGGTGCCGGCGGGCAGCCAGGTGCAGTACGCCGGCCGCACGCTGCGGGTGAGCGGCTATGGCAGCGTGGTGTTCGGTATCGGCCGCGATGCCACCGGCCCGTTACAGGTGCAGATCACCCGGCCCGATGGCGGCAAGGAGACTGCCAGCATCGCAGTGACGCCACGCGATTGGCCGGTGGAACGCGTCAACGGCGTGCCGCCCAAGACCGTCAACCCGCCTGCGGCGATCGCCGAGCGGATCAAGCGCGAACAGGCGCAGGTCACCGCTGCACGCGATCGCGACGACGCGCGCACCGATTTCGCGCAGCCCTTCCTCTGGCCGGTACAGGGCCGCATCAGCGGGCGCTTCGGCAATGCGCGTGTCTATAACGGTCAGCCCGGTGCCGGTCATTCGGGGATGGATATCGCGGTACCCACCGGCACGCCGGTCAAGGCGCCGGCCGCCGGCGTGGTCACCTTCGCCGCGCCGGATCTGTATCTGACCGGCGGCACGGTGCTGCTCGATCATGGCTTCGGGGTGAGCTCCAACTTTCTGCATCTGTCGCGCATCGACGTGAAAGTGGGCGATCGCGTGGAGCAAGGCCAGGTGATTGCCGCCGTGGGCGCCACCGGGCGCGCGACCGGGCCGCATCTGCATTGGGGGATGAATTGGTTCGATGTGCGCATCGATCCGTTGCTGGTACTTGAGCGCAACAAATAGAGCCGTTGGGTAGCGAAAGGAAAGAGCGGGCACCGGTGACTGCGGAGCTGCGGAATTGCTGCATCACCGCACCCTCACTCCACCCCCGCTCCGCGCCCAGCCCGCGCGTGCGGCGCGAGCGCGCCAGTGGCACGCAGGCTGTGCCTTCTCGCCCCGGGGAAGAGTGGCTTTGACGTGACGTGTCTTCTCTGCGGCCCACCCGTCGTGGCTGTGTTGGTCGCGGGGCTTTGGGGTATAACCGGGACGACCGTCGATCTTCGATCCTCGCCACTTTCGTAACGAGCGATCGAGCCAGACGGTTGGTCCACCGCTGCGGCGTGGGACGTGCTTCATCTCCCCTCCCCCGACTGCAGGAGATGTGCGACATGCGCAACGAGCAACTCAAACCCACACTGGGCACCTGGCAACTGTGGGGGATCGCCGTGGGACTGGTGATTTCCGGCGAGTATTTCGGTTGGAGCTACGGTTGGGGCACCGCCGGCACCCTGGGATTTTTGGTGACCACCGTGCTGGTGGCGGTGATGTACACCTGCTTCATTTTCAGCTTCACCGAGCTGACCACGGCCATCCCGAACGCCGGCGGGCCGTTCGCCTACAGCCTGCGCGCGTTCGGCACCTATGGCGGCATGCTGGCGGGCCTGGCCACGCTGATCGAATTCGTGTTCGCACCGCCGGCCATCGCAATGGCGATCGGCGCCTATCTCAACGTGCAGTTTCCGACCCTGGACCCACGTATCGCCGCAATCGGGGCGTATGTGATCTTCATGAGCTTGAACATCGTCGGCGTGGCGATCGCCGCCACCTTCGAGTTGGTGGTGACTCTGCTGGCGGTGATCGAACTGCTGGTGTTCATGGGTGTGGTGGCGCCGGGTTTCAGCGTCGCGCGTTTTGCCGCCAACGGTTGGGCCGGCAGCAACGATTTTGGCCCGGCGGCGATCTCCGGCATCTTCGCCGCGATTCCCTTTGCGATCTGGTTCTTTCTGGCGATCGAGGGCGCGGCGATGGCGGCCGAAGAAGCCAAAGATCCCAAGCGCACGATTCCGCGCGCCTACATCGCCGGCATCCTCACGCTGGTGGTGCTGGCACTGGGAACGATGGTGTTCGCCGGCGGCGTCGGCGATTGGCGCCAGCTGTCCAATATCAACGACCCGTTGCCGCAGGCGATGAAAGCGGTGGTCGGCAATAGCTCGACCTGGCTGCACATGCTGGTGTGGATCGGTTTGTTCGGTCTGGTGGCGAGTTTCCACGGCATCATTCTGGGCTATTCGCGGCAATTCTTCGCATTGGCGCGTGCGGGCTTTTTGCCGCATGGGCTGGCCAAGCTGTCGCGCTTTCGCACGCCGCATCGCGCGATTCTTGCCGGCGGCGCGATCGGTATCGCGGCGATCTGCAGCGATGGTGTGGTCAAGATCCAGGGCATGTCGCTGACCGCGGCGATGATCACCATGTCGGTGTTCGGCGCGATCGTGATGTATGTGATGAGCATGCTCAGCCTATTCAAACTGCGCCGCGCCGAGCCATTGCTCGAGCGCAGTTTTCGCGCACCGGGTTATCCGGTGGTGCCGGCGATTGCGCTGCTGCTGGCGCTGGTGTGCCTGGTGGCGATGGTGTGGTTCAACCCGATCGTGGCGCTGATCTTTGTAGGACTGCTGCTGTTTGGTGCGGTGTGTTGCGTGCTGAGCTTGCGCGGCCAACACACACCTGCGAGCACTGTCAGATGAGTGGGTTCGCCTTCACCGCAGGCGGCGAGCGCTTCCAGTTTGCCGATCTCAAAACGTTGCTGGCCAAGGCCACGCCGGCACGCTCGGGCGATCAACTGGCCGGGCTGGCCGCCGACTCCGGTCTGCAGCGCGTCGCTGCGCAGATGGCGCTGGCGGACCTGCCGCTGCGCCATTTTCTGGATGAAGCGGTGGTGCCGTACGAAGCGGATGAAGTCACACGCTTGATTGTCGACCAACACGATGCAACCGCATTCGCCTCGGTCGCGCATCTCACCGTCGGCGGCTTTCGCGATTGGCTGCTGAGTGCGCAGGCCGACGAAGCCGCACTCACCGCACTGGCGCCCGGACTGACACCGGAGATGGTGGCGGCGGTGTCCAAATTGATGCGGGTGCAGGATCTGATTCTGGTCGCGCAGAAAACGCGCGTGGTCACTCGCTTTCGCAACACGCTGGGATTACGCGGACGCTTGTCGACGCGCCTGCAACCCAACCACCCCACCGACGATGCCACCGGCATTGCCGCCAGCGTGCTCGACGGTTTGTTGTACGGCAACGGCGATGCGGTGATCGGCATCAACCCGGCTAGCGACAGCCTGGCCGCCACCACCGCGTTGTTGCGCATGCTCGATGCGGTGATCGCCGGCTACCAGATTCCCACGCAGTCCTGCGTGCTGGCGCACATCACCACCACCATCGAGGCGATCGGCCGCGGCGTGCCGGTGGATCTGGTGTTCCAGTCCATCGCCGGCACGGAAGCGGCCAATACCAGCTTCGGCATCAATCTGGCCTTGCTGCAGGAGGGTTATGAGGCGGGCCTGTCGTTGCGCCGTGGCAATGTCGGCGACAACGTGATGTATTTCGAAACCGGCCAGGGCAGCGCATTGTCGGCCAATGCGCATCATGGCGTGGATCAGCAAACCTGCGAGGTGCGCGCCTATGCAGTGGCGCGGCAGTTCAAGCCATTGCTGGTGAATACCGTGGTGGGCTTTATCGGCCCGGAATATCTCTACGACGGCAAGCAAATCATCCGCGCCGGGCTGGAGGATCATTTCTGCGGCAAATTGCTCGGCGTGCCGATGGGCTGCGACATCTGCTACACCAACCATGCCGAAGCCGATCAGGACGACATGGACGTGCTGCTGACCCTGCTCGGCACCGCCGGCATCAATTTCATCATGGGCATCCCCGGCTCAGACGATGTGATGCTCAACTACCAGACCACCTCGTTCCACGATGCGCTGTATGCGCGCCAGGCACTGGGTCTGCGTGCTGCGCCCGAGTTCGAACAGTGGCTGGAACAGCAAGGCATTTTGCGCCTGCGTGATGGCCGCTTCGAACTCGGTAGCGAGGTGCCGGCACCGTTCCGGCATGCGCTGGCGCAATTGAACAGCGGCGCGGCGTAATGAGCAGCACCACTACGCCACCGCGTGATGCCTGGGCGCAGCTGCGTCACCTCACGCCGGCACGGATCGCGCTGGGGCGCGTCGGCACCAGCCTGCCGACAGCTGCGCATCTGGATTTCCAGCTGGCGCATGCGCAGGCACGCGATGCGGTGCATCTGGCGTTCGATCCGGCGCCGCTGCAGGCCGAACTCGAACAGCGCGGACGCATCAGCATGCTGCTGCACAGCGCGGCGGCGGATCGGCATGTGTATCTGCAACGCCCGGATCTGGGCCGGCGCCTGGCCGCCGACGCCGCCACGCAACTGCGTGGTCTGACTGCCGTGCATGGCGGTGGACATGACGTGGCGGTCGTGGTCGCGGACGGGCTTTCGGCGCTGGCCGTACACCGCAATGCCCCGCAGATGCTGGAGCATATCGATCGCTTGGCCGCACACGAGGGCTGGTCGTTGGCACCGGTGGTGCTGATCGCGCAAGGGCGTGTGGCCATCGGCGACGAGGTCGGCGAATTGCTCAAGGCCCGTGCAGTGATCGTGCTGATCGGCGAGCGGCCGGGACCGAGTTCGCCCGACAGCCTGGGCCTGTATCTGACTTACACCCCACGGCTCGGCCTGACCGACGCCGCGCGCAATTGCATCTCCAACATTCGCGCCGAAGGGCTGAGTTACGCCGAAGCCACGCACAAACTTGCGTACCTGTTACGCGAGGCGTTTCGACGCAAGCTATCCGGCGTGCAACTCAAGGACGAAGCCGAGCAACCGGCACTACCCTCGGCGGGCCCGCCAGATGCCGCACCGCGTACGTTTTTGCTACCGGATGATCTGCCGCCAGACGTTGTGGGCAGCTGAGTCAGAGACCCGTCATGTGGCGGATCGCCTGCATCGATCTACTCGCTTGAGTGCTTCCGAACGCAGCCGGCAAGACATGTCTTTGCTCATTCTTCGCGCGCAGCAGGATCGTCGCGCATGGCACGTTCGCTGACGACGCCGTTTTCATACACCACCAATGTTTTAGAAAGTCCGTCGCCGTTGGTCTCGAAGTCAAAACGCAGATCGCGCTCCATGGCAAAGAAACGCGTAGTGGATTGCGGATAGAGCGTGGCGATGAAACTGCCGGCGGTGAGCGTCAGATGGTCGCCGGCGACCGCGATCTGAATGATTCCGATGCGAGGCGAGCGGTAGCGGCCTGCGTAGCGCTGCAGCACCGCGACCGGAGTGTTGTCGTTCTTGGAGGCGGCGTATACGGCACGGGGCCATGCGCATAACTGAGGACGCGATGCATGCGCCAACGTCCATCGGCAAATTTCCAGACCGTGGTGAAGTCGGCTTGACCATCCAATCGCTCTGCTTTGTCACGTTCCTGCACATAAAAGCGGTGACGGCCCGACAACATCGCGTAACCGCCGTTGAGCGGATGGAACGAGATGCTGTCATTGAGCGCCTCACGTCGAAGACGCAAGGTTTCGTCGGCGCAGGGTCCATGACGCAACGAGTCGACGACCGCCTCGCGCGAGGTCGTGAGCCCGGTCTTGTCGTGATAGAACTCCACGTCCGCAGTGAGCAGACCCGCAATGGCTTGCATATCACAGGCGTTGTAGGCCTTCCAGAACGCCGCGTCGGCAGATCGAACCTGGGCTTCGTCCTGTTGAGCAGTTGCACCGCAAGCCTCGAACGCAACAAGGATCAATAGAGCCAGTGCCAGCTTGCCGAGTCCCATCGTGCCATTCCACTGTGCTGAGATTCGACAGTAAAAGATCGGTCATCCGCCAGCACGACCCGAAAGTCACTATGCCGCATGGGACGCCCTCAGCTACAGATGGACACGGCCATCGCGGCCAATGACAACCATTCAGGCACCGCGCCAGGCCGCCGAGCATCTGCGCATTACTCGCGCCGGGAGACGAACACTTACTTGAGCGCGCCGTCCTGTGGGTTGCTGGCTGCATACCGACTGGTTCGCAACTCGTTGTCGTGCGGGTGGCGCAACGCATCGCGCACTTCCTCCGGCAACTGATCGACATCCAACATCACCTTGCCGGAATGTACGTCGCGCACCACCGACACAGGCAGCACAAAATCGCCGCCGTTTTCGATATTGATGACGAGTTCAGCGCCTTCGTTGCGAATATCGCGTATTGCGCCTACGCCGACTTCACCATCGCGCAGGAATACCATCTGGCCAATTTCGATCCGTTGCATGTCGCATCTCCCTGGTGGGCGCGCATCGCGCCAGTTGATACCTGAAAACCACGTAGATGTGACTTTCAAGCAAAGCGCTCAAAAACACGACACGGACGCCAGGCGGACGCGGCCGGTGTGCATTGCGGCATGTAACAGTTGCCACCTGCCGATCCTGATCACCATCCGCATCCGCCAAACAAACCCTCAACGCAGCGGGACGTCTGCCACCTTGTCCTGATAGTCCTTCTTCGGATCGACACCGAACAGCACCTTGATGCCGGCAAGCAGGCTGGAACCATTGAGCCAGATCTGTGCATGGTCCGCGTCCAGGCGCAGTAGCGCCAATTTCGGATCGTCCTTGCCGCCTTCGTACCACGCAGCAACGTGCGGGTTCCATAAGCGATCGATCACCGCAGGGTCAGTGTCTTCGTGCAAGGCGCCACTGATGCTGGCGAACAGATCATGCCCCTTGCTGCTGAAGGCGCCGATGACGCGACGGCCCTGCCCCAGCATCGCGATCAGCGCATTGTCCTTGGAGGTAAAGAACCAGATCGGGCCGCCGCTGTCACCTTCGATCTGTGCGGTCATCGGGCGCGCATGGCCGTCTTCGACGCCGTCCAGGCCCAGCATCACGGTGCGATCGGATTTCAAGGCTTTCCAGAATTTTTCCTGCAACTCTTTGGGATCTGCCATCTCGATGTCTCGCATGCGCGTGTCTACGCGGGTGACCAGTCTGGTAGTCTCTCTGCACACAGCATGTGACGATGCGCACCTTCGTCTACACATGGCGACAACGCGATTCGGCTTGGGCAACAACATCACCAACATTGTTACCGGCGCGCGCCTGGGAAGACGATGGGGAATGAACAACCTTCGCACACGCACCATTGCATTCGCAACAAAACAAATCAAATGAGCGGCTCAGGGTTAGGATAGAACCCATGCTGCTGATGCAGCGCATTTGCGCTCGAGGAAAACAAGCAGTAGCGCTGATGGTAGCGGCGAGGGAAATCTGCCATAACCATGGGCATAGCTGCGATTTACTTGTAAAGTATTTATATATTCTAATTACATTAATCCGCTTGGGTGGCTCAACTCCAAGCAAAACATATAGGTTAAAATCATCATGGCATATTTGCCGAAAAACACATCACTGCGCGCTTCCTGCGCGATTCTCACCATCCTAGCGATTACCGACGTGTCTGCAAGCACCAAGTCGGTCAACCTCTCCGCCGGCGCCATCCTGCAGCACGTTGTTCCGACTGCTAAGCGAGATGCGAGTACTTCCCACTGGACGCTCGCACGGATGCAAGCTGCTGTTTCCGCATCGTTCGTGGATGCCAACCCGGTCGACGGCGACCCGCCAGAGTTGCAGAATTCGGCATTGGCCAGCGGTGAAAACCGGAGCGCAGGGTTGAAGGTGGTGACAGGATCGGTGCCGACGCCGAAGACGGATCCGTCAGTGCCGGTTCCAGGATTCTCCCCAGCAGCTCATCTCGGCGTTGTCTTCTTTCGGGCGAACGGCGTGGACCAGCGCTGCACTGGCAACGCGGTCGTCTCCGATTCCGGAAACGTCGTAGCCACCTCCGGGCGATGCGTCTCTGCCCTACCAGGTAAGTTTGTGTCGGACTTGGTGTTCGTGCCAGCCTACAACGGCACCGCCCCCTACGGTGTGTGGCCTGCGACGACCATCACGGCCGATAATCGCTGGGTCGCAGAGCGAGCCGTCGACTACGATACGGCGTTCTTCCAGGTGCAGGCCCCCACGACAATGAAGCCCTCCGGCGCCACCTTGTCGAATACTGTCGGAGCATCTGGTGTTCGCTTCGTCGGTCAGGAAGACGACAACGAATATCGGGCAACAGGCTACAACACCGACCCTGGTGCCAATGCGAACACGCCTGTCAGCGTGACCAGCACAGCAGAGCCGAACCCATGGATGAACAAGGACTATGCCATCGAGGGCCTGGAGTGGGACGCACGCTCCGGCGTCAGCGGCTCACCTTTGGTTTCGACGGAGGAGGATCCCGTGCAGGACGTCGAAGTCGGCATGATCTCATTTGCCTATGAGCAGTTCACCCACGCCTCGTTCGGTCCTCAGTGGACGTCAGCAATCCGTAACCTGTATCAGACGGCAGCAGCCATCAACTAGGCATGCAAATCGCTGTAACGTAATTTCTTACTTGATAGATAACCGTTCGTTATTTCTGGAATACCTGCACGCTGTTCGAGTTAATCGAACAGCGTGCAGTCTGTAGCCAAACTTGGCTATGTAGTCATGAGGAATAGCAACACACATCAACGCTTCGCTTTCCAGTAAAGGTCCGTATTTGCATTTCTCTATTATCTCGCTGTTTCTTGCTTTTTTTATCGCACAGGTTGGTATCGCCAAGGCTGGAACCGGTGGATTTTCTTCAGCGTCTGTATCTGGCGAGACTGCGATTACAGTGACAACGCTTGCAGAGCTGCAAGCGGCATTCAATGCCAAAAACCATCATATCATCATCCGTGGAAAGATCTACGGCGGCCCAAAATTGACCACCCTGAATTTCTCCAGCACAGCTTGGAACAACATAACAATCGAGGGTGCTGCAGGCGGTGGCGCGGCTTTGCAGAATATCCAATTGAAATTTAGCGGCGAGAAGCTGCCCGCCGGGACAAACATTCAAAACGTGGTTATCAGAAACATCTCATTCTCTGGCAATGTCGGCGACTTGCAAGCCTTGCCTGACCAAGTCGAAGGAACTTCCAACAACATTGGCATCAATTACGTGGGCGTATCATTGCGGCGTATATCCAATGCTTGGATCGACCACTGCGATTTCTACGACATGAGCGATGATCTTTTATCAGTCGGCAGGTCATCTGATTACATCACGCTGTCGTACAATCACTTCTACTTCAGCAACAGCTGGGTCAACATGAATCCGGATCCGGTATGGAACTGGGTCGATAAAAATTATCATGACCTCGCAAATGAGCGCTTGGCAATCCTTGTTGGTCACAACAGGAATGACTCATATGTATATGGTGGCAATAAGCTGCACGTGACGATGCACCACAACTGGTTTGGCCCCAATCTTGCCGGGCGCCCCCTACTCCGCGGCTGGGTCCATGCCTACAATAACTACTTTGACAATAGCACCTTGCCCAATGGTATGCGCACCGCTGCCGATGGTCGCCGCTATGAAAAGCAGCAGTACAACGCTTTGCAGGTAGGTAGCGGCAGCATTGTTTTTTCCGAATCAAACTATTTTTACAAAACCAATAATAGCAACCAGATTCGACTGGAATCAAGCGGGGACATGTACAATTTCTACGAGAAAAAAAACGTGTATGACGCAGCAACCGGCAATTCGGCGATCGGCTCAACCTTCAATAATGCGCCGGTGAAATACAGCTACAAGTCTGATGATGCGGCAAGAGTCCCCAGCATCGTTCTATCCACCGCGGGGCCGCACTAAACACGATTTCTCCAGCATTCACTGCGTAACAGAAAGAGGGGCCGCAGGAATCTTTGAAAAAATTCTATATTGACAGCTAGTTAGCTCACTACGGCTGTCTTTATACGAATCCCTGCCGCCTCTCATCAATATCCGTTTTGTCCCCGGCTCTGTCACGCCCGACAATCAGACCCATGTCGAGCGTACCAGGGACTAAGAGCGACTAGAGCGTGTTATGCACTTTGCCCTTGTCACGTTAACGTATACGGATGAAGCCTCGTAAGCCTTATCCCACCGATATTTCCGACGAAGAATGGGCTTTTGCGGCTCCCTATTTGACGCTGATGAATGTGCAGGCACCGCAGCGCAAGTATGAGCTACGCGCGATGTTCAACGCACTGCGCTGGATCGCACGCGCCGGCGCACCGTGGCGATTGCTTCCCAACGATTTTTTACCTTGGGAGGCGGTGTATCAGCAAACGCAGCGTTGGCTGCAAGCTGGCTGCTTTGAAGCCATGGTCGGCGATCTGCGCTCACTCTTGCGTGTGGCACAGGGGAAGAAAGGCCAGCCAAGCGCTGTCATCTTCGATGGTCGAACGCTGCAGTCCACCTGTGAAAGTGGGCCGCGTGCTGGATACGATGGCTATAAACGCAAGAAGGGCAGCAAGGTGCATATGGCGGTCGATACGCTAGGACATCTGCTCGCCGTCCAGGTCACGCAGGCCAATGAGCAGGAACGCGCGCAGGTGCGCTCGTTGGCTCAAGAAGTGCAACACGTGACCGGTGAAACGGTCAAGATTGCGTTTGTGGATCAGGGCCATACCGGCGAAGAACCGGCACAGGCGGCCAAGGAAGAAGGCATTGAGTTGCACGTCATCAAGCTGCAAGAAGCTAAGAAAGGCTTCGTTTTGCTTCCACGCCGATGGGTCGTCGAGCGCAGTTTCGGGTGGGTCAATCGTTTCAGACGGCTGGCACGGGACTACGAGCGACTGCCGGAAACATTGGCCGATTTGCACTTCGTCGTCTTCACGATCCTGATGCTTGGAAATGCAGCCACCCTCTTTCAAAGTTCATAACACGCTCTAACAAAACTACTTCACGCCAGTCCACTGCAGGCCGGCTGATCTGCTGCCTAGCTGCAGGGCCCTTGCCCACCCACCATCGCGGGACACGCTGCAAGTACGTCCTTGTAAGCTCTTAGGCGGCATCCATGCCGCGTAAGGTCCCGCGATGGTGGGCGGGCAAGGACCAGTCGCGATGGTCGGTGTGCATGTTTTCAAGCAACCAGCAAACTGTCTGGTGCGGTGTCCTCACCGATTGCGGGACCGTGTGGCGGCATGGATGCCGCCACCGAGCCTCCACGGACGGATTCACGGCGTGTCCCGCGAGCGGTGAGGGCACCGCGCATTCGACCCATTCAGCGTTTGATCTTGACTTTTGACTGCATCCACCAAGATGCGGCCGACAAAACCACTGCACCCACTGTCAGGCGCTCGCTCGCTAGGTGGTGCGGACGGCGCGCTCAGAACCGCAGTGTACGAGGGTACATGCCGATTCCGAGCACCGGCCGCGCAGTAGTTTTGTTAGACGCTCTTAGGCCGAAGCGGCCTGTCCGCTTCGGCGATGCGGCGCTGGATTCGCCCATCCGAACACGCTCCTTGGCGTAAGGCACCACCCTTGAGCATCGATTGCCACCGACCAACATCAGCGGCGCCGAGACGACATGCGCATCGGCAACTGTTGATCGCGACTGCAGTCACGCAAACGCAACACAGCAGCGCGGCTATCTTCTGCAGACATGGTTCATCCACCACCCCCGCGCTTTACGCCACTGGAGTCGTCCACCATGCAATACCCGCCCGCTTTTCCGGCTGTCGCGCCCTTGACGCTCGCCCTGCTCGGCCTATCCACCTTCCAGGCCGGTGCGGCGCGTCCGCATGAACAGGACCTGCCCGATACCGCGCACAGCATCTCCACCAGTTGGGGCGTGATCCAGCAGCCCACGCTACCGACGCAGGTCTGCGCAACGCTCAAGGCCGCGCTGGTGCCGGTTGCCGGTTCGCTGGATGCGCTCGATAGCGATCCGGCGCAATCCAAGCGCGATACCGCGCGTTTGCAAGCGGCCATCGATGACTGCCCCGCCGGCGGCGCGGTGCGTCTGGTCACCGGCGATGCCGGCGAGTCGGGCGTGTTGAGCGGCCCGTTGACGATCAAGAGCGGGGTCACGCTGTGGATCGACCGCGGCGTCACCTTGTTCGGCTCGCGCAATCCGCGCGACTACGACAATGGCCTGGGCACCTGTGGCACCGCCACCAGCGACAAGGCCAAATCCTGCAACCCGCTGATCCATGTGGCCGATACCGCCAACAGCGCCATTGTGGGCGCCGGCAAGATCGATGGCCGCGGCGGCAGCACGCTCACCGCCGGACCCAATGCCGGCACCGCCAGCTGGTGGGATCTGGCCTATCTCAACGTCACCAAGGGCCTGAGCCAGCACGTACCGCGCCTGCTGCAGATCGACGACAGCAGCGACTTCACCCTGTACGACATCACCCTGGAAAACTCGCCCAACTTCCACGTCACCACCGATAACGTGGTCGGCTTGACGGCATGGGGCATCAAGATTCTCGCGCCCAGCCTGGTCTACTCACGTCCCGGCTATCGCTGCCCGGCCGGCAGCACGCCTGACGTCAATCCGCATGCGACCTGTTTCACTCCGGAAACAGCCAAGAACACCGATGGCTTCGACCCTGGCCAGTCGAAGAAAGTATTGCTGGCCTACTCGTATATCGGCACCGGCGACGATGGCGTTGCGATCAAGGCGCATGCCAGCAGCAAGCGCAGCATCGCCTCGGAAAACATGCTGTTCGCCTATAACCAGTTCTATTACACGCACGGTTTTTCGCTGGGCAGCGAAACCGATTCGGGCATGCGCCATATCGCCGTACGCGGCTTGAGCATCGATGGCTTCGACAGCAACGACGTGAACTCCGATCCGTATTCGGCTAACGGCCTGCGCATCAAATCCGATGGCAGCCGTGGCGGCCAGGTCTACGACATCAGTTTCGAAAACGTCTGCATGCGCGGCGTTGCCAGGCCCCTGGTATTTGATGCCAACTACGCCAATGCAGCGGTGCGCAACAAGCTGCCCAATTTCAGCGGTATTGCGTTGACCAACGTGCACTCGCTCGGTTCCAAGGCGTTTGGCGGCGGTGAGCTGAGCTTCTACGGCTATCGCGATGCGACCACCACCTTGCCGATCATCCTTTCGCTGGACAACGTGGTGCTGGAAGGTGGCCCGATCTCGTTCGCAAAGCCGCATTTCGGCGGGCCGGCCAGCAATCCGGGCGCGACGCACTTCACCTTCAAGGGCGGCCCGGTGAGCTTCTTCGATCAGCTGTCGGAATCGGTGCCCAACGATGTGCAACTGCAAGGCAAGCCTGGGCCGGGCACACCGCTGCAGTGCAATGATGCCTTCATTGCTTACCACTCGGTATTGCCTGATTCGCCGATCTGATCTTGCTTGAAGCAGTGCTGCATGCACTGCTTGCAACCCTGCATCGACACTCGGTTGGTCGAGGGCGCGGCGCCCTTACCGCTCGCGGGACACGCCGCAAGTACGTCCTTGTAGGCTCGGTGGCGGCATCCATGCCGCCACACGGTCCCGCAAGCGGCGAGGACACCGCACCAGAAAGTGAGCCGGTTACTTTGTTGAAAGCCTGCCTGTTGATCT
Organism: Xanthomonas hortorum pv. pelargonii; assembly: GCF_024499015.1. Taxonomy (NCBI): domain Bacteria; kingdom Pseudomonadati; phylum Pseudomonadota; class Gammaproteobacteria; order Lysobacterales; family Lysobacteraceae; genus Xanthomonas; species Xanthomonas hortorum. The sequence goes on along the minus strand of NZ_CP098604.1, from coordinate 4,543,683 downwards.
CGTTGCGTTGCGAAGCTGATCGGACGCGCAGTTATCTAGACAGCGCATGTCATGCCTTGCTTGCAACTATGCATACCGACCATCTCGACTGGCCCTTGCCCGCCCACCGTCGCGGGACCTTACGCGGCATGGATGCCGCGTAAGAGCCTACATGGACGTACTTGCGGCGTGTCCCGCGATGGTGGGCGGGCAAGGGCCCTGCGACCAACCCGCAGATCATCCGCCCTGCAATTTGCTCTATCCACACTCTCTCATCGCTTCAAGACGAACGAGATTTCGAGTCATATCGTAATTAGATGCGATAAGAAGCTTCGTCAGTCAAAGGCATCGCACCGGTTAACGTGGTCGTGGCTGATGGGAACCACAAAACCGGCCGCGCCCAACTGGCAGTGAGCACAGTATTTTGTTAGTCGCTCTTAGTCCGCACCGCTGGCCGCACGCCAGCTATGCCACAACTGCTGCACCGGCGGCGGATACGCCGCCTTCCCGGCGAGTTCGCGCTGCAAGCGCAAACGGGCCAGCCGCGACCACACCCGATGCGGCCGCGCCAACGCAGGCTTGCGCGGCCAGGCCCGCAGCAATTGCGCGCGCCATGCAGCGGTTGTCATGCCGCCGGGCGTTGCGCTGTCGCCGGCCACACGCTGACGTGCGTCCAGCCATTGCACCGCCACCGCCGTGGCATCGCCAGGCTGGTTGCGCGTAAACATCACCGCCTCGACTGCGACCACGGCCTCGGCAAAGCCGCGCAAGCTGTCCAGCGCTTGCTGCAACGATTGCGGCGGCACGCGGGCGTCCTGCATCGCTGGCAAGGTGTCGGCCAATTGCGCCCATGGCGCACGCACCGGTTCCAACACGCGCCCGAGCGGATGCCGCGAGCGCTGCTGGGACCAATCGCGCAGCTCCTGCTGCCACCAGGCCAGCTTGGCATCGGCCGGCAATGGGTCGCCGGCGATATTCATGATGTCTTCCCATTCCTGCAGCAACGCAAACCAGGCGGCAGCCAGTGGGCGTTGCGGTTGCGGAATGAAAGGCTCGGCAACCGACCATTCCGGCCAGCGGGTGCGCCACTTGTCGAGAAAACTGTCGAGAGCGCTGGATTGGCTCATGGCGGGTCCAGAAAGAAACGAAAGAAGATCAGGGCTGCGGCCACGTCGCGGCATCCCACAACAGTTGCGGCTGCTCGACCAACACATCGGCTTGCCAACTCAAGGGATCGTCATCGTGCAGCCGATAGCCCCACAACACCGCTACCGATGGCATCGCTGCCGCGCGTGCGGCCAGGATGTCGCGCTCATCGTCGCCCACATAGACGCATTGCGCAGGCGCAATGCCGATGCGTTCGGCAGCTGTCAGCAACGGCAACGGATGCGGCTTGCGCTCGGCTAGCGTATCGCCGCCGATCAACACCGCGCAGCGCTGCTCCCAGCCCAGTTGCGGCAGGATCAGCCGCGCCAGATATTCGGGCTTGTTGGTGACAATGCCCCACACGCACCCCGCACGATCCAGCCGTAGCAGCAGTTCTTCGACACCCTCGAACAGCTGCGACTGCGTGCCGATCAAAGCTTCATAGCGACGCAGGAATTCCGGCACCAAGGCATCGCGTGCGTCCGCAGCCAGTTCGGCAAACGCAACCGCCAGCATCGCGCGCGACCCTTTCGACACCACCGGGCGCAGCTGCGCCAACGCGATCGGCGCACGTCCCCGCTCGCTCAGCATCGCGTTGACAGTGGCCAGCATGTCCGGCGCGCTATCAAGCAAGGTGCCATCCAGATCGAACAACACCGCACGCGGGAAATTCATAGACGCCACGCCGCTGGACGGCTGCGTATCGCCATCCGCAAGGTGGGAATGCGCAGACATCAAGCACGCGCCTGCTGTTGCCAATCCCGACTCCCCACTCCCCAATCCCTGCTCGTCACGGCTTCACCGCATAGGCCAGGTAATTCACTTCCGTGCGCGAAGACAGCCGCGCACGATTGCGCCACGGCTCGTACAGCATGCCGCTGACGTCTTCCAGCTGCAGCTCGGCGCTGCGCAACCAGGCCGCAAGTTCTGCCGGCTTGATGAAATCCTTGTAGTGATGGGTGCCTTTTGGCAGCAACCGCGCGATGTATTCGGCGCCGACCACCGCCAGCGCGAACGCGGCCGGGGTGCGATTGAGCGTGGACAAAAACAGCTTGCCGCCCGGCTTGAGCAGGCTGGCACAGGCGCGAATGATCGCCGTGGGGTCCGGCACGTGTTCGAGCATTTCCATGCAGGTCACCGCATCGAAACTGCCCGGCTGCTCGGCAGCCAGGTCTTCCACCGACTGCACGCGGTAATCCACCTGCACGCCCGATTCCAGGCTGTGCAGGCGCGCCACCTTGACCAGCTCCGGCGCCAGATCGATCGCAGTGACCTGCGCGCCCAGACGCGCCATCGACTCGCTGAGCAAGCCGCCGCCGCAGCCGACATCGAGCACGCGCGCGCCGGCAAGATCCAGCCGCGCGGACACGTAATCCAGACGTACCGGGTTCAGCGCATGCAGCGGCTTCTGCGGGCCATCGGCATCCCACCAGCGCGTTGCCAGCGCGGCGAATTTATCCAGCTCGCTCTGGTGAAAATTGCCGGAGGTGGTGTGAGTATTCGGATTCATGCGGAGCTCCGTGTTGCGATGACGCGCGCTCAGGCGCGGACGGTGCGGATGCGGTCGCGCCACTGCCGCGCATTGGCGACCAGGGCGGCGATATCCATGTCGACCAGCTCGCGCTGTACCAGTTTGGGCTTGCCGGCGATCCACACATCGGTGACCTGATGGCGGCCGGCGGAATAGATCAGTTGCGACAGCACATGATGCAGCGGCTGGGTCTCCAATGCAGACAGATCCACGCAGACCAGATCGGCCTGCTTGCCGATTTCGATCGAACCGATCTTGTCGCCGAAGCCCAACGCGCGCGCGCCGCCCAGCGTGGCCGCACGCAAGGTGGTGGCCGCATCCAGCGCAGTGGCATCGTTGGCCACCGCTTTGGCCAGAATGGCAGCGGTGCGGTTCTCGCTGAACATGTCCAGATCGTTGTTGCTGGCGCAGCCGTCGGTGCCGATGGCCAGGTTCACGCCGGCACGTTGCAGCGCGCAGGCCGGGCAAAACCCCGAGGCCAGCTTGAGATTGGATTCGGGGCAATGCACCACGCTCACGCCGCGCTCGGCGCACAGATGGATTTCCGCCTCGGTGAGCTGGGTCATGTGCACGGCGATCAGGCGGTCGTTGACCAGGCCCAACCGATCCAGACGCGCCAGCGGGCGCTGCCCATACTGCTTGATCGAATCGGCCACTTCCTGCGCGGTCTCGTGCGTATGCAGATGCACCGGCAGGTCGAGCTGGTCGGCCAGCATGCGCACACGCTCGAAGTTGGCATCGTTCACCGTGTAAGGCGCATGTGGCGCAAACGCGGTGCTGATCAGCGGATCGTCGCGCCATTGGTCGTGCAACTCACCGGCACGCGCGAAGTATTCGTCGTCCGACGAGGCCCAGGCGGTGGGGAAATCGATGATCACCGAGCCCACCAGCGCGCGGAAGCCATGCTGCTTGTAGACCGCCGCCTGCACATCGGCGAAGAAGTAATTTTCGTTGACGCAGGTGGTGCCGCCACGCAGCATCTCGGCGATCGCCAGCGTGGTGCCGTCGGCCACGAACTCCGGCCCGATCACCGCCGCTTCAACCGGCCAGATGTGCTGCTGCAGCCACACCATCAGCGGCAGATCGTCGGCAATGCCGCGTAGCAGCGTCATCGGGTTATGCGTGTGCGCGTTGACCAGACCCGGCATTAGCGCCGCCTCCGGCCGCGAAACGGTCTGCTTCGGCGCAAACCGTGCGCGCGCTTCGGCAATCGGCAGGATCGCCACGATGGCGCCGTTGCTGACCGCCACCGCGTGGTCTTCGAGCACCACCGCATGCGGTTCGATCGGCACCACGTAGCCGGCTTCGATCAACAGGTCGCATGCTTCGGGAGGGGCATTGGTCATGAGAGGATCCATAAAGGGTTAGTTGTCGAACGGCCAGCTGGCATCGCCACCGGCCACAGGCACATAGCGCTGGCCGTTGTAGCGCAGCATCTGGCGCACGCGACGGGTGCGTTCGGTATCGGTGTCGCTGCCAGCGGTGCTCTCCGTGGTAGACACGTTGGCTGTCAGCACGATGTCCGCATAGCCGGCATGTGCCTGCGGCGCCATGCTCAGGCTCAGATTGGCGACCTCGGTGATCACATCGCTCTTCCCCACACTGCACGGCTCGCCTTTCACACGTTGCCACGCATAGAGATCGCGTTGCAGCACCGGACGCAAGCTACGCCCCTCGCGCACCAGCAAGGTCAATGCCTGATTACTGTAAAAATCCGGGCAGCTAGGCCCACGCGCGTCGCTATGCAACACCACGCCGATCGCGCGCACGCCCTTGGCCAGGTCGTAGCGCGCGGTATCCAGGCGCAGGCTGTCGGCCGCGAGTTCGAAGGCGGCATCCTCACCCATTGCCTGCGCGTAAAACGCCAGCACCTTGCCGCTGGCGGCATCGAGCATGGCCACGCGCAACTCAAGGTCGCGCTCGCCAGGCACGGTCTGGGCGTCGCCAGCAAATGCGATTGCCGCCAGCCGGATCGCCGGATCGTTCGGCCACGGCTTGCAGGTCTGGGCCACCACACGCTCGACCGGCACCGTCGCTGCAGCGCCGCCCACGACCCCGGAGGTTGCAATGGCAGCAACGGCGGCCACGTCACCGGCGCCGCAGGTTGCAGCAGCCGATTGCGCAAAGACCGGGCACACTGCGAGCGCAGCCCACAGCCCCAACACGACACTGGCACCGCGTACCGCTCGACCAGGCCAGCGTCCCGGGTACATCCGGCTTACTTGACGCGCGCCGAGTATTCGCCCGAACGCGTATCGACCTTGATGATTTCGTCCTGATTGACGAACAACGGCACGCGCACCACCGCACCGGTTTCCAGCGTGGCCGGCTTGCCGCCCCCACCAGAGGTATCGCCGCGCACACCCGGATCGGTCTCGGTGATCTTCAGCTCGACGAAGTTCGGCGGCTGCACCCAGATCGGCGCGGCATTCCACAAGGTCACGATGCAGTCTTCCTCGCCCTTGAGCCACTTCTCGGCGCCGCCCATGCCGGCCTTGTCGGTCTGCACCTGCTCGAAGGTTTCCGGGTCCATGAAGTGCCAGTACTCGCCATCGCTGTACAGGTAACGCATGTCGGTATCGACGACGTCGGCCACTTCCACGTCGTCGGTCGCCTTCATGGTCATTTCGACCACGCGACCGGACTTGATGAAGCGGTACTTCATGCGGGTAAAGGCCTGGCCCTTGCCCGGCTTGACGTATTCGGTCTCGGTGATGACCGCCGGCTCGTTGTTGACCAGGATCTTCATGCCGTTCTTGACGTCGTTCATGCCAACAGTGGCCATGGTGCAGCTCCTCGATAAGACCACGACCTGCCACAGGCCGTGGCAGGTCGGATTAGAATGGGGCGCCCGCCGCAACCGGCGGGCATTGGTTTTGTGACCGCACATGATACCCGCAGCCCCCCTCGCCTTACAGCCATCTCCGCCTCCCACCCTGCAGCCGCACCGCTGGCAGCAGCAGTGGCGCGATGCCGTGCGCGACCCACGCGAGCTACTGGCGCTGCTGGGCCTGGACGCGGCGGCTGCCGGCATCAGCGCAGAGGCAGCCGCCCAGTTCCCGCTGCGGGTACCACGCGCGTTCGTGGCGCGCATGGGCCGTGGCGACCTGCACGATCCATTGCTGCGCCAGGTACTGCCGCTGGATGCCGAAATGCGGCCGGTACCGGGCTTCGGCCTGGATGCGGTCGGCGATGGCGCCGCCAAGACCGCAGACGGTGTGATCCAGAAATACCGCGGCCGCGCCCTGCTGATCGCCACCGGCAGTTGCGCGGTGCACTGCCGCTACTGCTTCCGCCGCCACTTCCCGTACGCCGAAGAAACCGCCGCGCGCGATGGCTGGCGCGAGGCGGTGGCCGCGATCGCCGCCGACCCCAGCATCGACGAAGTGCTGCTGTCCGGCGGCGACCCGCTGTCGCTGGCCACCGGCAAACTGGCCGAACTCACCGACGCGCTGGCCGCCATCGGCCACATCAAACGCCTGCGCATCCACAGCCGGCTGCCGGTAGTGCTGCCCGAGCGCGTCGATGCGCCGCTGCTGGCCTGGCTGCGCAGCCTGCCCTGGCCGGTGGCGTTCGTGATCCATGCCAACCACGCCAACGAATTCGATACCGCCGTGGATGCGGCCATGCGTGCCCTGCGCGACACCGGCGCGCAACTGCTCAATCAGGCGGTGCTGCTGCGCGGGGTCAACGACAGCGTGGACGCACTGGCCACCTTGAGCGAACGCAGCTTCGCCGCCGGTGTGCTGCCCTACTACCTGCACCAGCTCGACCGGGTCGCCGGTGTGGCGCATTTCGAAGTGGACGATGCACACGCACGCGTCCTGCATACCGAACTGGCAACGCGTCTGTCGGGTTATCTGGTGCCGCGCCTGGTGCGCGAGATTCCTGGCGATACCGGCAAACGGCCGCTGTAATCCCCACCGCGGCGCGCGTTCACTGTAGGAGCGCCCCTGGGCGCGATGAAGCCTTCCCGGTAACGCCCCGTCGCGCGCAGGCACGCTCCTACGCACCGCGCTATGGCACGTTATCCAACCTACGTATGCCACTCACCCCGCCGCGATCAGCTTGACCAAATCGGCCGGGCTCAGCGGCCTGCTGAACCAGTAGCCCTGGCCCAGGTCGCAGCCGCGATCGCGTAGCAGATTGAATTGCGCTTCTTGCTCGATTCCCTCGGCCACCACCGTGATTCCCAGCGAATGCGCCATGCCGATGATGGCCGTGGTCAGCGCCAGATCGTCCGGGTCGCGCTGCAGGTCGGCAATGAAACTCTTGTCGATCTTGACCCCGTCCACCGGCACCTGGCGCAGATGGCTCAGGCCGGAGAAGCCGGTACCGAAATCGTCCAGCCACACCTTCACCCCGGTGCGGTGCAACTGATCGAGCAGGCTGGCGGCCATCATTTCATCGCCGATCACCGCGGTTTCGGTCAGCTCCAGATGCAGGCGTGCGGCCGGCAAGCCGGACTCGGCCAGGCACTCGGCCACGGTGTCGATCAGATCGCCGCTGCGCAGTTGCCGCGGCGACACATTGACCGAAATGAACAGGTTTTCGCCCGTCGCCGGCCACTGCGCCGCTTCCAGGCAGGCCGCGCGCAGCACCTTGGGGCCGATCACTTCGATCAGGCCGCTCTGCTCGGCAATATCGATAAAGGTGGACGGCGGAATCGTGCCGAGCGCCGGGTGCTGCCAGCGCAGCAACACCTCCACACCGACCAGCACACGGTCGATGGTGCGGTAGATCGGTTGATAGACCAGCCGCAACTCGTCGCGCTCCCAGGCGCCGCGCAGCTCATGCTCCATATGCACGCGGCGCTCCACCGCATGATCGGCAGCGCGGCTATAGAAGCGATGGCAGTTCTTGCCGGCGACCTTGGCCTGGTACATCGCGATGTCGCCGTTCTTCAACAGCGCGGTGGCGTCGTTGGCATCGTCCGGGAACAACGTGATGCCGATCGAGGTGCCCAGGAACACCTCGCGGCCCTGCACGTTCAACGGCCGGCTCAACTCGTGCACCAGCCGGTCTGCGAGCTGGGCAGCCAGCAGCGTGACATCGCCGCTCTGCAGCAGGATCACGAACTCGTCGCCGCCGAAACGCGCCAGAATCGCATCGTCGCCACCCAATGCACCCACCGCACGGCTGATGCGGCTGGCGAACTGCAGCAGCGCCTCATCGCCGGCCTCGTGCCCGAGCGTGTCATTGACGCGCTTGAAATCGTCGATATCGGCAAACAGCAGCGCCAGTTTGCTGTCGGTGCTGCGCGCGGTATTGAGCAGATGGTCCAGGCCTTCGCGGAAGCCCAGCCGGTTGGTTAACCCGGTCAACGCGTCGGTGTAGGCCATGTGGCGCACCTCGCGATCGTGCCGGGCGATGCTTTCGCTCATGCGCCCGAACGCGGACATCAACTCGCCGATTTCGTCGTTGCGCGGATGCGGCGGCAGTTGCACTGCGTAATCGCCACGCTCGATCTGCTTGGCCGCTGCAGCCAGCAAGCGCACCGGCGCCACCAGCGTGCGCTGCACGTAGATGGCCAGCAACACACCCAATGCGACCAATGCAGCCAGCAGCACCAGTAGCCAGCCAAGATCGCGCTTGCCGATCGCGTTGAGGTTCTGCACCAGGGTCAGATTCGCGCCAGACTCGATCTTGCGTACCCGCTCGCGCGACATGCCCACGCGCACGCCGCCGATGCGCTGGTCGCCGATCTTGATCGGCACCGTCACATCCAGCACCTCGGGCGAGGATTGCAGCAACATGGTGCGCGCGCTGGCCGCCTTGGCCGCCAGCGGGTCGTTCATCGTCTGACCGTAGCGCTGCAAAGTCGGCGTGCCGTCGTGCACCAGCCGGCCACGTCGGTCGAACACCAGCACGTAACTCACCACCTGCTGACGCGACGCGTTGCGCACCAATGCACCCACCGCTCCCAGGTCGGAGTAGTAGAGCGGATTGGCAAGGCCGGCTGCCAGCTCGGTGGCCAGTGTTTCGCCACGCGAGCGCAGGCTGCGATCGAACAGCTCGTGCAGGATCTGCGCACTGAGCCCGCGCACCTCGCGCTGCATCGCGCTCTGGCGTTGCAGCAACGAGGCCAGAATCGCACCGACCAGCAGCAACGTCAGCGCCATCACCAATAGAAAACGTGCCTGCAACCCAAAGCGCACCTGAGTCATTCCACCTGGTCCCTGACACGTTGCACACCGGCGCTCAACGCATTCAGGCGTCGGCGGCTGTTGTCATCCAGTGGATGGAATGCGGTGGTGCCGAAAAAGCGCTTCAACGCCGGGCCGGCTTGCGGGTCGGACGCGGCCTGCAGCAAGACGATGCGCAACTGCCGCTCCACCGCCGGGTCCAGCCCGGTACGTACCATCTCCACCGCGCGCGGCACCGGCGCACTGCGGTGCACGATGCGGAAATCGCGCTTGAACGTCGCCGGCAAGTGGCGTTCGTCGTCCCAATCGGCATTGCTGAAAGCGCCGGCATCGATCAGGCGCTTGTGCACGAACGCGGCCACGTTCAATTTCGTACCGACCATCAAATAACCGACCGACCCCGGCACCTGGGTATCGTCCGGCGACAACAGCACATCGCAGGCGATGCCGTTGCGCAGCAACTCCAGCATCGGCAACAGATAGCCACTGGTGGACGAGGTGTTCTGCAGCGCCAGGGTGTGCCCGCGCAGTTGCTTGAGCGACTGGATCGGGCTGTCGCGGCGCACGAAGAACACGGTGTGGAACTCGCGCATGCCGCCGCGCTCGGTCATCACCAACGGATGCGCACCGCCGCGCTGTTCCAGCAGCATCGCCGCACCGGTGGTTTCGCTGACCCAATCGACCCGGCCACGGCGCAGGTAGCTGGACATCTGCCGCGCATCCGGCGCCATCAGGATTTCGCCACGACGGATGCCGACCACGCGCATGCGCGGCACCACATAGTCCAGCAAGGGCTTGAGTTGCTCGTAATGGGTGGCGGGATCGTCGCTGATCCGGCCAAGCACCAGGACCGAAGAAGGCGCTGGCGCCGCCGTCACGGCAAAGCCCGCCCCAGCGAGCAGCCAACAGGCAATCAGACACCATCGTAGACCGCGCAAAAAGGACACTCCCTAGAGCCGCCGACAGCCTAGCCGAATCTCTCAAGATGTGACAGGCGTCAGTTTCCGGCCCGCTTTGCCAGCATGGCCATGCGCTGGGCATCGGACAGGATGCCGCGCAGCAAGCGCACCTCCTGCTCGCTCATTTCGGTGCGCAACAACAGCCGCCGCAGCTTGCGCATCGCCGACTCCGGCGCGCGGCCCTTGTGGAAATCGATGTCGTCCAGCGTCTCGCCCAACTGGGCAAACATGCCTTCCAGTTGCGCGTGACTGGCGGGGCCTTCGCGCAGTGCGCCGGTGGTGGCTGCCGGCGCCGGTTCCGCCTGGCCCGCTTCCAACTGTGCCAGCCGCACTTCATAGGCCAGCACCTGTACTGCGGCGGCCAGGTTGAGCGAACTGAAAGCCGGGTCAGACGGGATATGCACGGCCGCGTGGCAGAGCTGCAACTCGTCGTTGGTCAGCCCGGTGCGCTCGCGGCCGAACACGATCGCCACTTCCGCCGGCTCGCCGGCCTTGGCCAGGGCGCGGCGTGCGCCAGCGTCCGGCAGCAATTCTTCCAACGCCACCCGGCGCGCGCGGGCGGTGCAGCCGATCACCAACGTGCAATCGGCCACCGCCTCGCCCAGCGTAGCGAAGACCGGTGCATCGCCGAGCACGTCCTCGGCACCGGCAGAGCGCCGGTAGGCGTCCTCGTCGAGGGCGCGCTCAGGAGCGACCAGCGCCAGACGCGAGATCCCCATCGTCTTCATCGCGCGCGCGGCGGCGCCGATATTGCCTGGATGCTGGGTACCGACAAGAACAAAACGGATGCGCTGACTGACGGACATGAACGGAGATTGGGGAGCTGTTCGGTCGTAGATGGTAAACTGCGCGACCGGTTTCGTGCCGGACCGCTCTTTTACCTTCGCCAATTCTTCAATTCTGCCTTCACGGGAGCTTTAACCATGCAGAAACCCGCCGTCACCGTCATGGTCAAAGCCGCCCGCCTCGCCGGCAATGTGCTGTTGCGCGGTATCAACAAGCTCGACTCGCTCAATGTGGTGCAGAAGGGCCGCATGGATTACGCCAGCGAAGTCGATGCCGATGCCGAGAAGGTCATCATCAAGGAACTCAAGCGCGGCTACCCCGAGTACGCCGTGTTCGGCGAAGAAGGCGGCGTGCAGGGCGGCAAGAGTGGCCGCTACACCTGGGTCATCGACCCGTTGGATGGCACCAGCAACTACCTGCGCGGTTTTCCGCATTACTGCGTGTCGATCGCGCTGGTGGAAAACGGCGAGCCCACCGATGCGGTGATCTTCGACCCGCTGCGCAACGAGCTGTTCACCGCCAGCCGCGGTGCCGGCGCGGTACTCAACGACCGCCGCATCCGCATTGCCGAACGCAAGGACCTGGAGGGCGCGATGGTCCACACCGGCTTCCCGCCGCGCGAGCGTGCACGCATCAGTGCGCAGCTGAAGTGCGTCGATGCGCTGCTGGTGCAGGCCGAAGATGTGCGTCGCACCGGTTCTGCCGCACTGGATCTGGCCTATGTGGCGTGCGGCCGCGCCGATGCGTATTTCGAAGCCGGCGTCAAAGCCTGGGACATCGCCGCCGGCGTGCTGCTGGTGCGCGAAGCCGGTGGCCGGGTCTGCGACTACAAGGGCGCCACCCCGCCGCGCATGGACAACATGGGCCCGGAAACGCAGCAGATCGTGGCCGGCAACATCAAGATCAGCGATGCGCTGCAGAAGGTCATCGTCAACACCGGCTACGCGTGCGAGTTCGACGCCAAGTTCTGATCGGCGCTCCGGCAATCGTAGGAGCGCGCTTGCGCGCGATGAAGCTTTCCCAGGGAACGCCTCTTCGCGACCAAGGTCGCTCCTACACGACAGACCGCAGCAAACGAAGAAGGCCGGGATCGCTCCCGGCCTTCTTGCGTTACAGCGTCAACTCAAGACTCAGGCGATCGCAGCGTGGTAGCGGCGCTCGACTTCTTCCCAGTTCACTGCGTTATAGAACGCGCCGATGTATTCCGGGCGACGGTTCTGATACTTCAGGTAGTACGCGTGTTCCCACACGTCCAGGCACAGGATCGGGGTGTTGCCTTCGAACAGCGGGCTGTCCTGGTTAGCGGTGCTTTCGACCACCAGCTTCTTGTCCGGGGTCACGCTCAAAAACGCCCAGCCCGAGCCGAAGCGGCTAGCGGCGGCCTTGGTGAAGGCTTCCTTGAACTTCTCGAAACCACCGATGTCCTTGTCGATCGCCTTGGCGACCTCGCCCTTGGGCTCGCCGCCGCCGTTGGGCGACAGCACGGTCCAGAACAGCGAATGGTTGGCGTGGCCACCACCGTTGTTGCGCACCGGGCCCTGCAGGTTCTCCGGCAGGCTCTTCAGCTTGGACACCAACTCTTCGACCGGCAGGTCCGCATACTCCGTCCCTTCCAGCGCCGCATTGACGTTGTTGATGTAGGCCTGGTGATGCTTGGTGTGATGGATCTCCATCGTCTGCGCATCGATATTCGGTTCCAGCGCGTCGTAGGCGTAGGGCAACTGCGGAAGGGTGTAAGCCATGCGTGTCTCCTGGACTTGCCGCCCGGCGAAGACCGGGCGTTGCGGGATAAATAGTAGGGACGGCGGCGGCGCTTACCAAGAGTGCTGGCAGGGAAACTTCATCCCATCGCGCACCGCGTCGTGTTCGCTGCACACCTTGCACCATGCCCCGGTTACTTGGGCGTGAATCGCGCAGGCGTACACATACCGCGGCGTTCAAAGTCGACACAGTCGTGCAACGGCATACTTGATCTGCTGTCTCCATACTTCCGTTTCTGGACATCTTCATGCGCAAGCCCGCTTTGCTGATCGTCGCCATCGTGCTGCTCGTCGCCGGCTTATGGGTCGTGCGCGTGATGCAGACGCCCAAGCCGCAGTTCGCGCCGCAGCTCAACGCGCCGATCGCCGCAACAGCGCCGCCCGAACAGACGCCTCGGCAGCAGGGTCTTCCGGGTTTTCTGCCGACCGAAGCGATGGCCACCATCGTATTGATCCAGCGCGGCGGGCCGTTCCCGCATGCGCAAGACGGCAGCGTATTCGGCAATCGCGAACAACGCCTGCCCGAGCGTGCGCGCGGCTACTACCACGAGTACACCGTGGAGACGCCCGGCAGCCCTGACCGCGGCGCACGCCGCATCGTCACCGGCGGCACGCCGCCGCAAGCGTGGTACTACAGCGACGATCATTACCAGAGCTTCAAATCGTTCAAAGGCCCCACGCCGGAGCAGGCGCCATGAGCGCAGGCGACTTCGCACTGGACCTGTCCGATCCGCAACAATCAGGCGTTTATCAAGCCGACACCGACGATCTGGACACCATGGCCGCGCTCGCCCGCGACGCCGGCCTGCACATCCTGCGTGTGGATCTGGCCAGTTGTAACGACAAGCACATGTTGCTGATGCGCCTGGCCACCCAACTGGATTTCCCGGCCAGCTTCGGTCGCAACTGGGACGCGCTCTCCGATGCCTTGCGCGACCTGGCCTGGCTGCCCGCATCACATGGCTATGCGCTGTTGATCAACGGCGCAGACGCACTGGCGCGCACTGCACCAAACGATCGCAACACCTTGCTGGATATTCTCGACGAAGCCGCAACCACCTGGGCCGCTCGCGGGCTCACATTTGCAGCGTTTGTGGCGCCTGCGAGTGCTTGCGACTGAGAGCGGCTAACAAACGCTGTAGCGATGGCGGCAACATGTTGGCCGCACTCGCCTTCGTTGGCGAATGACGCACTGTCGGAAATGGCAGCGAAATCTAGATGCGAATCAAAGCCTGGTTAGTCGAGTGCGCGGTGCCCTCACCGCTCGCGGGACACGCCGTGAATCCGTCCGTGGAGGCTCGGTGGCGGCATCCATGCCGCCACACGGTCCCGCAATCGGTAAGGACACCGCACCAGACAGTTAATAGGTTGCCTTGTTCAAAAGCATGCACACCGACCATCTCGACTGGTCCTTGCCCGCCCACCCTCGCGGGACCTTACGCGGCATGGATGCCGCGTAAGAGCCTACACGGACGTACTTGCGGCGTGTCCCGCGATGGTGGGCGGGCAAGGGCCCTGCAGCAAACCCGCAGATCAGCCGCTCTACAAGTCATCTATCAGCTCGCGATGCTTGTTTGCCGCGCCTAAAACCAAAAGACCGGCACGCAGTCGCACGCCGGTTGAGCCATCAACTATCCAGCTCGCTCCAGCGCGCGAACGCCGCATCCAGCTGCGCCTGTGCATCGCCCAGCGCGGCGGTATGCGCGGCCATCGCTGCGCTGTCGCGCTGATAGAAGGCCGGATCGTTCATCGCATTGGTGAGCGCTGCGACCTGCTGCTCCAGGCTGTCGATCAAGGCCGGCAACTGCTCCAGTTCGCGCGCATCCTTGTAGCTGAGCTTGCGCTTGGGCGCAGCTTCCGCCGGTGCGACGGCAGGCGCCGCTGGCGTAGTCGCAGCCGCCGTCGCCGATGCCTTGGCAACCGCCATCGCGTTGGGCGCCGGGGTGCGGCGCTGACGCAGCGAATCGCTGTAACCACCAACGTAATCGCCGACCAAGCCCTCGCCTTCCATCACCAGCGTGGAGGTCACCACATTGTCGAGGAAGTCGCGGTCATGGCTGACCAGCAACAAGGTGCCGGTGTATTCGCCGAGCAGCTCTTCCAGCAGTTCCAGCGTTTCCACGTCCAGATCGTTGGTCGGTTCGTCCATCACCAGCAGGTTGGACGGCTGCGCAAACAGCCGCGCCAGCAGCAGGCGATTGCGTTCGCCACCGGAGAGACGGGTGATCGGCGCGCGGGCGCGCTCCGGGGTGAACAAGAAGTCCTGCAAGTACGCATGCACATGCTTGCGCTTGCCGTTGATCTCGATGAAATCGCGGCCTTCGGCCACATTTTCGATCGCACTCCAGTCCTCGCGCAACGTGGAGCGGTACTGATCGAAATACGCGATCTGCAGATTGGTGCCGATGCGGATTTCGCCCTGCTGCGCCTGCAAGTCGCCCAGCAACAGCTTGAGCAAGGTGGTCTTGCCGCTGCCGTTGGGGCCGATCAGACCGATGCGGTCGCCACGCTGGATGATGGTCGAAAAATCCTTGACCATCGTGCGTGCGCCGAACGCGAAGCCGACCTCCTTGGTCTCGATCACCTTCTTGCCGGACGACTCGCCCTGCGAGACTTCCATGCGCACATTGCCGCTCAGATCGCGGCGCTGGCCACGTTCGTTGCGCATCGATTCCAGACGCCGCACACGGCCTTCGTCGCGGGTCCGCCGCGCCTTGATGCCCTGCCGGATCCAGATTTCTTCCTGCGCCAGCATTTTGTCGAAACGCGCATTTTCCTGCGCCTGCGCATTGAGCCGCTCTTCGCGACGGCGCTCGTAATTGGCCCAGTCGCCGGGCCAGCTGGTGACCTGGCCGCGATCGATTTCGACGATGCGCGTGGCCAATGCACGCAGGAAGCGCCGGTCATGGGTGACGAACAACACGCTGCCGTTCCAGTTCTTCAGGAACGACTCCAGCCAATCGATGGCTTCGATATCCAGATGGTTGGTCGGCTCGTCCAGCAGCAGCACGTCCGGCGAAGACACCAGCGAGCGCGCCAGCAGCACGCGACGCTTCATGCCTCCGGACAAGCGCGCAAACTCCGCATCGCCATCCAGTTCCAGCTTGGTCAGCGTCTCGGTGACGCGCTGATCCAGCGCCCAACCGTCGGCCGCGTCGATCTTGGCCTGCACCTTGCCGAACGCATCGCCATCGAACACCTCGGCATGGCTGAGCTGATGGAATTCGGCCAACCAATGGCCAAGCTCGCCCAGGCCATCGGCCACCACCTCGAACACGCTGCCGCCGGTGCCCTGCGGCACCTCCTGCTCCAGCCGCGCGATACGCACGCCCTGTTGCACGCGCACTTCGCCGTCGTCGGGCTTGAGCTCGCCGGCGATCAATTTCATCAAGGTCGATTTGCCGGCGCCGTTGCGGCCGATCAGGGCGATACGCTCGCCCGGCTCGATCGTGAGGTCGGTTTTTTCCAGCAACAAGGGGCCGCCGACGCTGTAGTCGACGCTTTGCAGAGTGATTAAAGGCATGGGTCAATTGTACGGGAATCGGGAATAGTGAATCGGGAATGGAAAAGCCTCGCCGTTGCGATTCCCCATTCCCCACTCCCGATTCCCGCTAAAATGCCCCATGAACGAATTCTCCGCGCTGCCGCTGTCGCCGGCCCTGGCCCCCGGCATCGACGCCCTTGGCTACACCGTACTCACTCCCATCCAGGCGCAAAGCCTGCCGCCGATCCTGCAGGGGCTGGACGTCATCGCCCAGGCGCCGACCGGTAGCGGCAAGACCGCTGCCTTCGGGCTGGGCCTGCTGCAAAAGCTAGATCCCGCATTGACCCGCGCGCAGGCGCTGGTGCTATGTCCTACCCGCGAGCTGGCCGATCAGGTTGGCAAGCAGCTGCGCAAGCTGGCCACCGGCATTCCGAACATGAAACTGGTGGTACTGACCGGCGGCATGCCGCTGGGCCCGCAACTGGCCTCGCTGGAAGCGCACGACCCGCAAGTGGTGGTCGGCACGCCCGGACGCATCCAGGAACTGGCCCGCAAGCGCGCACTGCATCTGGGTGGCGTGCGTACGCTGGTGCTGGACGAGGCCGACCGCATGCTCGACATGGGCTTCGAAGAACCCATCCGCGAGATTGCCAGCCGCTGCGACAAACACCGTCAGAGCCTGCTGTTTTCGGCCACCTTCCCGGACATCATCCGTACGCTTGCGCGCGAAATCCTGAAGGACCCGATCGAAATCACCGTCGAAGGCGCCGACAACGCGCCGGAAATCGACCAGCAATTCTTCGAGGTCGACCCGACCTATCGACAGAAAGCCGTCGCCGGGCTGCTGCTGCGCTTCAATCCCGAGTCCAGCGTGGTGTTCTGCAATACCCGCAAGGAAGTGGACGAAGTGGCCGGCTCGCTGCAGGAATTCGGCTTCTCTGCGCTGGCCCTGCATGGCGACATGGAACAGCGCGACCGCGATGAAGTGCTGGTGCGCTTCGTCAACCGCAGCTGCAACGTGCTGGTGGCAAGCGATGTGGCCGCCCGCGGGCTGGACGTGGAAGACCTGGCGGCGGTGGTCAATTACGAGCTGCCCACCGATACCGAAACCTACCGCCACCGCATCGGCCGCACCGCGCGCGCGGGCAAGCGCGGGCTTGCTCTCAGCCTGGTGGCCTCACGCGAAACAGGGCGCGCCCAGGCACTGGAAGCCGAACAAGGCCAGCCGCTGAAGTGGTCGCGTGCACCGTTGGCCACCGCGCGCCCGGCACAGCTGCCGCAGGCGGCCATGACCACCTTGCGCATCGACGGCGGCAAGACCGACAAGCTGCGTGCCGGCGACATCCTGGGCGCGTTGACTGGCGAAGCCGGGCTCTCGGGCGCGGCGATCGGCAAGATCGCGATCTACCCCACCCGCTCCTATGTCGCCATCGCCCGCGCACACGTCGCCAAGGCACTGGCGCATCTGCATGCGGGCAAGATCAAGGGACGCCGGTTCCGGGTCAGCAAGCTGTAATCAGCGGCCCGGCAGATATCCTGCCGGCCATACGATCAAGCGGAGGGACTGAAGCGCCTGCCCCGCACCATCTACATGGATGCGCACCTCGCGCATCCATGTCGCCAGACGCTCGAGCGGCAGTCTGTATGAATCAGTAGCTCAACGTGGCCAGCAACGGCACGTCATCGGCCCACTTGCTGCGGCCCTGCAGCGCCAGCAACTCGACCAGCACCGCCGCACCGACGATTTCCAGTTGCAGCTGTGCAGCAAGCCCCAGCGCCGCGCGCAGCGTGCCGCCGGTGGCGAGCACGTCGTCGACGATCAACACGCGCGCGCCACGCGGCAACGCGTCCTCGTGCATTTCGATGCGATCGGTGCCGTATTCCAGCGCGTATTCCTGGACCAACGTCCGTCCGGGCAGCTTGCCGGGCTTGCGCACCGGCACAAAACCGGTGCGCAGTTCGCGCGCCAGCGCCGCGCCCAGAATGAAACCACGCGCCTCGATGCCCAGGACCGCGTCCAGCGGCGTGGTGCGCCAGGGCTGCGCCATTTCGTCCAGCGCCGAGGCAAAGTCCGGGCCGTCCGACAGCAGCGGGGTAATGTCCTTGAAGACGATACCCGGCTTGGGAAAGTCGGCGATGTCGCGGATCCGTTCAGCCCAATGGTTGGGTCCGGAAGAAGTATTGCCGGCGCAGCGGGTGCAGTCAGTCATGGTGGCGATGGCGTCAAGGCCGGTGGGGACCATCCTATTCTAGGCTGCGTAGACCCGTGACGCCGCGTTTACGACATACGTGCATCTGAGTGCGTCAGGAACTGCACGACAGCATCGAACAGCCGGCGCGGTCGCGCGCCCACTCCGGCCGCCGCGCGGCAAACGCATCGCGGCCCGGTTGGTCGTCGTAGGGTCGGCGCATGACCTCGAGCAATTCCTGCACGCCGGAGGGATCGCCCTGCTCTGCCAGATCGATCGCCTGCTGCGCCAGATAGTTGCGCAGCACGTAGCGCGGGTTGGCCAGGCGCATGCGTTCGCGGCGTTGGTCCGGCGACAGCGTGTCTTGACCCAGCCGTGTGGCATAGCGTTGCAGCCATTCCTGCAACTGCCCGGCGTGCGCAAGGCGCTTGTCCTGGTCGTAGAACGCTTCGCGCAGCAGCTCCGGGTCGGGATGCTCCGGCGACCACTCGATCAGGCCACGAAATGTCAGCGTCATGTCCATCTCGCCCGCGTGCATCAACTCACGCAGCGCATCGATCAAGTGCAGATCCTCGTCGCGACAATCGGCCAGACCCAGCTTGGCCGCGGTGTCGCGGCGGTCGCAGCCCAGGTAAGTATCGCGAAAGTGATCCAGCCCCTGCTGCAACGGCGCCGCATCGGCAAACAGTGGCGCGAGCGCCTGCGCCAGGCGTCCCAGGTTCCAGTACGCCACTTGCGGCTGGGTGCCGAAGCGGTAACGCCGGCCCTGCGCGTCGGTGGTATTCGGCGTCCAGTCCGGGTCGTAGTCGTCGACCCAGCCATATGGGCCGTAATCGATGGTCAGGCCCAGGATCGACATGTTGTCGGTGTTCATCACCCCATGCACGAAACCGACCCGCATCCAGTGCGCCACCATCACGGCGGTGCGCTCGCAGACCTGCGCAAACCAGGCCGCGTACAGATTCTCGCCAGCACCTTCCAACTCCGGGAAATCGCGTGCAATGGTGAAATCCGCCCACTGCCGCAGCAGCGCGCTATCCCCGCGCGCACTGGGCAATTCGAAATTGCCGAAGCGAATGAACGATGGCGCCACCCGGCATACGATGGCGCCGGGCTCGCGCTGCGGGCGACCGTCGTAAAACATGTCGCGCACCACTGCATCGCCGGTCGTGACCAGGCTCAGTGCGCGCGTTGTCGGCACACCCAGATGGTGCATCGCTTCGCTGCACAGGAATTCACGAATCGACGAGCGCAGCACGGCGCGCCCATCGGCGCCGCGTGAGTAAGGCGTGGGACCGGCGCCCTTGAGCTGCAATTCGTAGCGACCACCATCGACCCCGATCGCCTCGCCCAGCGAAATGGCCCGGCCATCGCCGAGCTGGCCGGCCCAATGCCCGAACTGGTGCCCGCCGTAATTGACCGCCCACGGCTGCATGCCCGGAGACAACGCGTTGCCGCCAAACACCTCGGCAAAACGGGCACTGGCAATCTCGGCCTCGTCCAGCCCGAGTTGCTGCGCCATCTCGGCGGAATAGGCCAGCAGCCTGGGCGCTGCGACCGGCGTCGGCGACACCGACGACCAGGCAGCGACCACATCCCGGCGACGCGGCCCTTCTTCCGGATCACCAGGCAACTGCTGACGCAGACGGTTGTCGAACTGGATATCTGTCATGGCGACAAGCCTAGGCCAGAGCGGGTGAACTTCGCATGGGTGAACCGCGCATCCTATTCGCTACCGGCCTCGTATCCCCATTCCAGACACGCTGAACTGCAGCATCCAGCCGCACTCGCACATCACAACAGCCGCAGATTCATTCCTCTTCAGTTATTACAGCGACCCTACTCATGCGCTTGCACACTTCCCGCTGGTTTCGCCCTGCCCTTTTGCTACTCGGCGCGTTAAGCCTGAGCGCCTGCAGCAGCGTGTTCTTCGGCGGCATCAACGCTGCATCCAGCCGCACTGGCGTCATCGAACACCGCAACGAGGTCTTCGACCCGGAACACGGCCTGGCGCTGGACGTCTACCAACCGCGCGGCGCCGTCGATGCGCCGGTGGTGGTGTTTTTCTACGGCGGCACCTGGAAGCGTGGCGCCCGCGCCAACTATCGCTGGGTCGGCCGCTCGCTGGCCCGCGAGGGCATGGTGGTGATGGTGACCGACTATCGAAAGTATCCGCAGGTCCGGCTGGACGGCTTCATGAGCGATGCCGCACAGGCCACCGCCTGGAGCCATCAGCACGCACGCGCCTACGGCGGAGACCCTGCCCGCCTGGCGGTGATGGGCCACTCCGCCGGTGCGTACATCGCAGGACTGCTCGCCACCGATCGCCGATGGCTGCAGGCACAGGGCATGCAGCCACGCCAACTCTGCGGTTTCGTCGGCCTCGCAGGCCCTTACGACTTCTCGCCGATGACCGACCCTGAATTGATCCAGATCTTCGGCACTTCACCTACCGAACAGGAAGCCTCGCAACCCATTCGTCATGTGGATGGGGACGAGCCGCCGATGTTGCTGCTGCACGGCGATGCCGACCACGTGGTGGAACCGCGTAACAGCACGGTTCTCGCTGCCGCCGAACAACAGGCGGGGGTCCAGGCGCACCGCATTTTTTATCCAGGAATGGGCCATATGCGTTTGGTGCTGTCACTCCGCAAGGAATCGCAAGTGATGCGCGACACCTTGCAGTTCCTGCGGCAGTGTCGCGCGCCCTGAGGTCTGGACGTGCGCGCGCAGGTGGTTGCGCGCGGGATTGGACGTGGGGATTGGGAAGTCGCAAACCAGACGACTGGCGGCCAGCAAAGTGATCGCTGCTTGCCGCAGCATTACGCCTCGCCAAGCCGCTGCCAGCATTACTCTGGGGATTTGCGTCCCATCAGCTCGAACGGGCCGCCCTTTTTCAGCGCGGCCTGATACGCCGGACGCGCTTCGATCCGCTCCAGAAACGCGCGCAAACGCGGATAATTTTCAAATCCGCCACCACGCGCCGCGGCGGCCTGCACCGGAAAGCTCATCTGGATGTCAGCCGCAGTAAAGCGCTCACCGGCGAACCAGTTGCTGGCCTGCAGCGACTGCTCCATCCAGTCCAGATGCAGCTTGAGTTGCGGGCTGACGAAGCCCGACATCGCCTTGTCCGCAATCGCGCGTGCAATGGGTTTGACGAAAAACGGCATCGGCGCACTGCGAATGCGCGCGAAGATCAGCGTCATCAACAACGGCGGCATCGCCGAGCCTTCGGCGTAATGCATCCAGTAGCGAAACTGCATGCGCTCCGGCGAATCCTGCGGACGCGGCGATGGCGACAGCGCGCATTCGGTATCGTAGCGTTCGGTCAGATACTCCATGATCGCGCCGGACTCGGCCACGGTCAGATCGCCATCCACGATCAGGGGCGATTTGCCCAGCGGATGGATCGCACGCAATGCGGCCGGCGCCAGCATGGTCTTGGAATCGCGCTCATGCCGCACGATCTGGTACGGTAGCGCCAGTTCTTCCAGCAGCCACAGCACACGCTGGGAACGGGAATTATTGAGATGGTGGACAGTGATCATGAGAAGGGCTGCGCGCGGAAAGCGCACATCCTACCCATCCCTGCGTCGTCGCCGCGCTCACTCGCGCCTGCAGGCCCCGCGCTGCTGACGATGCAAACGCATTGCTCAAAAGACGCCCAATAAAAAACGCCGATCGCTTGCGCGACCGGCGTTTTTGGCAACCTTACGGTTGCAGACGGATTAGACCGCCTGCACCTGGTCAGCCTGCATGCCCTTCTGGCCCTGCACGGCGACGAAGCTCACTTTCTGGCCTTCCTGCAGCGACTTGAAGCCGGTGCCCTGGATGGCACGGAAGTGCACGAACAGGTCCGGGCCGCTTTCCGGGGTGATGAAGCCGAAGCCCTTGGCATCGTTGAACCACTTCACAGTACCGTTTAGACGTTCTGACATTTACTAACTCCTGAACTATTGATTGATAAATCGCAGCGTCCGAAAAGCCGGAGCTGAGACTGAGTTGCAGGCGTTGGTAAAGCGGAACGATGAAGCGAGATCTGTAACGATCCGGCTGCATCAGGCCACGATTCACGGTGACCCTTGCAAACACAGTGAGTGCACAATACTCGCGATTCCAATAAAAAGCGACACCCCGCGTCAAAATTTTTACTATCGGGCCAAATCCGACCGCATGTCAGGTCCCTTCCCTATCGATATCACCTTATGAATACGCCGAGTACGCCAACCCAGGCGCAGATCTGGGTCGATGCCGATGCCTGTCCTGCCGTGGTCCGCGACATCTTGTTCAGAGCAGCCGTGCGCACCGGCACCGCAGTGACCCTGGTCGCCAATCATTTCCTGCCCACGCCACGCCTGGCGCATGTGCGCGCCGTCCAGGTGCCGGGCGGACCGGACGCGGCCGATGATGCCATTGCCGAACGGGTTGCCGCCGGCGATCTTGTCGTCACGCAGGACATTCCATTGGCTGCCCGTGTCCTGGAGCAAGGCGCGACCGCCATCAGCCCGCGCGGCGAGCCATTCACCGGCAACTCCATCAAGGAGCGCCTGTCGGTACGCAGCTTTCTGGAAGAACTGCGCGGTGCCGGCGTCGCCACCGGTGGGCCGCCTGCGCTGCATGCACGCGACCGCCAGGCATTTGCTGCGCAACTGGACCGCTGGCTGGCAGCGCAACCGCGCGCCTAGCGCAGCACGCCGGGCTTGCAGCGGCGGCGTATCATGAGCGCCCTTTGCAATCGGCATCCTGATGGCTCTTACCGCCACCGTCCGCAGGGCGGAACTTCAGATCAGCGACATGGACCGTGGCTATTACGCCAACCATTCACTGACCCTGGCCCAGCACCCTTCCGAAACCGACGAGCGCCTGATGGTGCGGCTGCTGGCGTTCGCGCTGTTTGCCGACGACCGTCTGGAGTTCGGCCGCGGGCTGAGCAACGACGACGAGCCCGACCTGTGGCGGCGCGATTACACCGGCGACCCGGATCTGTGGATCGACCTCGGCCAGCCGGACGAAAGCCGCGTGCGCAAGGCCTGCAATCGCTCGCGTGAGGCAGTGGTGATCGGCTATGGCGGCCAGGCCACCGAAACCTGGTGGAAGAAGCAGGCCAATGCGCTCGGCCGACAACGCAACCTGCGCGTGCTGGAGCTCGATTCGCAGGCCACCGAGGCGCTTGGCGCCCTGATCCAGCGCGGCATGCGCTTCGATGTGATCATCCAGGACGGCGAGGTGCAGATGCTCGCAGATCAGGGCAACGTCACCCTGACCCCGATGGTGCGGCAAGCCCCGGCCGAATGAGCACGCGTTACGACGTGCTGGTCATCGGTGCCGGCGCGGCTGGACTGATGAGCGCCTTCACCGCCGGCCGACGTGGCCGCCAGGTGCTGGTGATCGACCACGCCAACAAGATCGGCAAGAAGATCCTGATGTCCGGTGGCGGGCGCTGCAACTTCACCAATACCGGCACCACGCCAGGCAACTTTCTGTCGGCCAATCGGCATTTCTGCAAATCCGCGCTGGCCCGCTACAGCCCGTCGGATTTCGTGGAAATGGTCGAGCGCCACGGCATCGCTTATCACGAGAAAGAGCTGGGACAGCTGTTCTGCGACATCTCGTCCAAGCAGATTGTGCGCATGTTGCTGGACGAGTGCGAAGCGGCTGACGTGCAGGTGCGTACCGAGTGCGAAGTACGCTCGGTGCGGCGCGACAGCGATGGCTTCAGTATCGAAACCAGCCAGGGGCGCGTGCAGGCGCAATCGCTGATCGTCGCCACCGGCGGGCTGTCGATTCCGAGCATGGGCGCCAGCGGCTTCGGCTATGCGCTGGCCAAACAGTTTGGCCACGAGCTGCTGCCGACACGCGCCGGGCTGGTTCCGCTGACGCTGAGTGGCAAGCATCAGGAGCGGCTGCAGGAGTTGTCCGGGCTGGCCTTGCCGGTCGAGGCGCACTGCAACGGGGTCAGCTTTCGCAATTTCATGCTGGTTACCCACCGCGGGG
Organism: Xanthomonas hortorum pv. pelargonii; assembly: GCF_024499015.1. Lineage (NCBI taxonomy): Bacteria > Pseudomonadati > Pseudomonadota > Gammaproteobacteria > Lysobacterales > Lysobacteraceae > Xanthomonas > Xanthomonas hortorum. The sequence goes on along the minus strand of NZ_CP098604.1, from coordinate 4,519,709 downwards.
TCAGTGGCCCGGCGATCCTGCAGATCTCCTCGTTTTGGCAGCCCGGCGATGATCTGCGCCTGGACCTGCTGCCCGGCCAGGATGCTGCAGCCTGGTTACGCGAACAAAAACATCAACGCGGCGCCACCGAACTGCGCAATGTACTGGCCGACGTGCTGCCGCGACGCTTTGCGCAGCGCCTGTGCGAAGTGTGGCTGCCGGACAAGCCGGTGCGTCAGCTCGATCCGCCGCAACTGCAGGCCGCGGCCGACCTGCTCGGCGCATTTCCGCTGGTCGCCAGCGGAACCGAAGGCTACCGTACCGCTGAAGTAACGCTCGGCGGTGTCGATACCAACCAGGTCTCCAGTGCATCCATGGAGTCGCGTCTGGTGGCCGGCTTGTATTTCGTCGGCGAGGTGCTGGATGTGACGGGATGGTTGGGCGGCTACAACTTTCAGTGGGCATGGGCATCCGGTCACGCCGCAGGAAGCGTCGCTTAAGCCTATGCTGGGTTATAGAAACGTGGACCAAGTCTCACCCCGGATGCGGTCTTGTCCACACACATGGACGCCTCCGACCCCCTTCGTGTATTTAGAGCCGTCTCCAGGAAGCCGCGCATGCAGAAAGGTAAAGATCTCACCCTCCGCTTGATGATCGTCGACGACAGTGTCGAGAGCGCGGAGGCGATCGTGACCGCGTTGCGCAACGGCGGCATTGCAGTGCGTCCATCGCGGCCGCAGACCCTGGACGACCTCGCCAGCATGTTGTCCGGCCAGATCGATCTGGCCCTGCATGGCCAGGCGCTGCAGATTCCGATGAACGCGCTTCAGCAGCAGATCGCGAGCAGCGGCAAGGACATTCCGATCATTCTGCTGGCCGAACGGATCGAAGAAAACGCGTTGGTCGAGGCTGCTTCGCACGGCATTCGCGCGCTCGTGCTGCGGAATCGTCCCGAGCATCTGCTGGCACTGGTGCGTTCGGAATGGGCCGATCTGCAGGCCCGGCGCGGACTGCGTCGCATCGAAGCGCAGATGCGCGAAACCGAGCGGCGGTGCGATGCCCTGATCGCCTCTTCGCGCGACCCCATCGCCTACGTGCACGAGGGCATGCATATCCGTGCCAACGAGGCGTATCTGGAGATGTTCGGCTTCGAGTCGTTCGAGGATGTCGAGGGCGTATCGTTGCTGGACATGATCGCCGCGCAATACGTCGACGATTTCAAGCAATTGCTCAAGTCGCTGTCCAAGGGCGAACCGCCGCCGGCGCAATACAAGGTCGACGCGCGCCGACTGGAAGGCGACACCTTCCCGGCGACGATGGAATTTGCCACCGCCACGTATGAAGGCGAGCCGTGCATCCAGGTGGTGTTCCGCCGCCGCGAGGAATTCGACCCGGAACTGGCACGCGAGGTCGAAGATCTGCGCCAACGCGATCAGGTCACCGGCCTGCTCAACCGGCCGACCTTCATGGTCGCGCTGGAACAGGCGGTGGCACGGGCCGGTCGCAGCGAAGGCCAATCCGGCTTCCTGCTGATCGAGCCGGACCATTACGCGCGGCTATTGCCCGAAATCGGCCTGGATTCGGCCGACGCGTTGATCGCCGCCCTGGCCGCGCATGTGGCCAGCGTGCTGGATGACAGCGTGGTGGCGGCGCGCTTCGGCGAGCACAGCTTTGCGTTGCTGATGGACGGCAACTACGCGCGTACCCACGCATTGGCTGAAATGGTGCGCGATGCGTTCGCGCAGCATGTCTTCAGCATCGGCGCGCGCTCGGCCACGGTCACGGTGAGCATTGGCGGGGTACAGATCGGCGAAAAGATCGCCAGCATCGGCCAGGTGCTCAATCGCGGCACCGAGGCGGTACGCACCACTGCCGAGCTCGGCGGCAATGCGCTCAGCATCTATGACCCCGCCGCCTCTGATCGCGCCGAAGAAGAACGCATCGAACGTTGGGTAGAACAGCTGCGCGAAGCACTGATCGGCGATGGCTTCTCGCTGCACTACCAGCCTGTGCTCAACCTGCAGGGCGAACCGGTGGAGTTGTACCAGGCGTTTCTGCGGCTGGAACGCAATGGCGAAATCATGTCGCCGAACGCGTTTATCGCCATCGCCGAAGAGCACGACCTGATCACCGAAATCGACCGCTGGGTGGTGGCGCGCGCGATTCGCCAGCTCGGCGAGCGGCAACGTGCCGGACACAAGACACACCTGTTGGTACGGATCGGACCGAACTCGTTCTCCGACCCACAGATGATCGACACCATCCGCGAGCAGTTGGCGGTGTACGGCGTGCCCGGCGAGCGGCTGTGGTTGCAGACGCCGGAATCGAAGGTGTTCACGCATCTGCGCAACGCCCAGCAGTTTCTGGCCTCGCTGTCTTCGATGGGCTGCAAGGTGGGGCTGGAACAATTCGGTTCGGGCCTGGATTCGTTCCAGTTGCTGGCGCACTTCCAGCCGGCTTTTCTCAAGCTGGACCGCGGTATCACCGGAGATGTCGCATCGGCCCGCGAAAGTCAGGAAAAAATTCGCGAGATCACTTCGCGTGCGCAACCGGCCGGCATTCTTACCGTGGCCGAATTCGTGGCCGATGCGCAGTCGATGAGCAGCTTCTTCAGTGCCGGCGTGGACTACGTGCAAGGCGACTTCGTCGCACCGACCGGGCCGTTGATGAACTACGAGTTCGGTTGAGGCCTTGCCGAGGCAAGCGAAAGACCAACAATCAAAGCTAGATTAGTCGAGGGCGCGGTGCCCTCACCGTTCGCGGGACACGCCGTGAACCCGTTCATGGGGGCTCGGTAGCGGCATCCATGCCGCCACACGGTCCCGCAATCGGTGAGGACACCGCACCAGAGAGTTTGCTGGCTGCTTTACTCAAAGCCTAACATGCACACCGACCATCTCGACTGGTCCTTGCCCGCCCCACCATCGCGGGACCTTACGCGGCATGGATGCCGCGTAAGAGCCTACATGGACGTACTTGCGGCGTGTCCCGCGATGGTGGGCGGGCAAGGGCCCTGCAGCCAATCAACAGATCAGCAGCTCTACAACCGATCTATCCGCGCTGACCAGCCAATTCAAGACAATCGACACCAGTGCAGCCTTATCGCGCAGCACCGTTCGCGGCACGCAGCGCAGCGATGCGCTCGGTCAGCGGCGGATGGCTCAGGAACAGACGACGCAGGCCGTCGCCCGCACCGCCGGAGATCCCGAACGCCTGCACCTGCGAGGGCAAGGTGTTCTGGCCGTGATTGAGCGACAAGCGCTCCAGCGCGGCGATCATCTTGCTGCGCCCTGCCAGCTGCGCACCACCGGCATCGGCGCGAAACTCGCGACGGCGCGAAAACCACATTGCGATCATGGTCGCGAACAAACCGAATACCATCTCCAGCGCGAACACGATGATGTAATACGCAAAACCGCGGCCACCTTCGCGATTGCTGGAGATGGCGCCGTCGATGACACCGCCGACCACACGCGCCAGCACGATCACGAAGGTATTGAGCACGCCTTGCAGCAGCGCCATGGTCACCATGTCGCCGTTGGCGACGTGCGCGATTTCGTGGCCCAGCACTGCTTCGGCCTCGTCCTGGCTCATGTTCTGCAGCAAGCCGGTGGACACCGCCACCAAGGCATTGTTGCGGTTGGCGCCGGTGGCGAAGGCGTTGATCTCCGGGCCGTCATAGACCGCCACCTCCGGCATGCCGATGCCGGCCGCCTGCGCCTGGCGACGCACGGTCTCCAGCAGCCAGCGCTCGGTCGGCGTGCGCGGCTCGGTGATGACATGGGCGCCGGTGCTGCGCTTGGCCATGAACTTGGACAGCAGCAAGGAAACGAGCGACCCGCCAAAACCGAACACGGCCGCCATCACCAGCAAGCCGCTCATCTGCGCAGGATTGACGCCCAGCACTGACATCACGATGCCGGCCAGCATCAGCACCGCAAAATTGGTCAGCAAAAACAGGAAAATGCGGTTGAACATGGCGCGATGACTCCACACATGCGGGAATGAACTGCTGCGGATTTGCGGCCGCCAGCGCTTGAAATCAAGCAAGCATCTGACCGACGATTCAGCTGCCCATGTCATCACCCAGCTACCGCGGCCGCTTTGCGCCCTCCCCCACCGGCCCCCTGCACTTCGGCTCCCTGCTGGCGGCCTTCGGCAGCTGGCTGCTCGCGCGCCATGCCGGAGGTGAGTGGTGCGTGCGCATCGAAGACATCGACCCGCCGCGCGCCGAGCCCGGCGCCACCCAACGCCAGTTGCGCACGTTGGCGGCATTCGGGCTGAGCTCGGACATCCCGGTGATATATCAGTCCGATCGCGACGCGCAATACGCCGCCGCTCTGACCACGTTGCTGGAGGCCGGGCTGGCCTTCGAATGCAGCTGCAGCCGCGCCGATCTTGCGGGCATGGACGGCATCCACCACGCCTGTGTGGCGCCGCTGAGTACCCGCCGCGCGGTGCGCCTGCGGGTGCCGCCACAGGCGTCGGTTGGCTTCGACGACGCACTGCAGGGCCACGTGATGCAGGACGTGTATGCCGAGGTGGGCGATGTGGTGCTGCGCCGCGCCGATGGCTATTGGGCCTACCAACTGGCTGTGGTGGTGGACGATGCCGCGCAAGCCATCACCGATGTGGTGCGTGGCGCGGACCTGCTCGACTCCACCCCGCGCCAGCTGCTGCTGCAGCGCGCCCTGGGCCTGCCGCAGCCGCGCTATCTGCATCTGCCGCTGATCCTGGATGGCGACGGCCGCAAGCTGTCCAAGTCGCATGACGCACCCGCACTGGACGATGCCGACCCGCTACCAGCCCTGCACGCCGCCTGGGCCGCACTCGGACAGAACGCGGCAGCGCTGCCGCGGCATGCTGCAGTCGACACGCTGCTGCAACATGCCGTGCAGCATTTTTCGCCTCAACTGCTGCCCCGCCACCACCTCCGAACGTGACCGAACGCGCATCAGAGCACCGGCGTGACTAGAATTGCGACCCAGCACCGGCAACCGGGCGCGGCGCCAGTGTCCGCGTCCCACTCGCCCACCATCTGTTCATTGGAGTCGTCATGACATCTCGCGTCGCATTGATCACCGGCGGCACCGGCGGCATCGGCACCGCCATCTGCAAGCGCCTGGCCGACCAGGGGCACCGGGTCGCCAGCAATTTCCGCAATGAGGAAAAAGCCCGCGCATGGCAGCAGCGCATGCAGGCGCAGGGCTACGAGTTCGCCCTGTTTCGCGGCGATGTGGCCTCCTCCGAGCATGCGCGCGCCTTGGTCGAAGAAGTGGAAGCCTCACTGGGGCCGATCGAAATACTGGTCAACAACGCCGGCATCACCCGTGATACCACCTTCCACCGCATGACCGCCGAGCAGTGGCACGAGGTCATCAATACCAACCTCAATTCGGTCTTCAACGTCACCCGCCCGGTGATCGAGGGCATGCGCAAACGCGGCTGGGGCCGGGTGATCCAGATCAGCTCCATCAACGGATTGAAGGGCCAGTACGGGCAGGCCAACTACGCCGCCGCCAAGGCCGGCATGCACGGCTTCACCATCTCGCTGGCGCGCGAAAACGCGGCATTCGGGGTGACCGTCAACACCGTCTCACCAGGCTACGTGGCCACCGACATGGTGATGGCGGTGCCGGAAGAGGTGCGCGCCAAGATCGTTGCCGACATCCCCACCGGGCGGCTGGGTCGCCCGGAAGAGATCGCCTATGCGGTGGCATTTCTGGTCGCAGAAGAGGCCGCCTGGATCACCGGATCCAACCTGGATATCAACGGCGGCCATCACATGGGCTGGTAGCGTTTGCTGCACCTTCGCGCTGCAGCATGAAAACTCCTTAGAAATCATGCTGCGCAGCATTTTTAGGTGTCTGCTTAAGAAAATAAGGCCTTTTGCTGTTGCAAGCGCTGTTGCGGTGCGCCATCCTGCGCGCACTATCGTTGTGAGTGAACGTTCCATGGCCGGACTTCGCATCATCAAGAAGTATCCCAATCGCCGTCTTTACGACACGGAAATTTCCAGCTACATCACCATAGAGGATGTGCGTCAGCTCATCATCGACGGCGAAGAATTCGAAGTACGCGACGCCAAGAGTGGCGAAGACCTCAGTCGCGCCGTATTGCTGCAGATCATTGCCGACCGCGAACAGGACGGCGAGCCGATGCTCTCCACCCAGTTGCTGAGTCAGATCATCCGTTTCTACGGCGACTCGCTGCAGGGCTTCATGGGCAACTACCTGGAGCGCAGCATGCAGGTGTTCCTGGATCAGCAGCAGCAGTTCCGCCAGCAGATGGGCAACCTGCTTGGGCAGACCCCGTGGGCAATGATGAATCAGCTGACCGAGCGCAACCTGGAGTTGTGGCAGGAATTCCAGCGCAATTTCGGCGCCGGCTTCGGCCGCCCGGGTGGCCCTGGTACGCCGCCGACACCGCCAGGTTCTTCTGGCATCGGCAGTGGCCCGATGGGTACCGGGACGCACAAGGGAACCGGTACACACGGCACGTCCAGCAACACGGGCACCACCGGCAAGGCCCGCAATCGCGGCTGAAAGACGACTGCTGCGCTGGAGCGTGACACGCTCCCGGCGCAGCCAGATCAGCGGCCGACCTGCTCCGTGCAGGCCGAGCAGATCCGCTCCACGTGGTAGCCACGTGCACGCAGACGCTCTACCACGCCGTCGCTACCCAGCAGATGCAGCGTACCGACCACCACCAGTGTGGTTCCGCTGCCTTTACCTAGCCGTTGCTCCAGGAGCGGCACCCAACGCGCATTGCGCTCGACGTTGATGTCCTGATACAGCGCCGGGTATTGCCGACGCATGTCTTCGGCCATTTGCGTGGACAGCGTATGCACATCGCCATTGCGCCAGGCCGTGTGCAGCTGACGCACCTGATCGGTAGCCTCCGCCTCGTCCAGCGACTCTTCCAGCAACTGATGCTGCTCGGTGGGCGACATGCCATCGAGCATGGCGATCTGTTGTTCGGCGCGCTCCAGGCCATCGGCCGGTTTGCCCTTGGCCTGCGCCTGCTCCATCAGGTAATGATCCAGACCGGCGTTCGGGTCCATGCCTTGCCGGCTCATCTCGGCCAGGCTGATCGTCAAGGCGACAAACCAGGGCTCGAGTGGCTGCAGGGTGTCGAGCGACATGCCGTATTTGCGCGCGTAGGCGCTCAAGGCCTGCCAAGTTTTTGCATCGAGCGCGTCCTGCAACCGGCGCCCGTCGGTGCGCCGTGCCGCCTGCAGCATGCGGCCGGCCAGCTCCGGCGATTGCGCATCGGAGGGCGGTAGTTCGAACACCAGCCGGTCGGCCTTGGCGAAGGCCTGCATGACATCCGGCGACAGCGGGTAATCGCTGGGCTTGAGCACATGGAACGAGCCCAGTAGATACAGCGTGCCGCCCTTGCCATCGACCTTCCACAACAACGGCACCGGTGGTCCGGCCGCAGCCTCGCCGCCAGCACGCGCCCAGGCGGGCACAACTGCCCCGCTCCACAGCGCCACGCAGATCAGTGCGCTGCTGCACCATGTTGCAAGTCGGGTTCGCGCGCTTGTCTTTACCACGTCGGTTTTCTCCACGTCAGTGCGGCACCTTGTAAGCCTTCTCGCCCGCCGACACGGCCAGGTCGATACGGTTTTCCGGTGGCGGCAACAGACAGGTCGCGAACGGCGTAAACGCGCACGGCGGGGTGTAGGCGCGATTGAAGTCGATCACCACATGCCCGGAGGCATCGGCGACATCCAGATCCAGAAAGCGCCCGGCCGGGTAGCTCCCATGCCCGCTGGTACGGTCGGCAAACACCACGAACATCGGCCGCCCCGGTTCGCCGATGGTTTCCAGCCGATAGGGCTTGCCGTCGCGCTCGAATTCGACTGCCCCCGCGTTCGGCTGCTCGCTGCTGATGCCCACGATATCCACCATCGGGATGGTCTTGCCGACATCGTTGGGCACGTAGCGTCCGCTGATACGCCAGGACGGATCGACTGGCCAGTATTCCAAACCGGCGAAGCCGGTGCGCGATGGTGCATCGGCATGCTTGACCCGCAGCGCATTGCGGTCGCCGCGACGGATCAGGCTCAACACGCCTTTGCCGTCATCGAAATGGATCAAGGTCGGCTGTGGGTCGTCATCGGAGTGGAAGCGGATCCTGCCGGTCAGCGGCTTGCCATCGACGGTCAGCGCTGCACCGCGCTCGGGCACGAACCAGACCGTGTTGGCCTCGGAGGACAACATGCCCATCTTGGGCGGACCGACCGCCAGCTTGATGCCGCTGTCGGCACTGCTGCCGATGTAATGCGCTTTCAGCGATAGCCAGTGCAGGCCGACCAGACTGGTCCAGCCGTCTGGCGCACGCAGCTCTGCCAGGCGGGCTTCGCGCCAGGCGGCGTTGTCGGCCAGGAATGTCTTGTCCAGGGCGACGGGCGCCGCCGGCGGCGGTGCGTCTCGCCCGCACCCGGCCAGCGCCATGAACACCAGCATGCCGAGCAGCCAGTGTTTCCCCTTGTGCAACCCAGCCATCAACGCCCCCTGAGAAACCAACGATCGATTTCGCCCAGCGTAACCCGTGCCCAGGTCGGTCGGCCATGGTTGCATTGGCCGGAGCGCTCGGTGGCTTCCATATCGCGCAGCAGCGCGTTCATTTCGGGCACGGTAAGGCGCCGATTCGCGCGTACCGCACCGTGGCAGGCCATGGTGGACAGCAGCTCGTCGCGCGCAGTGGCGATGCGGCGGCTCTGACCGTGTTCGCGCAGGTCGCCGAGCACATCGCGCAGCAGCGCTTCCGGTTCGGCATTGGCCAGCAGCGCGGGAATACTGCGCACATGCAGCGATTGCGGACCGGCGCGGGTGATCTCGAAGCCCAGGCTGGCCAGCGTATCGGCTTCGCGCTCGGCGGTGTCGGCTTCGCGCTCGCCTACTGCCAGCGTCATCGGCACCAGCAGCGGCTGCGCGTGCAGACCGATGCTGTCGTGCGCGTTCTTAAGCCGTTCGTAACCGATGCGTTCGTGCGCGGCGTGCATGTCCACCACGATCAAGCCCTCGGCGTTTTCGGCAAGGATGTAGATGCCGTGCAATTGAGCAACCGCATAGCCGAGCGGGGGAACACCGCTGTCGTGCGAAGTCGCCGGCAAGCCGGTGCCGGAGAAGGTTTGCATGGCCGCGGACTGCTGCTGTGCGCTGCCCGATGGCGGCGCGTACAGCGCGCTGTACGCGGCGCGCGCTTCATCCACGCGCAGGCCCAAGGGTGTTTGCGATGGCGTCCAGTTGCCGTAGCCGGTGCCGCCACCACTGCCGGTTGCGCCACCGTAGTTCGGAGTGTTGGCCATCCCACTCGGTGCAGCACCTGTATCGCTGGTGCCTTCCGTGCCGATGCTATTTGGCATCGCGCCGGCACGCGTGTGCGCCAGCGCGTCCTGCAAGGTGCGATACACAAAATCGTGGATCAGCCGCGCCTCGCGGAAGCGCACCTCATGCTTGGCCGGGTGCACGTTGACGTCCACGCGCGCCGGGTCCAGTTCCAGAAACAACACATACGCCGGCTGGCGGCCATGGAACAGCACATCGCCATAGGCCATCTTCACCGCATGCGCCACGCTGCGATCGCGCACCGAACGGCCATTGACGTAGAGATATTGCTGGTCGGTACTGGCACGCGAGTAATGCGGTTGCGCGACCCAACCATGCAGCCGCAGACCGGCGCCGCCGTGATCCACGCGCAAGGCCTGCCGGGCGAAATCCTCGCCCAGCGTTTCGCCAAGACGCGCATCCGAATACAGATCGCCCGGCTTGTAGCGACGCGAGGGTTTGCCGTTATGCGAAACGCGCAATTCCACATCCGGCCGCGCCAGTGCCAACGAGCGCAGCCACTCTTCGATATGCCCGAGCTCGGTGCGCTCGGCACGCAAGAACTTGCGCCGCGCCGGCACGTTGTAGAACAGCTCGCGCACTTCCACCGTGGTGCCCGGCGCATGCGCACGCGGCGTCACTTCGCCCAGGCGGCCGCCTTCGATTTCCAACGCGGAGCCGTGTTCGGCATCGTGGCGGCGCGAGACCAGGGTGAAGCGGCTGACCGAGGCGATCGACGGCAGGGCTTCACCGCGAAAACCGAGCGTGGCTACGGTTTCCAGATCGTCCAGCGAGGCGATCTTGCTGGTGGCATGCCGCGATACCGCCAACGGCAGTTCGTCCGGCGGGATGCCGCCGCCGTTGTCGCGGATACGGATCAAGCGCACGCCGCCTTCTTCGAGCTCGATATCCACGCGGGTGGCGCCGGCATCGAGCGCGTTTTCAACCAATTCCTTGACCACCGATGCAGGCCGCTCGACCACTTCGCCGGCGGCAATCTGGTTGATCAGGATGTCGGGCAGCTGACGAATCGCCATCAGCGCAGGCACTCGCGCTGGTCGCAAACTGGGAAGCGCATCGAGGGTGTAGCAAGCAAGACAGACGTCGGCACGGCAATCCGGCGGCGCGCAGGCGCCGTCATCAAGGAATCAGTGCGGAATGATAGCCGAGCGGGTCAGCGGCTGCCGCCGGCCACGGTGCCGGCGCTTGCATCGGCTTCGGCCTGCGCACGCGCGGCGAACAGGGTGCCCGGTGGCGGCTGGCGAGTGAAGAAGGTATCGATGCCGTCCAGCACGGCCGAGGCGATCTTGCGCTGGTAGGCCGGATCGATCAGGCGACGCTCTTCATCCGGATTGGAGATGAAGGCGGTCTCCACCAGCATCGCCGGCATGTCCGAGGTCCGCAGTACCGCGAAGTTGGCGCGTTCCAGAAACGGCTTGTGGTTGTTGCCGATCCGCTTGAGCCCGCCCAGCACATGGCCGGCAGCATCTTCGGAAGCCTTCATGTGGCCGCTTTGCGCCAGATCCAGCAAGACGTTGGCAAGCGTGCTTTCGGTCTGCTGCAAGCGCACGCCACCGACCAGATCGGCGGCGTTTTCCTTGTCGGCCAACCAACGCGCGCGCTGCGAGGAAGCGCCCTTGGTCGACAGCACGTAGACGGATGAGCCGGTTGCGCTGCGATTTTCTGCGGCATCGGCATGGATCGAGATGAAGATGTCGGCCTTGGCGGCGCGGGCTTTTTGCGCGCGCATCGGCAGCGGAATGAACACGTCGGTGTCGCGCGTCATGTACGCCTTCATGCCGGGCGTTGCGTTGATCTGGCGCGCCAGTTCGCGGCCGACTGCCAGGGTGACGTCTTTTTCGCGCTTGCCGGTCGGGCCCATCGCACCCGGGTCCTGGCCACCGTGGCCGGGATCGATTGCCACGATCAACGGGCGCATGCCCGGCGCCATCTTGATCCGCGAGGCTTCGCTGGGCAGGACCGGGCGCGGCGGGATATCGTCGCTGTCTGTGCCCGCAACCACGCCTGAGGCCGCGTTCGGCATGGCTGCCGCGGTGTTGCCGGGTGCAACGCCCATCGGCGCAGTGCCACCGTTCAAGATCGCAGCGGGCGATGCGCTGCCGCCAGTCATCGCCACGCCTGTGGGTGCATTGGCAGTGGTGACCGGGACGCGATTGGGCGTAGTGCTGCCGGCGCTTGCCGGCATAGCCGTACTGGTCGTCACCGCGCTCGTGGCAACGCCGGGACGCGGCGTCGGCACGCCAGTGGCGACCGTTGTCGGAACGGGTGCCGTTGTGACGGTAGGCATGGCCGATGCAGGCACGTACGCCGCTGGTGCTGGCCTGCGGCGGTGGCGCGGATGAGGCGCGCTGCGCAGATGCAGCCAAGGCTGCGGTCGCACGCGCTGCCTCGGCCTGTGCATTCACCGGCTGCGCAGTGACCGGGCGCGGTACCGGCATTGCCGTAGGCGCTGTCGTCGCGGTGGCGGCCGTGGCCGCAACCGGGGTCGGATCACCCGGCCACTCGATCACCAAGGTCGAGGCACTGCCCAGCGTCTGCATCTGTGGCTTCAGCGGCGTGACCGGCGTTGCCAGCTCGAACACCACCCGGAACGTCCCCGGCACCGGTTGGCCCGTGCGCACCGAGGTCACCAGACCGGCAGCGCCAGGCAGCTTGAGACCGCGCACGCCCGCAGAATCGGGGAAATCCACTACCAACCGATTGGGGTTGGCCAACGACAGCGTCTTGAAGCCGCCGCTGCCGGCAAGCTGAATCTCGGCGCGCGTGCCGGTTGCGCCGGTGCTGACACCAACGCTCTTGATTTCGCCGGCCCACGCAGCAAAAACCGCCAGGCTCAGGCTGGCGGTCAGGGCAGAAACACAGAACTGGCGGATCCCCGGTGTCATGGGGCTGGATTCAATCACCCAATAGTGTCAATTGCAAGGTGATTTCCCTTAATAATCCACAACCTGGCGTTCATTGTTCTTGTGAGCCGACAGAAAGCGCCTGCAACTCGGGGTGCTGTGCCAGACGTGCCAGCCAACCGCGCCCGGTTTCGCTACGGCCCAGCAGCTTGACGCTGCGGCCCTCGCCTTCAACGGCCAGTTCCACGTCCAGATCCACCGGCGGCAGGGCGCCTGCGCCGCGTTCAGGCCATTCGACCAGCCACAGGCTCGCGCTGCCCTCATCGAGCCCGAGAAAGTCCAATTCGCCGGCATGCCCGATGCGGTACAGATCCAGGTGCCAGGCCTCGTCGCCGGTGCTGAGCGGATAGCGCTCGACCAAGGTGTAGGTGGGGCTGCGGATCGGTCCGGTGACACCGAGTGCGCGCAACAGCGCGCGCGCCAGGGTGGATTTGCCGGCACCAAGATCGCCATGCAGCTGCACCATCGCAGCAGTGGGTCGCACTGCGGCCAGGGCCTGACCCAGGGTTTCGGTGGCCTGCGCGTCGACCAGTTGTGCGGTGAATTGGCTCATGCAATGGCTCCGGCGTTGGCGAGGCGGCGCAGTTCGGGTAACAAATCCGTTGGCAGCAGGCCGCGCTCGCCAGCGCGCGCGGCCGCGTCGCCAGCGCAGGCATGCAACAAGGCGCCCAGGCTGGCGGCATCGAGCGGCGACCAGCCCTGCGCCAGCAAGGCAGCGATCACGCCGGTCAGCAGATCGCCCATGCCGCCCACCGCCATGCCCGGATTGCCGGCGTCGATGATGCGGGGCACGGCGTGCGGCGCGGCGATCACGCTGCCGGCGCCTTTCAGCACCACAACCGCGTCGAAGCGCTTGGCCAAGGCGTCTGCGGCAGCCAGGCGGTCGCGCTGGACGTGTGCGGTGGACAGGCCAAGCAAACGGCCGGCCTCGCCGGGATGTGGGGTCAACACGCGCGGCCCGCGGCTCGGCACTGCGTTGGCAGCCAGCAGATTCAGGCCGTCGGCATCGATGACGACCGCGGTATCCGAGGCAAGCACCGCATGCCATAACGCCTGCGCCCAGGCGTCCTGACCCAGGCCCGGCCCCAGTGCGACCACGTCGGCCGCATCGGCCAGTGCGGCGATGTCGTCGTCGGCCTGCACCGCGCGCACCATCGCTTCCGGGCAGCGCGTGAGCAGCGGCACCACGTGCTCGGCGCGGGTCGCGACCTGCACCAGCCCTGCGCCGCTGCGCAAGGCCGCTTCGGCGGTCAGCATGATCGCGCCGCCGCTACCGAGATTGCCGCCCACGCACAGCACCCGCCCGGATTCGCCCTTGTGCGTATTGCGTCGGCGCGGCCGCAACTGCGCGGCCAAGGCGTCGATATCCCAACTGTGTGCGGCAGGCTCCAGCCCGTCGAACGCGGCATCCGGCACCTCAAGCGAGGCAATCGCGCGCTCGCCGGCATGCTCCAGCGCATCGCCGGTGTACAGCCCGATATGCGGCACGATGAACTGCAAGGTGACGTCTGCGCGCACCGCGGCATCGAAGGCCACGCCGTGATCGGCATCGATGCCGCTGGGCACATCCAGCGCGAACACCGGCACGCCGGCTGCGTTGATGGCCTCGATCAATGACGCGGTGTCAGCATCCGGCGCACGGTTGAGGCCGATGCCGAACAGCGCATCGACGATCACATCGGCCTGCGCCAGCGGAGACGGAAACAATGCGATCGCGCCACCAACGCCCAGGTAATCGGTGCAGGCCCGCTGTGACAGCGCCGAGGCCGGGCCGTGCTCTGGAAGATGCACCACCCGCACATCACGCCCGGCCCGCTGCGCCAGGCGCGCCAGTACATAGCCATCGCCACCGTTGTTGCCGGTGCCGCACACTACCACGATGCGGCGCGCTTGCGGCCAGCGTTCCAGCAGGTAATGCCAGGCGGCCTGCCCGGCGCGTTGCATCAATAGATAGCCATCGTCACCGAGCAGCGCGGTGGCCTGCGCATCCAGCCGGCGCGCGGCGGCGGTGTCGTAGAGATCGAGCGGTACGTACATGCCGGGAATTCTATACTTGTCGCCATGTCCGCCGTCCTCGCCCGCCCCGACCCCACCGACGCCGCCGCGCGCATCCGTGCGCTTGCGCGCGAGGCCGGCTTTCAACGCTGCGGCATCACCGGCATCGAGCTGGGCGAAGACGAGGTACATCTGCGCAGCTGGCTGGAAGAAGGCCTGTACGGGACCATGCACTGGATGGCCCAGCACGGCGACAAGCGTTCGCGCCCGCAGGAGCTGGTGCCCGGCACCTTGCGGGTGTTGTCGGTGGGCATGGACTACGGCCGCAAGGACGACACTGAAGCCTGGAACACCTTGCACGACGGCCGCCGCGCCTATGTGGCGCGGTATGCGCTGGGGCGCGATTACCACAAGCTGATGCGTAACCGGCTGCAGAAACTGGCCGAGCGCATCCAGGGCGAAGTCGGCGCGTTCGGCTATCGCGTATTCGTCGATTCCGCACCGGTGCTGGAGCGCGCATTGGCGCGCAACGCCGGGCTGGGCTGGATCGGCAAACACACCTGCCTGATCGATCGCAATGGCGGTTCATGGTTTTTTCTGGGCGAGATCTACCTCGATCTGCCGCTGCCCATCGATACCCCGGCCACCGCGCATTGCGGCACCTGCACGCGCTGCATCGACATCTGCCCGACCCAGGCCATCATCGCCCCGCACCGGCTGGATGCGCGCCGCTGCATCGCCTATCTCACCATCGAACACGATGGCGCAATCCCTGAGGAAATGCGCAAGCCGATCGGCAACCGCATCTTCGGTTGCGACGACTGCCAGCTGGTCTGTCCCTGGAACAAGTTCGCCCAACGCACCGACGAAGCCGATTTCCGTGCCCGCAACGACCTGGATGTAGCGACGCTGCCGCAGCTGTTCACATGGGACACGGACGAGTTCCTGCGCCGTACCGAGGGCAGCCCGATCCGCCGCAGCGGCCACGAACGCTGGCTGCGCAATATCGCAGTGGGGCTGGGCAATGCACCCGGCACGCCGGAGGTGTTGGCGGCGCTGCAAGCGCGTCGCCACGACGCCTCGGAGCTGGTGCGCGAACACGTGGGCTGGGCGCTGGCGCAACACGGTTTGTGAGCATCCGCGTGATGCACTCACGCATGCGCATTGCCGCTGCGGGATAATGCGCCGATGGCCGACCGCAACGAACAGATCCTCACCCCCAGCCAGCTCAACACGCTGGCACGCGACCTGCTGGAAGGCAGCTTCCCGCTGGTCTGGGTGGAAGCAGAGCTGAGCAGCGTCACGCGCCCGTCTTCGGGCCATCTGTATTTCACGCTCAAGGACGCACGCGCGCAGATCCGTTGCGCGATGTTCAAGCCCAAGAGCACCTGGCTGAAGTTCCAGCCGCGCGAAGGCCTGCGCGTGCTCGCGCGCGGACGTCTCACCCTGTACGAAGCGCGCGGCGACTACCAGCTGGTGCTGGACCACATGGAAGAAGCCGGCGAAGGCGCCTTGCGTCGCGCCTTCGACGAGCTGCGCGCACGCCTGGCCGCCGAAGGCCTGTTCGATGCCGAGCGCAAGCAGCCGTTGCCGGCGCATGTGCGGCGCCTGGCGGTGATTACCTCACCCAGCGGTGCAGCAGTGCGTGATGTGCTCAGCGTGCTGGCGCGACGTTTCCCGCTGCTGGAAGTGGACCTGCTGCCCTCGCTGGTGCAAGGCGACAGCGCCGCCGCGCAGATCACCTCGCTGCTGCAGCGCGCAGACGCCTCCGGGCGCTACGACGTCATTCTGATCACCCGCGGCGGCGGCTCGCTGGAAGATCTATGGGCGTTCAACGACGAGCGCCTGGCCCGCGCAATTGCCGCCGCGCAGACACCGGTGGTGTCGGCGGTTGGTCACGAGACCGACTTCAGCCTCAGCGACTTCGTTGCCGATGTGCGTGCGCCTACGCCCTCGGTGGCCGCCGAGTTGCTGGTGCCCGATCAACGCGAGCTGGTCGCCCGCGTGCGGCGTGCACATGCGCGCATGGCCCAGCTGCAACAACACGCGCTGGGCAACGCGATGCAGCGCGCCGATCGGCTTGCATTGCGTCTGCGTGCGCACAGCCCGCAGGCGCGGCTGCAACTGCTGCACCGCCGCCAGGAAGATGCCGGCCGCCAGTTGCGTGCACGCATGACACAGGTACTGGAGCGGCTGCAAGCACGTGTGCAACGTGGGCAGGCACGCCTGCATGCGCACAACCCGCAACGCGATCTGGCCAACTTGCAGCAGCGCCTGCAGGCCTTGCATCCGCAGGCAGCCATGCAGCGACGCTTGCAACACGATCAACTGCGGCTGCGTGGTCTTGCGCGCTCGCTGGAAGCGGTCAGCCCGCTGGCCACGGTGGCGCGCGGCTACGCCATCGTGACCCGACCCGTCGATGGCAGCGTGGTGCGCAGCGCTGGCGAGGTGAGTCCCGGAGAGCGCCTGCGTGCGCAGCTGGCCGATGGCAACATTGAGGTACGCGTAGAACGCAGCGAAGGCTAAGAGCAGCTGACACACACTCTTGAACGCTGTATCGATGGCGGCAACATGTTTGGCGCACTCGCCTTCGTTGACGCGTGGAGTGATGTCGAAAATGGCAGCGACATTGATCGAATCGAAAACCGCTGATCAGAACGCCCGTCATCGCACAACTCGCGGCATGCACCGCTCGCACCAAGCGCACCGACCTTCCCCACTGGTCCTTGCCCGCCCACCGTCGCGGGACCTTACGCGGCATGGATGCCGCGTAAGAGCCTACACGGACGTACTTGCGGCGTGTCCCGCGACGGTGGGCGGGCAAGGGCCCTGCAGCCAACTTGCAGATCAGCCGCTCTGCAAGTGATGTATCGAGGTATTCGATCACTCCAGGACAAACGAGAATTCGCGTCGTAGCGTCGTCGAGATGCAATCAAATGCACGGTTCAAAAAGTTCAGCGCATCGAGGGCGCAATGCCCTCACCACGCGCGGGACACGCCGTGAATCAGTCCATGAAGAATTCTTGGCGGCATCCATGCCCCCAAGGGTCCCGCAAGCGGTGAGGACATCGCACCTGGCAACTCGGTTGTGTGCTGTTGGTTAGTCGTGTCGCCCCTCAACCACGGCTGGGCGTGGACGTCTGCACCGCATGCTGCCAGCCTTGCAGCAACACTCCGGCCAACACCGCAGGATCATGATCGAAGTGATGACCACCCGGGCGCGCAACCACCTCGACACCGCGTGCGCGTAACTCAGGGCACAGCGTGTCCTTTTCCTGATCGCCGTAGATGCATTGCAGGCGATGCGCGTCCAGCGACTGGATCGCCGGTTCCACATCGCGCTCGGCATCGTTGTGCCACCCCAGCCAGCCGCCGACGCGCACCTTGAAATCGGCCTGGTGACCAAGACCGAGCAAGCTGACGAATTGCACCGAGGCACGCTGGCGCGGCGACAGCTCAGGATAGGCGAACGGCAGCACGTCGGCGCCGAACGAGTAGCCCACCAAGGCGACGTGTTGGATATGCCAGCGCTGCCGATACGTGGCGATCACCCGATCCAGATCCGCCCCGACCTGCTGCGGCGTGCGGCTGCCCCAGAAGTAGCGCAGGCTGTTCCAGCCCACCACCGACACGCCCTGCTGCTGCAACTGCGCGGCGATGCCTTTGTCCAGTTCGCGCCAACCACCATCGCCGGACAGCATCACCACCAAGCGGTCGCTGCCGGGCGCATGCAGTTCCACCAACGGCAGATCGCCCACCCCTTGCGCCTGCGCTGCCTGAAAATGGCCAAGGGTGGCGGCGGCAATCTGCATCGGGTTGGCGTCGTCGACCAGATCATCGAGGAAGCCCTGATTCGCATCGGGCACATCGCGTGCGCAGGCCAGGCCGAAGTCGCTGGTGCCGCCATCGGCGACAACCGCGCCCCCCAGCACGTCCGGCGCGGCTGAGGCCAGCGCCTGGCGTGCCAGCACCGCACCATCGCCCTGCCCCACCAGCACCGGCGGCAGGAACGCATCCACGTGCTCGGCGCGCAGCAACTTCTTGCCCAGCCGCTCGGCATCGTCGGCCAGCGAGCTACAGGCGGCGCGGTGAGACCGCACACGTTCGCGGTAGCTGGCGGTGTCGATTATCGCGACCAACGCGCCGTCGTTGCTCAACATCTCGGCAAGCCGCTGGCCGTCCTGGGCATGGCCGCTGTCGGGCAACAGCACCACCATCGCCTTGGGTGTGCCCTCGGGGCGCACCACTTCGACCGAGCCGTAATGCCCGGCAGTGTTTCCATCCTGCAGATGCCGCGCTACCGCGTAGCCGCTGCCACCGATCAGCAGCACTGCGATCAGCCAACGAAACAAACGGATTCCCCAGCTCATCGCAGCCATCCTTTAGAAGTGCTGGCACTGCAGACCGCAGCGAACGCCCGTGGGTTCCGGAGCGGTTCGGGGGCTGTTCGCTGGGGTTAAGCCTGCACACCGTGTGACCCGTGGTCGGCGGTAAACAACACCGGACCGGCGCTCATCGGGAAGCTGCAACCGGCACGCGGCAATCGCACCCCGACTGGCGCCAAGAACGTCGATCTGCACTGCTGCGATCACACCCTTGGCGGCGACAGGCCTGCCGCCCGTACCGCCGCCCTAGATGCCGCGCGCCACGCGGAAGCCGATGCGCGCGCTGGTGCTATCGGAGTCCTGCGACTGCCGCCAGGCCGCACGCGTCTGCTGCGGAGAATTGGCCCAGCTACCGCCGCGGATCATGCGCTGCCGGCAACCGGGGTTGAACCACGCCGCACCGTCGGCCGGCGCGCGCCGGTAGCTGGCATGCCAGCAGTCGGCCACCCACTCGCTCAGGTTGCCGCCCATGTCGTGCAGGCCCCAGGCGTTGGCGCGAAAGCTGCCCACCGGCGCCGGCCCCCAGAAACCGTCGCCATAGCCGACAAAGCCGTTGTTCCAATGCCGGCCACTGCGCGAGACATCGTTGCCGCCGGTAAAATTACCCGCATCCAGCGGCGGCGAGCCGGCATTGCCCCACGGATAACGCCCGGTGGTGCCGGCGCGCACCGCGTATTCGAACTCGGCCTCGCTGGGCACGTGGTAATGGCGGCCGGTCTGTTCCGATAACCAGCTCGCATAGGCTTCGGCGTCGCGGATGCTGACGTGGATCACCGGGCTGTTGGGCGCGGCCTGCGCGCCGTTGTAGTCGGATTGCCAATCCACCCCGCTGCGGCGGATGAAGTTGCCGCTGCGCTCGTCGTACACCACCGAGTGACCGCGTCGGGTGGCACGCGGGCGGGCGCCGGTCGCCTCGATGAATTGACGAAACTCGGCGACGGTCACTTCGGTGATCGACAGCGCAAAGCCCCGAGCGAAGCGCACGTAATGCGCGGGGCGCTCGTTGTCGGACGCTCCCGGCTCGGCGTCGCCTGCACCCATCTGAAACGCGCCATGCGGCACCACGATCATCTGCGGCCCGCGCCCGCCCACTTTGAGCCCATCGGTGAACACCTGCCCGGGGCGAAAACTACCGTAATGGGTGGCCAATTCGAGACGACGGCGCAGATCGCCGGCCACCGGGTCGCCCGGGTCGGCGATGCGCAACACTTCGGCCAATTTCTCGCCGGCCGGCTTGAGCCCCCGCGGCGAGTTCAGATCGTGCAGGCCGGCATCGTGCAAGGCGGCGATCTGCGCGTGGCGCATGCGCTCCACACGTGCCCGTGCATCGGCAATGGTCGGCGCGCGTTCGCGCACCTGCCCGGCCATCTGCAACCAGTAACGCGCAGCGATGAAATCGCCTGCCTCGGCAGCCTGCTCGGCACGTGCCAGCAAGCCGCTTTCCACGGCCGCAAGTCCTTGACGCGTGCGTGGGTTGTCGGGGTCCAGCCGGGCCGCATCACGAAAATTCACCAGCGCGCCATTGCCGTCTTCGCCCAGCCGCCCACCGCGCAGATCTTCTTCCCCGGCACGGTTGAAGCCGAGCACGCGCTGCGCGGTTTCAACCGCACTCTGCAGCGCGCGCACCTTGGGATCCTGCGGCGCCAGCGCCAGCGCCACGATGGCCAGCTCACGCGCCTGCTCGAGCGCATCGTCCTGGCGCTCGGTCTGTTCGATCAAGTCCTCGCCGCGCTCGATCAGCCGGCGCCGCGCCTGCTCCAGCCCGCGACGGCTGGCCGCATCCTTGCCGTCGGCACGTTGCTGGATCGCCAAATACAACGGGATCGCATCGTCGGCACTGCGAAACAGCCGATCTTCCTCCAAGGCCTGGTCGGCACGCTTGCGCGCCTGCGCCAAAGGTTCGTCGCCCAGGTCCACTGCCGGCGGTTGCCATTGCGCCACGGTCTCGGCGGATTCTTCGCCACTGATCGAGACATTCGGCTTGCTCGGCACCGCAGCTGCGGCTGCAGGTTGTGGCGCAGCGGCAGGTGCTGGCGTGGGCGCACGCGAACAGGCGCACAGGCTTAACGCGACCAGTCCCCACGCTGCCATCCGGTTACCGCACTCACCCACCACCTGCTCCTTCCAGTGCTCTGCCGCACGACAGGCGATCGCGACGTTAGGCTATTCTGCGCGTTCTGCGCAAACCCTCGCTGTCGACGGAAATCACGTGCCCCATTGGATCACCCACCCCTCCGAGCTGACGCAACGCCTGCACGCAGCGCGTCCGTCCCGCATTGGCCTGGACACCGAATTCATTCGCGAACGCACCTACTGGCCGCAACTGGCGCTGGTGCAGATGGCCATCGGCGAGGAGATCCTGCTGATCGACCCGCTGATTCCGGGCATGAACGCGGCGCTCGGGGAATGGTTGACCGCCACCGATATCGTCAAGGTGATGCACAGCGCCAGCGAAGATCTGGTCACCTTCAAATGCGCCTGCGGTGTGTTGCCGCGGCCGTTGTTCGATACCCAGATCGCTGCCGCGCTGGCCGGTGTGGGCGGTGGCATGGGCTATCAGAAGCTGGTGCAGGAAGTGACCGGCACCTTGCTGACCAAGGGCGAGACGCGCTCGGACTGGATGCGCCGGCCGCTCTCGCCCGCACAGCTGGAATACGCCGCCGACGATGTGCGCTATCTGTTTGCGATCCATGACGAACTCAGCCGCCGTCTGACCGAGCAGGATCGCCTGGGCTGGCTGGCCGAAGATGCCGAGCGCCTGCTCGCCACGGTGGAGCACGACGATGGCGAGCGTTGGCCGCATGTGAGCCTGCGCACCGCGCAATTTTTGGAACCTGCCGCGCAGCGTCGGTTGCTGCGGCTGCTGCGCTGGCGCGATCTGCAGGCGCGCCAGAGCGACCGCCCCCGCAGCTGGATCCTGGACAACGAACTGGCCAGCCAGCTGGCACGTTTTCCGCCCGACGATCTGGATGCCTTGCTGCGCCAGTTCGACAAATTCCCCAAGGCACCGCGCAAGCTCGCCGCCGCAGTGTGGGAAGCGCTCAACACACCGCTGCCGGACGAGGACCATGCGCCGCTGGCGCAGGCCGCCACCGACGGCAACAAGGCGGTACTCAAGCGCCTGCAGGACGCGGTGGCGCAGCGCAGCCGCGAACTGGGCCTGCCGGACGGCATCCTGGCCTCGCGCCGGCACCTGGAGAGCCTGATCGAACAACACAGCTGGCCTGCCCCGCTGGGCCAATGGCGCCGCGAGGTGCTGGAGGCACAAGTGCTGCCGCTGCTGGATGACGCTACCGCGCGGTGATCGCAGTAAGGTATCGCTCGCTGTATGGTGAGGGCCGGGTTGGCTGCACGGGCAGACCCTGGACGGCACCTGTCGCGGTACTGCAAAAAGCGACCGCACAGGCCCGGCGACAGGGGTTTCACACTCTGAGCAGGCACCCGCGCGACTAACGGCCGCCCACAGGCCGCATGCCATAATGACGCGCGCCCTCTGGGCGGCGTCTCCACTACTTTTTTATTCCGAGGCTATACCTCTGTGAGCAATACCACTTCGAAACTGGATTCCATCGCACAAGCCAAAGCCAAGCTGCTGGAGGAACTGCAGAAGCTGGAAGAACAGGAGAAGACCGAGCGCGCAAGCGAAGCATCGTCTGCGCATGCCACCATCGTCTCGCTGCTCGAACAGTTCGCCGGCCACTTCAACACCAAGCAGCGCAACGATATCGCCGGTTACCTGGGTACCGGCACCGCACGCAAGGAAGTGGTCAAGAGCGGCCGTAGCGAAGTCAAGCCGAAGTACGAACTGCCACACACCGGCGAAACCTGGTCCGGTCGCGGCCGCACCCCCAAGGCCTTCGCTGCATGGGAAGGCTCGGTGTCGTACAAGGAATGGAAGGCCAAGAACCCGGACCTCAAGTTCCCGCTGATCGGCGAGTGATTGCAGCGCGTCATTGACCCGGATCGCATCTTTGACGGTGCGTTCCGATACCGCAAGCCAGCCCTTGGCGAACCGCGCGGCATATGGTTAGAATCTAAAGCACGTGGGGCGGTAGCTCAGCTGGGAGAGCGTCGCGTTCGCATCGCGAAGGTCGAGGGTTCGATCCCCTTCCGCTCCACCATTGATTTTCAAAGAATCCTCGGGAACCACTGGTTGCCGGGGATTTTTTGTTTGTCGCGGGCTGGCGGCATTCGGGTTACTCACTCGGCGCCGACCTGGGCTTTTGAGCGTGCGCAGCTGTGAAAACGAAACCATGCCGCCAGGATCACACCGCGCGCGCTAACGTCCGTTTCTTCATTCACCCTGGACACGCACGCCATGAGCACTGAGCAGAAACAGCCCGACAACGTCACAGAGAATCAGCATGGCGCTGCCGAAAGCCAGCAGGACCGTCAGCACGATGAGGCGGCCAAGCAGCGCCCGGGCCAGAAGGACTTGCAGATCGACAAAGAAAACAACCGCCGTCCGCACGGCAACGCCGGTCAGGGCGAGTGATGCCACTGCGATGTCGGCACGCAGTCAGCCAGGACTAAAGCGGCTGGCAAAACTACTGCGCGGCCGCCAGGTGCGCGCGGTCGGTGCTCGGAATCGGCATGTAACACTCGTACACTCCGGTTCCTGCGCGCCGCCCGCAGCCACCTAACGACCGCTCGCTACGTTTGTTAGCCGCTCTAAAATGGCTCGATGCGTCCGCGCAGTGGCTCCTGTGGCAAGATCTAGGCACGCGCTCGCCGCTAGGGTGGCTGGCGCGCTAGTTCCAACAGTCAGGCGATGGCTCGGTTGTACCGGCCATCGCCGTGCTCGCACCTTGTCTTTCATCGCCTGACGGCGCCCTGTTCCGGTGGTCCTTTGCATGCAGAATCCCGACGCGCCCGCGTTGAGCCTGATCCACGCGACACTGTTGCCCGGCGGCATCAATGCGACCTTCGGCGCGCGCATGCCGGCCAATGAAGACGATCGCCTGGCCGCACTGCACGATTACCAGATTCTGGATACCGCGCCCGAGCCCAGTTACGACGAATTCACTGCGATCGCTGCGGCAGTGTGCCGGACGCCGATGGCGCTGATTTCGCTGATCGACACGCAACGCCAGTGGTTCAAATCCAGGATCGGCATGCAGCCGCGCGAGACGCCGCGCAATCTGTCGTTCTGCGCGCATGCCATTCTCGAACCCGATCAGGTGATGGAAGTCGGCGACACCCATCTGGACGCGCGTTTTGTCGACAATGCACTGGTCACCGGCGAACCGCAGATCCGCTTCTATGCAGGGGCCCCACTGCTGACCTCCGACGGTATCGCGCTGGGGACGCTGTGCGTGCTGGATCGCACGCCGCGGCGCTTGTCGGTGGCCGAACGCGACGCACTCAAGGCGCTTGCGCGGCAAGTCGTCACTACCATCGAGTTGCGCCACGCAGCCAAGCTGGTCGAGCTGGACGCGCTGCGCGACGAACTCACCGGCTTGTGGAATCGCGCCGGTCTGGAGCGCGCAGTGCACGCGCTTGCAGCCGCGCCGAGTGCTTCGGCTGAGCAATCGCTCGGCTTTCTGCTGATCGATCTGGATGGCTTCAAACGGCAGAAATTGCAGGCCGGCGCGGCTGCGGCGGATGCAACACTGGTCAAGGCCGCAAGAATGATCGAAGCGCAGCTGCCGCCCACCGCAAGTGTGGCCCGATTGAATTCGGATCAGCTGTGTGTGGCATTGCCGTCGACGTCGGCGCAGGTCGCTGTGGAAACCGCCGAACGGATCCGCGCGGCAATCGAAACGGCCACCTGGCCGAATGCTCCGTTGACGGTCAGCATCGGGCTGGTGGATGCACCTGCCTGCGATTTGCACGACACCAACGCCTTGCTGGCGCGCGCGCGGCATGCATTGCAGATCGCGGTACGCAGCGGGCGCAACCGCGTGCATCGCTTCGCTGGTTGGTACCTGCAGGATTGATTGGTGGCGATCGCGCCAGATGCCTGGTTCAGGCGTCTGGCGAGGCTGCAGCTCAGGCGGCCAGTGCATCGGCAGTGCCGGCAATCTCCTCGACATGCAGCACCTGCTCCATCTCCAGCAAGACCACAAAGCGCTCGCCGACCTTGCCCATGCCGCGTAGCAGATCGCGGCGGATATGCGTACCGAACGCGGGCGCGGCTTCGATGTCCTGATCGGCCAGTTCGATCACCGCGTTGACCGCATCGACCAATACCCCGATCACCTGCGGTCCCTGCGCCTGCTCGGTAGCCAGGATCACGATGCAGCTGCGTTTGCCGATGGCGCTGTCGGCACGCCCCAGCCGCGATTGCAGGTCCACCACCGGCACCACCGCACCGCGCAGATTGATCACCCCGCGCACGCAGGCCGGCATCGACGGCACCGGCGTCGGTGCGCGGTACTGGATGATTTCGCGAATGCCGAGAATGCTGATGGCGAAGGTTTCGCCGGCCAGTTGAAAGGTCAGGTACTGGGCCGCCGCATCGGCGTCGCCAGGCATCACATCGGGGGTCAGTGCAGTCATTGATCGGTCTCTCAGAAGCGGGCGAACTGGCCTTCGTCCGGGCCCTCGGACATGGCGTAGGCCGGCGCTGCAGTGCTGCGCCAACCACGTGCAGCTGCGGCGCGTGCCGGACGTGCGGCGACCGCCTTGCCACGCTTGGGCGGCGTGCTCGCAGGCCCCTGCCCGCCCAGGCGGAAGAACGCCATGCTCTGCTGCAGTTGTTCGGCCTGCGCGCTCATCTCTTCGGCAGTGGCGGCCAGTTCTTCGGACGCGCTGGCATTCTGCTGGGTGGTCTGACTGAGCTGCACCACCGCCGAATTGATCTGACTGACGCCGGAGGATTGCTCTTCGGAGGCGGCGGAAATCTCCTGCACTAGATCCGAGGTGCGCTTGATGCTGGGCACGATGGTGTCCAGCAAACGCCCTGCGCGATCGGCCAATTCCACGCTGGAACTTGCCACTTCGCCGATCTCCTGCGCGGCCACCTGGCTGCGTTCGGCCAGCTTGCGCACCTCGGCGGCGACCACGGCAAAGCCCTTGCCATGTTCGCCGGCGCGCGCCGCTTCGATCGCCGCGTTGAGCGCGAGCAGATTGGTCTGATAGGCGATGTCGTCGATGATGCCGATCTTCTGCGCGATCTGCTTCATCGCCTGGGTGGTGGCGACCACCGCTTCGCCACCTTCGATGGTTTCTTTCGCGGCCTGGGTGGCCATGCCATCGGTGATGCGCGCGTTCTCGGTGTTCTGGCTGATTGATGCGGTCATCTGTTCCAGCGAGGCGCTGGTTTCTTCCACACCGGCGGCCTGTTCACTGGCGGCCTGCGACAGGCTCTGCGCGGTGGCACTGACTTCTTCCGATGCGCTGGCCAGGGTCTCGGCACTGGTATTGACCTCGCCGACCACCTGCGACAGCTTCTGCACCATGGTGCGCATGGCTTCGAGCAACTGCGCGGTTTCATCGCGGCCCTGCACCTCGATGCGCATGCTCAGATCGCCTTCCGACAGTCCATTGGCAACCGCCACTGCACGGCGGATCGGGCCGGTGACGCTACGGCTGATCACCACACCGAGAATGGCACCGAGCAGCACGCCGCCGCAGATGATGGCGATCAGCAGTTTGGAAGCGCGTGCATGGATAGCACCGGTTTCCGCATTGGCCGATGCCGCGCTGCGCTCGCGCAGGCTGCTCAGATCGGTCATCAGGTTATCGACTTCATCCGAACTGGCGCGCACGGCGCGCGACAGCGCCGCCAATTCCGGATTGGTTTCGCGCAAGGCCTCGCGGTTGGCGACTTCGATAAAGCGGCCGCGCTCGTCCAGATACTTTTGCCAGGCACGATCGAACTGCGCCAGCTTGGTCTTGCCCTCTTCGGTTTCGAAACTGCCACGCGCACGGGTGATGTGATCGACCACCCTGGCGGTGTACTTGTCGATGCTCTGCACATGCGACTGGCGTTCTTCGGCGCTGCTGGCCAACAACAGATTGGCACGTGCGCGGCCTGCATAAATGAGGTTGATATTGGCCTC
Source organism: Xanthomonas hortorum pv. pelargonii (assembly GCF_024499015.1). Classification (NCBI taxonomy): domain Bacteria; kingdom Pseudomonadati; phylum Pseudomonadota; class Gammaproteobacteria; order Lysobacterales; family Lysobacteraceae; genus Xanthomonas; species Xanthomonas hortorum. The sequence continues at coordinate 4,493,082 of NZ_CP098604.1, read as the reverse complement.
TTTCACGTTCGACAAGCCCAGCAATTCGCGCTCATACAGCGAGCTCGACAGGTCACTGATACGACCGGAGTTGGAATAGCCCACCCAGCCGATGCATGCGCCGATCGCCGAGACGATCAGGAACGCCACGATCAGCCTGGTTCCGATTCTGAAGTTGCCTAACATTGGAAAGTTCTCTTGAGGATGGTGCGCGCGACAAGCGCTGCAAGGACAAGCGATGGCGTGCTGCGAGGTAGCGATCACGACGACGCGGCGTTTCTAAACCGTTCGTTAATGGCTATCGGCGCAGGCAAAACGCGCTTGAGATGCGGGCATTACCGCGATGCCTATTCAGGCAGTTGGATGTGCGCTTTTGTGACCGGTCATGCGCTCGCAGCAGCCCACATTCGGAAAAATCCTACCCGCGATTCGCGCGTTGTCCGGGACAGTCCTGAAGGACAACCGCAGCGACATCACGCCCGCGCCGCTAGGCTGCCTGCATGTCGCCTCGGCCACTCCCGCGCACGTTTTACGATCACGACGCACGCAGCGTCGCACCGCAATTGCTCAACAAGGTGTTGGTCAGTGCGGACGGACGACGCGGGCGCATTACCGAGGTCGAGGCGTATTGCGGCAGCGAAGATCCGGCAGCGCATTCGTTCCGCGGCATGACTCCACGCACGCAGGTGATGTTCGGTGCGCCCGGGCATCTGTATGTGTATCATCTACGGCATGCATTGGGCGATCAACGCGGTGTGCGGCGGCGCACCTGGCCATGCGGTGCTGATTCGCGCGCTCGAGCCGCTGGCCACGATCGCCTCCATGCAGGCTGCACGTAACGCTGCCCCGCTCAAGACCTTGACCACCGGCCCCGGTCGCCTGGCCCAGGCATTCGGCGTCACGGCTGCCGATAACGGGCTGGATCTGACCGACGCAAGCGCGCGGCTATGGATCGAAGACGATGGCCTGCCGCCACCATCGATTCCGCTGACGACGCCGCGCATCGGCATCCGCAAGGCGATGGATGCGCCGTGGCGCTGGGTGGTCCCCGATAGCTGCTATTTGTCGCGTCCGCTTCCGCGCGTGACCGGCGCGCGCGCGGTGCTGCCGGGCAACTGAGCCAGCCATTGCTCCATCGGCGTCTGCTCGGCAGCGCCTGGGCCACGTTGCAGCAAGCGCAGTGCCTGTTCGGCTTGCTCAGCGGTGAGCTCCTGCAGCGGCTGGAAGCGATCTGCCGCCCACACCGCCACCGGCAGGCCATCGAGATAAGCGATGCGATTGCCCGGCACGCGCGCGATGCGCTCGCCAGGTAGAAGACTGCCGAGCAGATTGCTCGGGTCGCTCGCACTCACGCACACCCACTGCCCTTGCAGCGGCTGTGCACGCACCCGGCGCAGCGCGGCAATCGCGTCCGGCAACGCGAATTGTTCGCCAGACAGGCCCTCGATGAAACGACCACCCCGGATCTCGCCGCGCGCTTCCAGCCGTTGATACATGCGCAGCAATTCGCGCCACGGCGGCAACCATGCGGCCTCACGTTCGAGCAACCGCCAACACACCACGCCATAACGACGCAGCAGCGTGCGCGCAACGTGTTCAAGGGTCTCCTGATGCCGCTCGCCAGCTTCGGCCAACGGTAATTCCGGCAGCGTGCGCACCGGCGCCCAGCGGCCGGCATCGCGAATGCCCAGCGCACTGGCGCGGCGACGGTGGCGCGACAACGCGCTCGGTCGCTTGGAGGCCGGTACCAGCAGCGCACGCAGCCCGGCATAACTGTCGCAATGCGCGCGGCCACGCATCACCAGCTCGCTCAACGCGTCTTCCAACTCGGTGCTCATCAAGCGGGCGGCATCGGCGATCTCATCGAAGAACAACGCGCCTTGCTGCTGCAACACCTCTGCCACGCGCTGCGCGCGCGAGCCCAGGGGTGCGTCATCGACACCGCGTGCCAGGCTGCTCCAGCGCTGCGCTTCGCGACGCGGCAGCAACACAATGGGCGTCGCGCGCAACGCGGCACCACTGCGGCCACCGCCGGGACGCAGCCGTGCCCACACGGTGCGCCCGGCCGTGCACAACTCGTCCAGCCACGCCGGTTGGTAGTCGCATACCCGCGCAGGTAGCAACTCGCTCTCCCACAGCAGCGCGGGGGCTTCGAAGCCTTCCAGCTGCCCGACAACACCGGCCAATGCATCCGGCCCGGCCACACGGCTGGCGCTGTCAAGGTGCTGCCACTCGAACAGAAAGCGCGCGTAATCGCGTTGCGACACCGGTTCGATCTCGCGGCGCAAGCGCCCCAGGGTGTAGCGATGGATGCGCGCCAACAGATGGCGTTCGCACCACTCCTCCGACTGCGCCTGGGCACTGAACTGCCCGGCCATGACATAGCCCTCGCGCTGCAATGCCGCCAGCGCGAGTACGATCTCGGCCTGCGGCAAATGCAGTGCGCCCGCCAATGCCGGCACCTGCGCCGGGCCGATCGCAGACAGGCGCCCGCGCAGCAGTTCGCGTACAGCCCAGTCGCGTTCCCACTCGGCGACACGGCAATCGGCCGGCGCCTGCAACGGCGGTTGTGGCGACGCATCTGGATACAGCGGCGTGAACCAGTCGATGCGCTCGGCGCTGATCCATAGCGGGGGCGCACCGTTCAACGCGATACAGCTGGCGCGGCCATCGGCAGCCAGCGCAGCCAACCAGGCCTGCCATTGCGCATCGGCGGCTTCGTCCACGGGCAATACGCCAAGCCCGACCAGCGCTTCGTGCATTTCTTCGGCATCGCGTGGCTGCGGCCAGGCTTCCTCGAGCACCGAGGCGATGGCATCGGGATCGAGCCGGCCCAGATCGTCGCTAGTCTGCGGCGTGTAGCGGCGGTTTTGCACCGCCTGAGTGCGGCGCTCTTCCAACGGCGCATCGTCCAGAAACGCGTACGGACGCGCGTTCAAGGCTTCGGCCGCCAGCGGCGATGGCGCGGCCAGGTCGCGCGCCACCACCGTGATTGCGCCGGATTCCAGCCCACGCAGCACCTGCAACCAGCCTTCGCTGTCCATGGCCTGATGCAGGCAGTCTTGCAGCGTCTGCGTCACCAACGGATGGTCCGGCACCTGCCGTTCGCCGACCAGATTCTCCGCGCAGGCGACCTGATCGGGGAACACGCTCGCTAACAGATCTTCGGACTTCATCCGTTGCAACTGCGGCGCCACCTTGTTGCCGCCAGTGAAGCGCGGCAACGCCATCGCATTGGTCGCATTCCAGCGCCAGCGCACGCCGAACAGCGGCGCATCCAGCACCGCCTGGATCAGCACATGCTCGGCCGATGACGAGTGCAGATAACGGGCAACCTCCTCCAATGCAAAGCTATGACTGGTGGAGAGCGACAGCACGATCGCATCTTCGGTTGCCGCGGCCTGCAATTCGAAATTGAAGGTGCGGCAAAACCGCTTGCGCAACGCCAGACCCCAGGCGCGATTGATGCGGCTGCCATACGGCGAGTGGATCACCAGCTGGGTGCCGCCGCTGGCATCGAAGAAGCGCTCCATCACCAGACATTGCTGGGTCGGCATGGTGCCCAGCGCCGCGCAGGCGTGCGCGAGATAGTCCACCAGTTGGCGCGCGGCTTCGGCGACCAGGCCCAACTCGCTGCAGAGCCAATCGCAGGCGGCTTGATGTGGCGCGGTGGCGCGTGGCGTGCTGTCGAGTAGCGTGCTGTCGAGTAGCGCGCCTTCGAACGGCGTGGCATCGAGGGGCATGCTGTCCAGCCGTGCGGCGATCTCGCCACGCAACCGCGACACCGCCGCCGACAATTCATCGCTGCGGCCCGGCGCTTCGCCCAGCCAGAACGGAATGTTCGGCGGCGCGCCCTTGGCATCTTCCACCCGCACGCGGCCCGCATCCACACGCAGGATGCGGTAGCTGGCATTACCGAGCTGAAACACATCGCCGGTCAGGCTTTCGACCGCGAAATCCTCGTTCACCGTGCCGATCTTTTCCGCCTGCGGCTCCAGCACCACGCTGTAGTCGCCGGTCTCGGGAATGGTGCCGCCGGAGGTCAGCGCGGTCATGCGCGCACCACGGCGTGCATGCAGGCGGCGGTGCACAGCATCGCGATGCAGATAACCCGCACGCGGCCCGAGCCGGGTACTGAAGCCATCGCACAGCATGCCCAGCACGCGATCGAACGTCTCCCGGCGCAGCTGAGCGAATGGCCACGCGCGGCGCACCAGCGCGAACAGCGCATCTTCATCCCAGTCCTCGCAGGCGGCCTCGGCCACGATTTGTTGTGCAAGCACATCGATCGGCGCGAGCGGAATCCGTAGCGCGTCCAGCTCGCCGCGGCGCACGCTATCGAGCAGCGCAGCGCATTCGACCAACTCGTCGCGGGTCTGCGGAAACAGCCGCGCCTTCGGCGTGCCACCAACCGCATGCCCGGCGCGTCCGGTGCGTTGCAGAAACGTGGCGATCGAACGTGGCGAGCCGAGCTGGCAGACCAGGTCGACATCGCCAATATCCAGCCCGAGTTCCAGCGATGCGGTGGCTACCAGCACGGTCAATTCGCCAGCCTTGAGGCGCTGCTCGGCCAGCAGGCGCGTCTCGCGCGACAGGCTGCCGTGATGTGCGGCCACGCGCTGTTTGCCGAGCAGATCGCCCAGATGCCGCGCGGCCCGCTCGGCCATGCGCCGGGTATTGACGAACACCAGCGTGGTGCGGTGTTGCTGCGCCAGCGCGGCTACCTCGGCGTATACCTGCAGCCACTGGTCGTTGGACATCACCACGCTCAGCGGCGTCGGCGGCAAGGCCAGCGCGAGGTCGCGCGTGCGGGTGTAGCCGATATCCACGATCTCGCACTGCGGTGGAGGTTGCCCGGCGTCGCCGACGCCGACCAGAAATTGCGCGACCGTTTCAATCGGCTTTTGCGTGGCAGACAGCCCGATGCGGGTGATCGGGCGCTCGGCCAATCGTTGCAGACGCTCCAGCGTCAGGCTCAGATGGCTACCGCGTTTGTCCGCCGCCACCGCATGGATTTCATCGACGATGACGGTGCGCACGTGCCGCAGCGCGTTGCGCCCGGAGGCCGAGCCCAGCAGCACATACAAGGACTCCGGCGTGGTCACCAGAATATGCGGCGGCACGCGCCGCAGTTTGGCCCGCTCACGCTGCGGTGTGTCGCCGGTACGTACCGCTGTGCGCACTGCCACATCCGGCAAACCGTCTGCGCGCAGGGCCGTGCGGATGCCTTGCAGCGGCGCGTCCAGATTGAGATGGATGTCGTTGGATAGCGCCTTCAGCGGCGACACGTAGACCACGCGGGTTTCGTCCGGCAATGCGCCGCCGTTGGCCAGACCATCGCGGATCAGCGCATCGATGGCGGCGAAGAAAGCGGTCAGCGTCTTGCCCGAACCGGTCGGCGCAGCCACCAGCGTGTGCCGCCCGGCCTGGATCGCCGGCCACGCGGCAATCTGCGCCGGCGTGGGCGCAGCAAAGGTCTGCGCGAACCATGCGGCCACGACAGGATGGAACTGCTGCAGAACAGGATGCATAGGCAATGCCCCGAACCGTCGCGCCAAGTTAGAGCGAGCGGTGCGCGGATTCAACTCGGCGGGAGTTCACTGGATGGGGGTGCGCGGTCGCTGACGCAAGCCAGCCACCGCGATGGCGGTGAATCGTTTAGTGCGGTGATCGATGCTGCTGCCTAGCGTTCAGACGAGTGTATTCAGCGCTCGCAGTCGACGTATCGCGGGTACATATCGGCCTATGCGCGCCTTTCGCGTCAAGCCGATGCACGTTCGCGACGTGTGCTCAGCCAATGCTGGGACAGCGAGGACGCTGCCATTGCCGGTGCAACGAGGACGCTAGCTGCGTGATCGTCGGATACTGGGCGATGCCGGATGTCCTGCTACCGGCCAACGCAACGCTGCGGCCCGGCATGACGATTGTCGATCGGGCGCATGCCGTGGCACATTGGCGCCCATGCCCAGCCTTATTCTCTTCATGATTGCCGGCGCCGCGCTATACGCGTTCTGGAACTCCTCGCGTGCGGCTGCCGAACGCGCCGATATCCTCGGCCGCAATGCCTGCCGCGCTGCCGATGTGCAGTGGCTGGACCAGAGCGTGCATTCCACCAACATCCGTATTTGCCGCAAACCCAATGGTTGGCTGGGCTTCGAGCGGACGTTTCGTTTCGAGTATTCGCATGACGGCGTGGACCGCCACAGTGGCCGTCTGGTGCTGCGCGGCGATCAGCTGATCGCCTTCACCGGCCCGCAAGTGGCCACGGTGACGCCGCTGAGCCCGGACCATCAGCGCTTGAATTGAGCGTGGCTTGACTGGTTTGCGCAGATCCGAATGCATCGTCTGCGCTTGAGCATGCGCCACCGAAGGCCCCGCTGCGCTGATGATGCATCGACAGCTCCGATGCTTCGATTGCAGCGTGCCTGCCCAGCAGCATGTCTGTTCGTCGCAGCACCGTTGTCCATCTGTGCCGCATGCGCACAGTGCGCATCAGTAACCGAAGCGCCTGCCACATATCGAACGCCGGACGCGCCATGCGCGTCCGGACGTCCACTTACTTGACCACACGCAAATGCGGGCGCTTGCCGGCACTTGGCGGCTCGTCCGGCGTAGGCGGGCTCGGTGGCGGCGGTGCACCGGGATCCGGCGGTTCGGTGCTGGTGCCCGGGATGTCGTCCGGCAAGGCCATGCCCTGCCCGGTCTCGCGTGCGTACACCGCCAGCACGGCGGCCATCGGCACCATCACCGGATAGCTGACGCCGCCGAAGCGCGCAGTGAAGCGCACGCTTTCGTTGTCGACCTGCAGCCCGACCACGGCGCGCTCGGCGATGTTCAACACGACGCGACCGTCCTTGACGGCACTGGCAGGCACCTGCACGCCAGGCAATCCTGCGTCCACCAGAACGTGCGGCGTCATGCCGTTGTCGTTGATCCATTCGACCAAGGCCCGCAACAGGTACGGGCGATGGCTGGTCATGCGGGGGAAATCTTCGCTCATGGCGTCATTTTACCCGCACACGACCCGCAGCGGCGGCGCTGCGATCGGACCTCGGTCTGTTGGCATACAGCCCTCGCATCAGCCCGGCATGTCGCGCAGTTTGCGTTCCTGATCGGTCAGGCTGCGGATGAAGCCGGGATTGCGGAAGATCCGGTTGCCGTAGTCCTCGATCGCCTTGCCGTCCTTGGGCAGGCCGATCTCCAATGCGTCCAGTCGCCAGATGATCGGCGCCATGGCGCAATCGGCCAGACTCATTTCCGGATTGAGGAAGAATTTGCTGGCCTTGAACAACGGCACCGATGCGGTGAGCAGTTCCTTCAGGCGCTTGCGGCCGGCCTCGGCCTGGGTCTTGTTGCCGAGCTGGATGGCTTGCACCTGCGGCACCCAGTCGTGCTCGATCCGCAGCATCGCCAGCCGCAGGCGCGCGCGCGACAGCGGATCGACCGGCATCAGCGGCGGATGCGGATAGCGCTCGTCCAGGTACTCGCTGACCACCGATGCGGCGTACAGCACCAGGTCGCGTTCGACCAGGGTGGGAACCGAGTGATAGGGATTGAGATCGATCAGATCTTCGGGAGGATTTTGTGGGTCGACCGGCACCAGGTCGTAGGTCACCCCTTTCGCCGCCAGGACCAAGCGGACCCGGTGGCACAACACGTCGTCGTTGGACGAAAACAAAGTCAAGGTATTTCGCATACGCACACTCGTCGCCATTCAAGGCTCTCCGACGACCGGAATCCGCCGGCCGCATCGGCGCAGCCGGCCCAACGCCGACCGTCACCACGGTCCTTCGAGTGTGCAATCACGTCACGCAAAAGCCAAGGGTGATAAGGCCTCAAAACACGAACAAGCCATGTTGTCTTGTTGAATGACGGGCGTGCCAGGCGATTACGCGTCATCAACAGGTGGGTTTGCGGCTGATCTGCGGGTTTGCTGCAGGGTCCTTGCCGGCCCACCACCGCGGGACACGCCGCAAGTACGTCCGTGTAGGCTCTTACGCGGCATCCATGCCGCGTAAGGTCCCGCGACGGTGGGCCGGCAAGGACCAGTGGAGATAGTCGGTGTGCATGTTTTCAATGAAGCAGCCGACTAACTTTCTGGTGCGGTGTCCTCGCCGATTGCGGGACCGTGTGGCGGCATGGATGCCGCCACCGAGCCTACATGGACGTACTTGCGGCGTGTCCCGCAAGCGGTGAGGGCATCGCGCCCTCGACCAACCGGCCAACACGGCCTGGGACCATCGAGATAGCGCCAACGGCGGCTGACAGAAATGATTGCGCGACAGCCGGACGTACGCGGCTGGTGCCGGGAATCGGCACGCACCACGCGTCCAGTCCGGTTCTTCCACAGCGCCCACATACGCTTGGCGATCGCCAAGTTGTGTTCGCTGCGTCGGGCGGCCGCGACATTGCACGGCCGCTGCCGCACTCACAGCGCGATCAATGCACGTCCTTCCAATACTCCTTCTTGAGCAGATAGGCGATGAAGGTCAGCAGGGCCAGAAACAGAATCACCCACACGCCCATGCTTTGCCGCTTCAGCGCCGCCGGCTCGCCCGCGTATTCCAGGAAGTTGGAGATATCGCGCACGGTCTGATCGAACTCGACTGGTGTCTGGCGTCCAGCTTGACCGAGCTTGAGCGCCCGCACCGGCTTGTCGCCGGTGGCCTTATCCGGCGGCCCGTACTGCGCCTGCTGCAGGCCTTGCAGTTCCCACAGCGGGTTGGGCATGGACGCGTTCGGGAACAACTGGTTGTTCCAGCCCAACGGACGGGTCTGATCCAGATAAAACGACTTGAGGTAGGTATAGACCCAATCGGTGCCGCGCACGCGGGCGATCAGGGTCAGATCCGGCGGCGCCTTGCCGAACCATTTGGTCGCTGCATCGTGCGGCATGGTGCCTTCGATGTGCTCGCCGATCTTGGCGCCGGTGAAGTTGAGGTTGGCCATGACCTCCGCTTCGCTCAAGCCCAGATCGCTGGCCATGCGCGAATAGCGCAGGTATTTCAGCGAATGGCAGCCCGAACAGTAGTTCATGAACAACTGCGCCCCACGTTGCAGCGAGGCACGATCGCTTAGATCGTTTCCGGTCTGCTGTACTGCGCCGCCTTCGGCCGCCATCGCGCCGCCGGCAACGACCAGAGCGCACAGCAGCGCAATCAAGCGTGACTTCCATGACTTCACGATGTGCTTAGTCATGCGTGGTCACCCGCTCCGGTACCGGTTTGGTCTTATCTATCCGCGTCCACACCGGCATGGTGATGAAGAAAGCGAAATACAGGAAGGTCAGCACCCGCCCGACATAGGTCTCGTGCGCGTCGGTACCCGGCCCGGAGCCGATTACGCCCAGCCATACGAAGCACACCACCAGCACGCCGAGCGCGACCTTGGAAATCCAGCCGCGGTAGCGGATTGAGCGGACCTTGGCGCGATCCAGCCACGGCACCAGAAACAGGATCGCGATCGCCGAGAACATCACCACCACGCCACCGAGCTTGTTGGGCACCACCCGCAACATCGCGTAATACGGCGTGTAGTACCAAACGGGTTTGATGTGCTCCGGGGTCACCAGCCGGTTGGCCTCGGTGAAGTTGTCGTGCTCCAGGAACAGACCGCCGAAGGCCGGCGCGAAGAAGATGATGAAGGCCGCAATCAGCAGCAGGAAGCCGACACCGACCAGATCCTTGACCGTGTAATACGGATGAAACGGGATACCGTCGGCAGGCTTGTGCGCATCCCAGCGATTGCCCTTGGGACCTTTCTTGATGTCGACGCCATCGGGATTGTTGGAGCCCACTTCGTGCAGCGCGCCCAGATGCAGCACGATCAGCAGCAACAGCACCAACGGCAACGCGATGACGTGCAAGGCAAAGAAGCGGTTGAGCGTGGCATCGCCGGGCAGATAGTCGCCCATGATCCATTCGGTCAAGCCATTGCCGATCACCGGAATGGCGCCGAACAAGGAGATGATCACCTTCGCGCCCCAGAACGACATCTGCCCCCAGGGCAGCACGTAGCCCATGAAGGCTTCGGCCATCAGCACCAGATAGATCAGCATGCCGAGGATCCAGACAAGCTCGCGCGGCTTCTGGTAGCTGCCGTACATCAGCCCGCGGAACATGTGCAGATACACCACGATGAAGAACAGCGAGGCGCCGGTGCTGTGCATGTAGCGGATCAGCCAGCCCCACTCCACGTCGCGCATGATGTATTCGATCGAAGCGAACGCATCGGCAGCGCTGGTCTTGTAGTGCATCGTCAGGAAGATGCCGGTGACGATCTGGTTGACCAGCACCACCATCGCCAGCGAGCCGAAGTAGTACCAGATGTTGAAGTTCTTCGGCGCGTAGTACTCGCTGACATGCTTGCGATAAACCGGCATCAGGCCGGGCGCGCGCTCGTTGACCCACTCGAACACGCCATTCGCGGTACGGACAAGAATATTGCTCATCAGGCAGCCCCCGTGCTTTTGGCCGACGTACCGGCGCCATCCGGATCGACGCCGATGACCAGCGTGTTGTCGTCCACGTAGTGGTGTGGGGGCACCAGCAGGTTGATCGGTGCCGGCACGCCGTCGAAGACGCGGCCGGACATGTCGAAGCGCGATTTATGACAAGGGCAGAAGTAGCCGCCCTTCCATTGCGGGTCGTAGGGCTCGGGCCGGATCTCGGCGACCATCTCGGGCGAACACCCCAGATGCGTGCACAGGCCCACCAATACCGAGATATCGGACTTGATCGAGCGGTACTCGGGGTTCTTCAGCACGTAGTCCGGCTGCTGGTCCTTGTTCTCGGACTTGGGGTCCTTGAGCCGGTCGTCCAGCGAGGGCAGTGCGTCGAGCATCGCCTTGGAGCGCTTGACGATCCAGATCGGCTGACCGCGCCACTCCAGAACCAGCCGTTGCCCTTCCTGCAAGGCGCTGATGTCGGCAGTCACCGGTGCGCCGGCCAACTTGGCGCGTGCACTGGGATTCCACGACTTCACGAACGGAACTGCAACAAATCCTGCTCCGACCGCACCGACCACGGAGGTTGTCGCGGTCAAAAACCGACGACGCCCGAGATCAGCAGGTGCGTTAACCCCATCGTTGGCCATCCGGCTCTCCGATCTTGATTAGGTAGCGTGAGGCTGCCAACGGCTGGCGGGGGGTCCAGCCGCGATGAATCGACCGCAGTGTAGCGGAACGCTTAATGCACAGACAATGCAATGTACGCAGTCGGAGCTGCGCTGTGCAAACGCTGCATGCAGATGCGTGTCGATAACGCACGCAGCTCAGTTGGCTGCCGTGGTCTGCCCGCGATAGCGACCGGCCAGCAGGCCGACGCGTTGTACATAGCGCTGGGTCTCGCTGTAAGGCGGCACGCCGCCATAGCGATCCACCGCGCCCTCGCCCGCGTTGTAGCCGGCAGCGGCAAGCGTGAGATCGCCGTTGAAGCGTTTCAACAACCAGGACAGATACTGCACGCCGCCGCGAATATTTTGCGATGCATCATAGGCATCGCTGACGCCGAAGCGGCGCGCGGTTCCGGGCATCAGCTGCATCAGCCCTTGCGCGCCGGCACGGCTGAGCGCCAGCGGGTTGTAGGCCGACTCGGCATGGATGATCGCGCGCACGATCGCTTCTTCGACCCCGAACTCACGCGCCGCCGCAGTGATTTCCTGCTGATAGGCATTGGTGTTGAGCCGGATCGCGCCGAAGTTGACGCCGGGCTTTGCGCCGCAGGCGTAGCAGGTCTCGATAAAGCTGTAATGGATGGTGCGCAGGCCTTCGATGCTGGCGACCTGACGCGGGCGGGCGCTGGTGTAGTGGCGCACGCCGTCCTTCATATAGGAATAGACCTGCCCGCTGACCACCCGACGCGGATTGACCGCCGTTGCGGCGGCAGGCGCCTGCACGATGGACGTCTCCGACCCCGGCAGCGCGCGCGGCACCACCGCTGAAGCGACCTCGGCAGCGCGACGCGGCGTTTGGCTGACCGGCTGGCTGATGATCGTGGCCGGCGCGCCGCTGTCGATATTGGCGATGCGGCGCGCAGGGCCGGCAATCGAGCCTGGCGTCGCGCGCACAGAAGACGGCGGTGTGCGGCGGGTAGAGCGATCCGGGGTATAGCTGCTGATGACGCTGCAGGCGGCGCCGCTCTGGCGCTTGCTCAAATAACTGGTGATGCCGTCGCCGCTGACGCACTTGTACAAGGTGCCGGCGCTGGCCGGCGCCGCCGACAACGTGACAAGTAACAGCCCCAGCACTCTTGACATCCCCTTCATGTGGCGGAGTGTCCCAGCTTGCCCTGGGCTTGCCAAGTGTCGGCAGGCGTTACCGGGGCAGCCGGTCCAGTTGCGCTCGCAACGCGTTCAGGGCCTGGGTCAGTGGTTCACGCACATCGGAAGGAGAGCTGGCCATGGCCGCATGCGCGGCGCTGGCGCGCTGGCCACTGCGTCGCGGCAACAGCGGATCGAGCTTGGCCAGCACCCGCGCCGCTGCCGCGTCCATGTCGCGGATCGTCGGCGCGGCCGCGCGCAAGGCGATCGCCACGGTGAGCGCTTCGTCTTCTTCGAACAACAGCGGCAAGGCGGCTGCGCCCTGCCCCAGCCGATAGCCGCCACCGGTTCCGGGCGCGGCCTGTATCGGGTAGCCGAGCTCGCGCAGGCGGTCGATATCGCGCCGCACGCTGCGCGGATGAATTTCCAGGCGCTCAGCCAGGGCCACGCCGGACCAGCTCCGGCCGCCTGCAGCAGAGAAAGCAGACGCAACAGGCGGGCAGCGGTCGAAGCCATCGCGTCACCGTATTGCGGAGAGAAAGTGTCCGCAATAGCTGCGTAGGATGACCTCATCGACTCCTGCTGCACGAACGCTTGCCGTTTGAACTCCTGCCGTACCGACCTAGGAACCCGCAATGCCCGACGACCGCCACATCACCCTGTTCCACAATCCCCGCTCGCGCTCGCGCGGCGTGCTGGTCTTGCTGGAAGAGCTCGGCGCCAGCTACAGCCTGCAGATCCTCGATCTGGAAAAAGGCGAACAGCTCGCGCCCGAGTACTTGACGATCAACGCGATGGGCAAGATCCCGGCGATCCGGCACGGCGACAGCGTGGTCACCGAACAGGGCGCGATCTATCAGTACCTGGCCGAGCTGTATCCGGAAGCCGGCCTGTCGCCGGCACCGGGCGATGCCGATCGCGGCGCCTATCTGCGCTGGCTGGCCTTCTACGGTTCGGCGTTCGAGCCGGCGATCATCGACCGCGCGATGAAGCGCGACGCCCCGCCGCGCGCGATCTCGCCGTACGCCGACTGCGACACGGTGCTGCAGGTGGTCGATGCGCAGCTGGCCAAGGGCGACTATCTGTTGGGCGATCGTTGCAGCGCGGCCGATGTGCTGTGGGGCGGCGCGCTTGGCTGGATGGTCGATTTCGGCCTGGTCGACCCGCCTGCCACCACCCGCGCCTACATCGCGCGTATGGCCGACCGGCCGGCATTCGGCCGCGCCGAGGCGATCAACGCCAGGCCCTGAGCATCCGGACGCAGCCGGCGCAAGCGGGTAAACTGCGCGGCTATCTTCTACCCGCCTGGAATAAGCGCCATGCCCGGGACATCCGTTTCCGATCTGTCCGCGGCCACCGCCGTGGACGCACCTGCCCTGTTGCCGCTGCCCGTGGCACGCCCGGCAGCGCCCGCCGTGGTGCGCGGCAAGCTGTACATCAAGACCCACGGGTGCCAGATGAACGAGTACGACTCGGCCAAGATGGCCGACGTACTCGCCGCCTCCGAAGGGCTGGAGTTGACCGACAACCCCGAAGACGCCGACGTGGTGCTGGTCAATACCTGCTCCATCCGCGAGAAGGCGCAGGAAAAGGTGTTCAGCCAGCTGGGCCGCTGGCGCTTGCTCAAGGAGAGCAGGCACAAGGCCGGCGGCACGCCGGTGATCATCGGTGTTGGCGGCTGCGTGGCCTCGCAGGAAGGTGAAGCCATCGTCAAGCGCGCGCCGTATGTGGATCTGGTGTTCGGCCCGCAGACCCTGCATCGCCTGCCCGAGCTGATCCGCGCGCGGCGCGAGTCGGGCAAGTCGCAGGTGGACATCAGCTTCCCGGAAATCGAGAAGTTCGATCGCCTGCCCGAGCCGCGCGCCGATGGCCCGTCGGCGTTCGTGTCGATCATGGAAGGCTGCTCCAAATACTGCTCGTTCTGCGTGGTGCCCTATACCCGCGGCGAAGAAGTGAGCCGGCCGTTCGAAGACGTGCTGGTGGAAGTGGCGCAACTGGCCGCGCAAGGCGTGCGCGAGATCAACCTGCTCGGCCAGAACGTCAACGCGTATCGCGGTGCATATGGCGCCGAAGCGGGAGACGCCGCGCAGTATGCGGATCTGGGCTTGCTGATTCGCACCATCGCGCAGATCGACGGCATCGGCCGCATCCGTTTCACTACGTCGCATCCCTTGGAATTTTCCGATTCGCTGGTGGATGCGTATCGCGACGTGCCGCAGTTGGCCAACTATCTGCACCTGCCGGTGCAGGCCGGCAGCGACCGGATTCTGTCGGCGATGAAGCGCGGCTACACCGCGCTGGAATTCAAATCCAAAATCCGCAAGCTGCGCGCGGTGCGCCCGGACATTTCGATCAGCTCGGACTTCATCGTCGGCTTCCCCGGCGAGACCGAAGCGGATTTCGAAAAGACCATGAAGTTGATCGAGGATGTCGGCTTCGATCAGAGCTTTTCCTTCATCTATTCGCGTCGTCCTGGAACGCCGGCCTCGGATCTGCAGGACGACACGCCCGACGCCGTCAAACAGGCGCGTCTGGCACGCCTGCAGGCGCAGATCAATGCGCATGCCACCAGTATTTCGCAGTCCATGGTCGGTAGCGTGCAGCGGGTGTTGGTGGAAGGCCCCTCGCGGCGCGATCCGAATGAGTTGACCGGCAAGAGCGAGAACATGCGCCCGGTGAATTTCCCCGGTAATGCGCGCTTGATCGGGCAATTTGTCGATGTGCTGATCACCGAGGCGATGAGCAATTCGCTGCGTGGTCGCATCCACCTGGATGAAAGCGCACGCTGATGCAGCGCAGGCGCCGGATTGCTCGGCGCCATGTTGAAGGCATCGCGTGCATCACGCGCTGCCGGCGATCCATACAACCTGCGCCAGTCGCGTACTGGTGGCTCACCTGAGCTGTCTCTTTGCAGTCGCAGACAACGACAAGCATCGACATGATCCATCGCGTCGCTCGCTGCGCGCACTGGTGGCGAAAAATTCGCCACCCATCCACAACGCCTTGCTACGCAAGGCCTGGCCACACTTACCCACAGGCTTTACCGAATTCGATCCACATCGGTTGTGGACAAGCGCGTGCGCACTGGTGATTTTTTCGCCACCATCCTGCCAGGCCTTACGCCAGTAAGCGTCACCAATTCTATCCACAGGTTGTGGATGCGTGACTCCACAGCGCTTGTGGAGAACTCGAACGCGCCGGCGGGCACGCGCATGGCCACGCCGCCGTGCCGCCGGGCGTGTTGGTGGGATCACACGCTGCGCGCTACCCTTTTCGTCCCGCCCTACCGACGCCGCACGCATGCGCTGTCCGAGCCGACCATGAACTCACCTGTACACCGCGACTTCACCCTGGAACCCGACGACACCGAGCGCCTGGCCAATCTGGCTGGCCCGTTCGACGCGCACTTGCGCCAGATCGAACTCAAGCTCGGCGTGGAGATCGCCAACCGCGGCAACATCTTCCGTGTCACCGGCCCGGAGCCGGCCATCACCGCCGCGCAGACGCTGCTGATCGCGCTGTACGAAGAGGCCGCCTCCACCGTTTTCGACAACCACGCGATCCATCTGCGCCTGAACGATGCCAACGTCGAACACGTGGTCGAGCGTTCCTACGAAGCCCAGGACGTGGCGATCAAGGTCAAGCGCGGCACTGTGCGTGGACGCGGCGCCAATCAGGCCAAGTACCTGCATGCGATCGCCACCCACGACATCAACTTCGGCATCGGCCCGGCCGGTACCGGCAAGACCTTCCTGGCGGTCGCCTGCGCTGTGGAAGCGCTCAACGAATCGCGCGTGCAGCGCTTGATACTGGTGCGCCCAGCGGTGGAAGCCGGCGAAAAACTGGGCTTTCTACCGGGCGATCTGAGCCAGAAGGTAGACCCGTATCTGCGCCCGCTGTACGACGCGCTATACGAAATGCTGGGCGTGGAAAAAGTGGTCAAGCTGCTCGAGCGCAACGTCATCGAGATCGCGCCGCTGGCGTATATGCGCGGCCGCACGCTCAACGATGCCTACGTGATTCTCGACGAAGCGCAGAACACCACCATCGAGCAGATGAAGATGTTCCTGACCCGTCTGGGCTTCGGCTCCACGGCAGTGATCACCGGCGACCTGACCCAGATCGACCTGCCCAAACACGTCAAATCCGGCCTGCGCGACGCGGTGGAAGTGCTGCGCGATGTGGACGGCGCCAGCTTCACCTTTTTCGAAGCACGCGACGTGGTGCGCCACCCGCTGGTGCAGCGCATTGTCACTGCCTATGAACGCCGCGATCAGCAGGACGCTGCCAACCGAGCGAGACGGAGTGATGCAGCACCGTGCCGGCCCTGTGCCGGCAGGCAGGTCGTTCGCGGGGGCCGCAGACCGCGACAATCCGGCGTCGTTTCAACCGTGAATGTCCGGGATTACAATCGTGGCTGCAGCCGTGGCCCGCTCGCTCGTGCGAGTGACGGCGTTGCCGGTGGGCCCGCAGTGAAGTCGCCGATCACCTGCTCCCACTGAATCCCTCTTGCCCAGGAAACTCTCGCCATGACCCGTGGACCTGTCCGTCTCGACGTCGCTGTCAGTTACGCGCTGCCGCGCGCCGGTTTGCCCTCGGCGGTGAGTTTTCGCAAGTGGGTGGCTGCCGCGCTGAAGGGACGCATCCGCGAGGCCGATCTGGCGGTGCGCATTGTCGATGAGAAGGAAGGCTGCTCGCTCAACCATCATTACCGCGGCAAGGATTACGCCACCAATGTGCTGAGCTTCCCGGCCGAGTTGCCCGAAGGCCTGCCCAAGGGCGTCAAGATGCCGCTGCTGGGCGATCTGGTGATCTGCGCGCCGGTGGTGGCACGCGAGGCGGCCGAACAAGGCAAATCGCTGGCCTCGCATTACGCGCATCTGACCGTGCATGGCACCTTGCATCTGCTCGGCTGGGACCACGAAGACGACAAGGAGGCCGATGCGATGGAACAACTCGAACGCGAGATCCTGGCCGATCTCGGCATCGACGACCCGTACGCGGGGGAACTTTGATGCGTGCCAGCGTCGCAGCTGTTTTGCTGTTGCTGACCTCCTCCACCGCCTGGGCCCAGGCCGCGCCGGTGCGGCCCGACCTGTCCGCGTTGATCGAATGCCGCCAACGTATCGGCGACTTCAACGCGTTGGCGCCGGTACTGGCCGACCCGCTCAAAGCGGTCGCGCTGGGCTGGACGCCGCTGGAGCAGGCCAACCTGTTCATGACCGAATACACGCTCAACACGCCGATCAGCGTGTTCGGCCACAGCACCACCCACATCGCGTTTTCCGGCGCCAGCATCATGGCGTTGCTGGACCTGCCCGACCCACGCCCGCTGGCCAAACAGTTGAACCTGGAACTGGGTGTGGATAACGCCGACAAGATCATGTACGGCCGCGAGCTGGTCAGCGAAGACACCACCAATCCGAAGACCGGCGAGGCGATGATCGAATCGGTGGTGCTCAGCGTCTCCAACGTGAAATCGCACCCCGGCAAGACCGTGGTCGGCTGCGGTTACAGCCTGGATCTACCCTGACAGCGGGCGCCCCTGCGCCCTGTCCACAGCGCCTTAGCGGCTTCCTGTTAGACTGACCGCTATCGCCTGGTTTGCCGGGTGCCGTCCCCCGTCACGATGTCCGAAGACGACAGTAGCCAATCCCAAGAAACACCCGAAAAACGCCGTAGCTGGCTCGAGCGCCTGAGCGCTGCCTTCTCTGGCGAACCCCACACCCGCGACGAACTGGTCGCGCTGCTGCGGACCGCCGAGCAAGACGGTCTCATCGCCGCAGACACCTTACGCATGATGGAAGGCGCGATCTCCGTGTCCGAGCTCACCGTGGGCGACGTGATGATTTCGCGCTCGCAAATGGTCTCGCTCCCCGTAGAGGCGCGCTTTCTCGACCTGATGCAGCAAGTGGTCGAATCCGGCCATTCGCGCTTCCCGGTGCACGGCGAGAACAAGGACGAAGTGCTCGGCATCCTGCTGGCCAAGGATTTGTTGCGCGGCGTGGTCGCCGACAACGGCCCTGGCAACGTACGCGAGCTGCTACGCCCGGCGGTGCTGATCCCGGAGTCGAAGAAGCTCAACGTGCTGCTCAAGGAATTCCGCCTGTCGCGCAACCACATGGCGATCGTGGTGGACGAGTACGGCGGCGTCGCCGGGCTGGTCACCATCGAAGACGTGCTGGAGCAGATCGTCGGCCAGATCGACGACGAGCACGACGATGCCGAAGAAGAGAATTCGCTGATCGCGATCCAGGCCGACGGCCGTTACGTGGTCGATGCGCTGACGCCAATCGAAGACTTCAACGAACGCTTCGGCGCCGACTTTCCCGACGACGAGTACGACACCGTCGGTGGCCTGGTCACCGATGCAATCGGGCATCTGCCGGAAACCGGTGAAGAGCTGACCCTGGGGCGCTTTGCATTCCGCGTGGCCAAAGCCGATGCGCGGCGCGTGCACGCCTTCCACGTCACCATATTGCCGCCCGACCCGCAGGACGACGCTTGAACCCGTTGCATGGCATTTCCGCTGCAGCGTTGAGCCGCGGCAGCGTTCGGCGATGGGCTGCGTTCTGCATCCTGGCGTTGTTGGCGTTGCTGATCGCACCGGTGGCAGTCGCTCAGGCGCCAGTCGAAACGACCGGGCCGGCACCGCGCGTTGGCGTGGTCACCATGCAGCCCGGCGAAGTGTTTTTCGAACGCTTCGGCCACGATGCCATCGTGGTCGTGGACCCGATCACGCAGCAGGCCACCTCGTACAACTTCGGCTTTTTCGACCCGAGCGAGCCGGACTTCGTGCCGCGCTTTACCCGCGGCGAGATGATGTATTACCTGGTGGCATTGCCGCTGGAGGAAGATCTGTCGCAGTACCGTAACGTCGGCCGCGGGGTCAGCATCCAGTGGCTGGATCTGCCGCCCGAACAGGCGCGCGCACTGGCCGACGGGCTGGCCGTGCGCAGCCAGCCCGAAAACGCGCGCTATCACTACGATTATTTCGTGGCCAACTGCGCCACGATGGTCCGCGACACGCTGGATAGAGCGATGGGCGGCGCGCTGAAATCGCAGCTGGCCGGTCGTTCGCGCGGCAACACCTTCCGCAGCGAAGCGGTGCGGCTGGCTTCCCCTGCCCCGTGGATGTGGCTGGGTTTCGACCTGGGCCTGGGGCCGTACGCAGATCGCCCGCTATCGCGCTGGGAAGAAGCCTTCGTACCGATGCGCCTTGCCGACAGCCTGACCCAGGTGCACAACAGCGCCGGCCGCCCGTTGGTGCAATCCACCCAGGTCTTGCTGCCGCATCGCATCGCACCGGAGCCGGACGAACAGCAACAGCATTGGTGGCCGTGGCTGCTGACCGGGCTGATCGTCGCTGCCGGCGTGTTGGCGCTGGGCCGCCGACAACGCCTGTTGGCCGCACTTGCGCTGCCGTACTGGCTGCTGTGCGCGATCGGCGGCGGCCTGCTGGTGTATCTGTGGGGCTTCACGGCGCATCAATCGGCCTGGGCCAACCGCAACCTGTTATTGGTCAACCCGCTGTGCGCGCTGTTGCTGATCGGCGGCATCGCAGTGCTGCGCGGGCGCCGGCCCGGACGCTGGTTCGATGTGCTGCGCTGGGTGGTTGCCGCCGCCGCATTGGTGGCCCTGCTGATTCATTGGTTGTCGTTCCAGGCGCAGGACAATCTGCAATGGGTACTGCTGCTGTTGCCGATCCACGCAGCGCTCGCGATCGCCTTGCGGCGGCGTGACTTGTCCATCCGCACGCGCTGATCCAGGATGCGCCCATGAACCATCACGGCCGCCATCCGGACAACCCGTCCTGCGTCATCACCTGCGCGTATTACGACGGCGATGCCGAACGCCACGACATCAGCTTGGAGCAGATCAGCGACGTGCTGCAGCGCCCGGATGGCTTTGTCTGGGTCGGTCTGTACGAGCCGCAGGAATCGGTGCTGCACAAGCTGCAGGACGAGTTCGGCCTGCACGATCTGGCCATCGAAGATGCGCTCAAGGCGCACCAACGGCCCAAGGCCGAGAGCTACGGCAATTCGCTGTTCGTCGTGGTCAATACTGCCCAGCTGGTCAACGAGCGCATCCGCTATGGCGAGACGCACGCGTTTCTCGGCACACGCTTCTTGTTGACCGTTCGGCATGGTGCCTCGCTGTCGTATACGCCGGTGCGGCACCGGGTCGAACGCGAACCGGCGATGCTGCGCATGGGCGCCTCGTTCTGCCTGTACGGCGTGCTCGACTTCGTGGTCGACAATTATCTGCCGATCATGGATGAGTTCCGCGACACGCTGGAAGGCCTGGAAAAAGACATCTTCGCCGACAACTACAAGCGCGAGACCGTGGTGCGCCTGTACGAACTCAAGCGCGAACTCAACAAGATGCGGCTGGTGGTGGCGCCGCTGCAGGACGTGCTCTCGCACCTGAAGCGCAACCCGGGCTCGCTGATCCACGAAGAAGTCGGCATCTACCTGCGCGACGTGCTCGATCACGCCGTGCGCATCAACGACGCCATCGACACCTTGCGCGAAATGCTGGGCACCGCGCTGAGCGTGAACCTGTCGATGGTGACCCTGGCCCAGGGCGAGACGGTCAAACGCTTAGGCGCATGGGCCGCATTGCTGGCCGCCCCTACGCTGATCACCAGTTGGTACGGCATGAACTTCACCCACATGCCCGAGCTGGACAAACGCTACGCGTACCCGCTGCTGGTAGCCGGTGTAGTTGGCTCGTGCCTGGTGCTTTATCGCCTGTTCAAGCGCGCGCGGTGGCTGTGAGGCCGCTTTGCGGCCGGGATTGGGGAGTTGGGATTCGGGATTGGTTAGAGCCGCATCGTTGACCGCGTGTAACCCGTACCCTCATCCGCCCTTCGGGCACCTTCTCCCGACGGGAGAAGGGAAGTGCATCGCTTGTACAAATCCTGATTGTGCGATCCGGGATTGTGCGAATCCCCAATCCCGACTCACCAATCCCAGCAATCAAGCCACATAGATCGTCTTGATATTCATGAACTCATGAATGCCATGCTCGGCAAGCTCGCGCCCGAAACCGGAGCGCTTGATCCCACCGAATGGCAAACGCACATCACTCTTGACCACCGAATTGACGAACGCCGCACCGCATTGCAACTGCTGCGCCACGCGCTCGCCACGTTTGGCATCTGCCGTCCACACGCTGCCGCCCAGTCCGAAGGTGGTGTCGTTGGCCACACGCACCGCTTCTGCTTCGTCGGCCACGCGGATCACCGAGGCGACCGGGCCGAACAACTCTTCCTCGTAAGCCGGCATGCCCGGGGCAACACGGTCGAGAATGGTGGCGGGATAGCCTGCATGCGAGCCAGCCACAGGCTCGCCACCGAGCAGCACCTTTGCGCCCTTCTCCACGCTGGCCTGCACCTGCTTGTGTAACTCGTCGCGCAGGTCGGCGCGTGCCATCGGCGCGAGCGTGGTGGTTTCCTGCTGCGGGTCGCCGAGCACGCGCTTGGACGCGGCAGCGACAAAGCGTTCGATGAACTGATCGGCAATCGCATCCACCACGATGAAGCGCTTGGCGGCGATGCAGGTCTGCCCGCTGTTGTCGAAACGCGACTGCACGGCAGACGTGACGGTGTGCTCCAGATCGGCGTCTTCCAGCACCACGAAGGCATCGCTGCCGCCGAGTTCCATCACGCACTTCTTCAACTGGTCGCCCGCGTTTGCGGCCAGCGACCGGCCCGCACGCTCGCTGCCGGTGAGCGTCACTGCGGCGATGCGATCGTCGCGCAACACGTCAGCCGCCTGGTCGTTGTCGATATGCAGCACATCGAACACGCCCGGCGGAATACCAGCAGCATCGAGCACTTCTTTCATCGCATCGGCGCAACGCGGCACATTGCTGGCGTGCTTGAGCAACGCGACGTTGCCGGCCATCAGGCCCGGTGCGAGAAAGCGAAACGCCTGCCACAACGGGAAATTCCATGGCATCACCGCAAAGACGCAGCCCAACGGCTCGTAACGTACGTAGCTGGATTGCGCTTCGGTCGGAATGTCGCGCGGTGCCAGATACTCGGCCGCGTGATCTGCGTAGTACGCGCAACCCTGCGCGCACTTGTCGACCTCGGCCAGCGCTTCATGGCGCAACTTGCCCATCTCGGCAGTCATGATGCGCTGCAGATCGTCGCGCCGTTTGCTCAGCTCTTCACCGACGCGGCGCAGCAAGGCGCCACGCTCTGCCAACGGCAGCGCCGCCCAGGTGGGAAACGCCTTGGCGGCAGCGGCCAGACGCGCTTCGATGGCGGCGGCATCCAGGGTTTGCTGAGTGTGCTCGACCTGGCCATTGGCCGGGTTGACGGTGTCGTAGGACATGACGGTCTCCTGTAGCAAGGCGGCCATGCTAGTCGCCTGGAAGTTGCAGCCGCGTCACAACCATCTGAAATCGCTGCAACGCTGTGTTTGCCGGCACCGCGACGGAATGCCGCAGCGCGATCACTTGGCGCTTGCGACGACCAACGTGACCGCCCGGAAGCGCCTGCCCGAAACAGACTGCCGCCAGTGGCCCAACTTCACTTTGCGCAATGGCATGACAGGGCCAGAAATGCTCTAGCATTCCGGCTCTGATCAGAATCGATATCTCACGGAAGAACCTCGATGCGTTTGTTCTTTTGCACTGCGTTGGCGATCGTCGTAAGCGCATCCCTGCCCGGTTGCGCGTTCATCCAGGACGTGATGCGCGGGCCACGCCCCAGCGCGAACGGATTCGTGACCGTGACTTGCACCAACAACCTGCCCAACCCTGCCCAGCCATGCGAGGAGGAGGCACTGCGGGCCTGCTCGGACACTGCCATCCGCCAGTTCGTGACCGCCAGTTCCTTGCCGAACATGGTCACGATCTATCCGAGCAAGCAGGAACGCAAAGACAATAAGCGCGATGGCAAAAGCAACCGCGATGATCGGCCCGCCGAGCAGCCCAGAACCGAGCAGCAGGGCTACAAGATCAGCGCCGAGTACCAGTGCTTTTTGACCAAACCGCAGCCATGGGATAGCGGCTACACGCCTCCAGCCAAGTAAGCGCGGCCAACGAAACAACAGCGCAACAGCAAGGCTGACGCCCGTCACCCACATGTACCCTGCGTGCACCGCAGTTCCGAGCGGTGCAGTCCACGTCGATGTAAGCGCTGCCTGCTACCGCTCCAATATCGGCACGCGCTCAGAGAGCGGATTGCAAAGCCAATTGCGCATCGCGCTGGCGACGTTTTTCGCTGCGTGCCAACAGCCACCAACCGATCACCGCGGCGATCGACACCGCCAACACCATCACCGTCGCGAGCGCATTGATCTTGGGGCTGATGCCCAGCCGCACCGAGGCGAATACCTTGATCGGCAGCGTGGTGGAATTGGGGCCGGCCAGAAAACTGGCGATCACCACATCGTCCAGCGATAGCGTAAAGGCGAGCAGCCAGCCCGAGGCCAATGCGGGCGCGATGATCGGCAAGGTGATCAGGAAGAACACCTTCAGCGGTGTCGCACCGAGATCCATCGCGGCTTCTTCCAGCGAACGATCCAGCTCCTGCAGCCGCGAGGAAATCACCACCGTGACGAACGAGACGGTAAAGGTGACATGCGCCACCCAGATCGCGACCGCCCCGCGCGGCGCGATACCGAGCACCCCGCCCATCGACACCAGCAACAGCAGGATCGACAGGCCGATGATCACTTCCGGCATCACCAAGGGCGCAGTGATCAAGGCACCGAACAAGGTTTTGCCGGGAAAACGCCGCATGCGCACCATCGCCATCGCGGCCATGGTGCCCAGCACTGTCGATGCACACGCGGTCCAGAATGCCACTTCCAGGCTGACCCAGGCCGCGTCCAGCAACTGCCGGTCGCGCAGCAATTCGCCATACCAGCGCGTGGAAAAACCGCCCCACACGGTGGCCAGGCGCGAGGCGTTGA
The DNA here is from genome assembly GCF_024499015.1 of Xanthomonas hortorum pv. pelargonii. Taxonomy (NCBI): domain Bacteria; kingdom Pseudomonadati; phylum Pseudomonadota; class Gammaproteobacteria; order Lysobacterales; family Lysobacteraceae; genus Xanthomonas; species Xanthomonas hortorum. Next base: position 4,468,912 of record NZ_CP098604.1, on the reverse strand, counting down.
ACGAGTACACCATCAGCAACAGGATGGGCAGATACAAAAAGCCGAAACCCAGCGCGAGCACGCTGCCGCCAAGCACGCGTCCGCTGCGAGAGGCGCGCATCATGTGAGCCGCCCTTCCAGCTCGCGCTGTTGATAACGGTGGAAAATCACGATCGGCACCAGCAGCAGCAACAACATCACCGTGGCCACCGCAGCGGCCACTGGCCAGTCGCGATTGTTGAAGAACTCGCCCCACAGCACGCGGCCGATCATCAAGGTGTTGGGGCCGCCCAGCATTTCCGGAATGACGAATTCGCCCACTGCCGGAATCATCACCAGCATGCAGCCGGCCACGATGCCGTTGCGCGAGAGCGGCAAGGTGATGCGCACAAACGCCTGCCACGGCCGCGCGCCCAGATCGTAGGCCGCCTCAAGCAAACGCTGATCGTGCTTGACCAGATTGGCGTACAGCGGCAATACCATAAAGGGCAGATAGCAGTAGACGATGCCGATATAGGCGGCGATCGGGGTGTACAGCAGGTGCAACGGCTGCCGGATCACGCCCAGTGCCAGCAGCGCCTGATTGAGCAATCCGTTGCTGTCGAGGATACCGATCCAGGCGTACACGCGGATCAGGAACGAGGTCCACGACGGCAGCACCACCAGCATCATCGCCACGTTGCGCGTGGCCAGCGGCAGGCGCGCGATCACGTAGGCCATCGGGTAGCCGATCAGCAACGCAAGCGCAGTGGAGATCGCTGCGATCTTGATCGAACTCGCATACGCCGCCACGTACTGGCTGTCGCGCAACAAGGCCAGATAGTTGCCCAGATGCAGCTTGATACTCACCGCGCCATCGGCAGCCACGGCGAACAGCGGCGTGTACGGCGGCATTGCGGTGGCGTGCTCGGCGAAGGAGATCTTCAGCACGATCAGGAACGGAATCGCGAAGAACAGCAGCAGCCACAGATACGGTGCGGCGATCACGCCCCAGCGTGCGCCCGGCAGTGCATGGCGAAGAGTGGCTAGCAAAACGTAGCGAGCAGTCGCCAGGGGGGCGCGGACGGCGCGGAGGGACCGCAGTGTACGAGTGGTACATGAGGATTCCGAGCACCGGCCGCGCGCGCCTGGCGGCTGCGCAGTAGTTTTGCTAGCCGCTCTCATGCGCTCAGCACCACGCCATCGTCCTCGCCCCACCCCACCCACACCGCGTCGCCCCAGGTCAGCGCTTCGCTGGCCCAACGCTGGCGGTTGGCGAAATGGGCCATCAACTTGAAGCCGCTCGGCAAGCGCACGTGATACACCGAATGGCTGCCGAAATAGGCAATGTCTTCGATCACGCCCTGCGCCTTGTTGCAGGCCTGCGCGGGTTCGTCCTTGCCGATGGCGAGTTTTTCCGGACGCAGCGCAAACGCGACCGACTGCCCTGCGAACCCGGTGATGCCATGCCCGATGCGGATGCAGGCGTCGAACGCGGAGGTTTTCAAACCGACGTAATCCGGCTCGTCTTCGACGATGACCGCGTCGATCAGATTGACCGAGCCGATGAATTCGGCAGCGAAACGGTTGGCCGGTTGTTCGTAGATCTCGTCGGGGGTGCCGACCTGCTGGATCCAGCCCTTGTCCATCAGCGCGATGCGGGTGGCCATGGTCATGGCCTCTTCCTGATCGTGGGTGACCATGACGCAGGTGACGCCGGAGGTTTCGATGATATTGACCAGCTCCAGCTGCATCTGCGAGCGCAGCTTCTTGTCCAGCGCGCCCATCGGTTCGTCCAGCAACAGCAGCTTGGGCCGCTTGGCCAGCGAGCGCGCCAACGCCACGCGTTGCTGCTGCCCGCCGGATAATTGATGCGGCTTGCGCTTGGCCAAGCTGCCGAGCTGCACCAGCTCCAGCATCTCGCCGACACGCGCGGCGATGGCGGATTTGGACAAGGCTTCCTGCTTCAATCCGAATGCGATGTTCTGCTCCACGCTCATGTGCGGAAACAGCGCATACGACTGGAACATCATGTTGATCGGGCGCTCGTACGGCGGCAACGCGTCGATGGGCTGGCCATCGAGCACGATGCGCCCCTTGGTCGGCCGTTCGAAACCGGCCAGGCAGCGCAGCAAGGTGGACTTGCCGCTGCCCGAGCCGCCCAGCAGCGCGAAGATCTCGCCCTTGCGGATCTGCAGACTGACATCGTCGACCGCGACGAAGCCGTCGAACTCCTTGCGGACCTCGCTGATGCTCAGATACGCGGTGTCGCCGGTGGAGAGCTGCTGGGTCAGTGCCATGAAACCTCTCGATTGCGAAGGCGCGAGTGCCGCCACAGCGACCACTCACCGCATCATGGCAAAACCCGCACGCGGCTGCAGCGCTTGCGCCCGCCGCATCAGAAATCGATCAGCGCGCCTCCTGCGCCGGCTCGCTCCAACCCAACCCCAGGCTTTTCTGTAAGGCGACGTAGTTCACCAGCAACTGCACCTGCGCCTGCGCGGCGGCGTCCTGCGCGGATAGTTGCTGGCGTTGCACGTCGAGCAGGTCGATCGACGAAGTGGCGCCGGCATCGCGCCGCTGCTGCATCAGCCCGGCCGAGCGCGTGGCCGAGGCTTCGGCCTGCCGCGCCACCACCAGTTGCTTGCGCGCCGAGCCGAAGCGCGCCAACGCGGAATTGGCATCCTGCAACGCACCCAGCACGGCACCCTCGTACGCGGCCTCGCGGCCGGCATTGCCGGCACGCGCCTGCGCCACCTGGGCCTTGGTGCGGCCGAAATCGAAGATCGACCAGCGCAACATCGGCACCGCCAACGTGGTCAACGCATCGGAATTGAAATCTCCCGGCGAACCGGCCACCCAGCTCAGCCCGCCCAGCAAGGTCACCTGCGGGAAATAGCCGTTCAATGCCTCGCCGATCTGCGCGCTGGAGGCGGCCAGCTCGCGTTCGGCCTTGCGCACGTCGGGGCGGCGACGGATCAACGCACCGGCATCGTCCACACGCACCTGGGTGGGCAACATCGGCAACGGCTGCGCTGTGCTCAATTGCGTATCCAGTGCACCGGGCTCGCGCCCGACCATCAACGCCAGCTGGTCCAATGCCTCCTGCGATTGCATGTCCAGCGGCAGGCGTTGCGCCTGTTGCTGCTGCACTTGCGTGGCGATCTGCTCGACCTGCAGATCCGAAGCAGCGCCTTGTTCGCGGCGCTGCTGGGTCAGCCGCAGCGTCTGCCCGATCTTGTCGAGGTTGGCGTCGGCAATGGCCAGACGCGCCTGCAGCCCGCGGTAGTTGAGATAGACCTGCCCGACTTCGGCAGCCAGCTGCACCTGCGCATCGGCCAGCTCGGCTTCGGAGGCTTGCGCCTGTGCCAGCGCACCTTCGGCGGCGCGACGGCGGCGGCCGAACAGATCCAGCTCCCAGCTGGCATCGAAGCCGACGCTGTAGATCTGGGTCTTGTCCAGGCTCGCCTCTTCGCTGCCTGCGGCCGGCGGCTGGCTGTTCTGGCCATTCTGCAAGTTGCCGAGCGTATCGACGATGGTCTGCGGCGGCTCGGCATACGCGTACAACGCGCTGGCATTGAGCTTGGGCAGACGCTCGGCGCGACGCTGGCGTGCCAGTGCGCGGTTAGCCAACAGCCGCGCCTGCGCAGCACGCAGATTGGGGCTGTCGGCCAACGCCTGGGTGACCAGTTGGGTGAGCATCGGATCGTGCAGCTCCTCCCACCAGTGATTCAACGGCGCAGCGGCGACCACCTCGGCGCCACTGGCGCGATGCAATGCCGGCGCCTGCATGGCCGCATCGGCCACGACCGGCGCCTTGGTGTAGTTGGGGCCGAGCATGCAGCCGCCGAGCAGCACCGCGCTCAGCGCGGCTGCCAGCGGCATGCGGATCAGGCGCATGGAATCAGTGCATTGCAAGGTGCGCCCCCTTGGGTAACGGCTTGAGCAAAAAGGCCAGCGGAATCGTGCAGACCACGATCACGCCGAAGATCCAGAACAGATCGCTATAGGTCATCACCAGCGCCTGCTGCTGCACCAGGCGCGCCAGCTGCGCGATCGAGCGGATCGCGGCCTCCGCACCGGCGCTGCCCTGCATCTGCGCGCCCAGACCTGACAGGAACTCCTGCGCGCGCGAGGCGTTGGCGGTGATCGCGCTGCCGATGGTTTCGGTATGGAAGGTCATGCGGCGCTCCTGAAACGTGGAGATCAGCGCCAGGCCCACCGAGCCGCCCAGGTTGCGGCCGGCGTTGAATAAGCCCGATGCATCGCCGGCCAGCTCGGGCGGCACCGACGAAATCGCGGCCTGATTCAACGACATCATCGCCAGCGCCAACCCGCAGCCCTGCAGCAACTGGCCGGCGACAAAATGCATGCCCACGGTGTCGGCAGTCAGCGACAGATTGACGAAACAGGCCGCGGCAAAACAGATCAGCCCGGCGATCACCAGAATGCGCACATCCACCACTTCCAGCAGCTTGGGCATCATCGGCATCAGCAGCACGGTCGGCAGACCGGACAGCAGCAGCACGTAACCGGCCTGCTCGGTGTTGTAGCCGGAGATCACCGCCAGAAACTGCGGAATCATGTACATGACACCGAACAGGATCATGCCCACCGCCATGATCATGACGAACACCGCGCCGAAGCTGCGATGCAGCAACAACGACAAGTGGATCACTGGCGGCCGGCGGCGGAACTGGGTGATCACCAAGGCGATGAATCCGCTCAGGGAGATCAGGCTCAGCATGTTGATCTCGCTGGATTCGAACCAGCGCTCGCGCTGGCCTTCTTCCAGCACCACGGTGAGCCCGCCCAGGCCGGCGGTGAGGCCGTAGATGCCCAACCAGTCGGCATCGAGCAGGCCCGCCCAATCGCCTTTTTCATGCTTCAACCCGAGCAGCAACAAGGCCACCAGGCCCACGCAGATCGGCACGTTGATGAAGAACGCGTAGTGCCAGCTGACGTTTTCGGTGAGCCAGCCGCCCAGCAGCGGGCCGATCACCGGGCCCATGATCACGGTCATGCCGAACAAGGCGGTGCCCATGGTCTGCTGGCTCGGCGGCAGACGCGTGGCGACGATGGTCAGCGCGGTGGGAATCAACGCACCGCCGGCCAGGCCCTGCCCGACGCGGCCGATGATCATCATCGTCAACGAGGTCGACAAACCGCACACCACCGAGAACGCAGTGAACATCACCGCGCAGATCAGCAGGAAGTTGCGCAGGCCCAGCGTGCGGACGAACCAGCCTGTGAGCGGGATCATGATGATCTCGGCCACCAGATACGCGGTGGAAATCCAGGTGCCTTCGGTGCCGCTGGCGCCGACTTCGCCCTGGATGGTGGGCAGCGCCGCGTTGACGATGGAGATATCCAGCGTCGCCATGAACGAGCCGATGGTGCCGGCCAGTACCGCCAGCCACGCGCCCGGTTCGGCCTTCTCGCGTTGGGCGCTGCCGCCGGCACGCGGGCCGGTGGCTGCGGCTGCACTCATCGCGCGCGCTCCTGCGCCTGCACGCGATCGGATTCCTCCTCGGCCCGTTGCTTGGCATCCTTGGCCGAGCGCGTATCCACGGTGACTTCGACCGACATGCCCGGCACCAGCACCTTGCGCGCCTCGTCACCGGCCAGCACGCGGATCCGCACCGGAATGCGCTGCACCACCTTGGTGAAGTTGCCGGTGGCGTTCTCCGGCGGCAGCAATGCGAATTGCGAACCGGTGCCCGGCGAGAGGCTTTCGATCTTGCCGTGCAGCTTCACGCCCGACAGCGCATCGACCTCGATCTCGGCCGGCTGGCCCGGACGCATCAGGCCGACCTGGGTTTCCTTGAAGTTGGCGACCAAATACAGCGATTGCTGCGGCACGATCGTCATGGTGCGAGTACCGGCGCCGAGGAACTGGCCCACCTGCACGGTCTTGTCGCCGACCCGGCCACGGATGCGGCTGGTGAGGAGGGTGTCTTCCACCGCCACGCGGGCCTGGTCGGCATCGGCGGTGGCCTGCTTCACGCCGGCCTGCGCCTGTTCCAGCTGTGCGTTGCTGGCCAGGATCTGGCTCTGCGCGCCCTTGGCCTGTGCCTGCGCCGCGTCGTACTGGGCACGTGCGCGGGCCAGTTCGTGCTGCAGGCTTTCCTGATGTTCGTGGGTGTCTGCACCGGAGGCGGCCAACGGGGCGAAGCGCTTCACTTCGGCCTGGGCGAATTTCAGGCTTGCCGCCGCCGAGGTCACCTGGCTACGCGCCTGCACCAGCGACGACTCCTGCCCGGACACATTGGCGGTTGCCGCAGCGATATCGGCCTGGCGCGCGGCGATTGCGGCTTCGGCCTGTTGCAAGGTCGCCTGGTAGGTGCGGTCGTCGATCTGCAGCAGCGGCTGGCCGGCCTCCACGATCTGGTTGTCGCCCACCATCACCTTGGTCACATAGCCGCTGACGCGCGGCGCAACCGCCACCGAATCGGCCTGCAGATAGGCGTTATTGGTGCTATGCATGTAGCGGCCCTTGATCAGGTAGTAGGCCAGCCACAGCGCCAGCAGCACCACCACCAGCAGGCCGACCACGATCAGCGTCCACTTCACCTTGGGGTTCTTCAACGGCGAGGGCTTGGGCGGCTCCTGCTCATTGTGTGCAGCATTGCCTTGGGCATCCTGGGCCGAAGCCTGGCCGTCGTTGGACTGGTGATCGTGGTTGCTCAAAGTCAGGCGTCCTGTGTCGTGGGCGAGGCGCGCGCAACGACGTGCCGCATCAGCGGTCCGGCGAAGGCGGCGCAACCATACAATTATTTGAACCGCCCGGTACAGATTGCGTGACGAGCCTGGTCAGCTGCCGCTTGGACTGATTGGTTCTTTATGAAGACCTGGCTACGCGGCCGCGCCTTCAAACCACCGACGCCTCAACGACCGGTCTTGATCTCGGTCCACAGCCGCGTGTACAGACGGTCCACTTCCGGCGGATTGATCGCGTAGGTAAACATCTTGGCGGTGACCTCCGGCGGCGGGTAGATGGTGGAGTCGTTGCGGATCGCCGCATCCACCAGCGGCGTGGCGGTGCGCACCGGATTGGCGTAGTGGATGAAGTTGCTGTTGGCTGCGGCCACCTCCGGCTTCAACAGATAATTGATGAAGGCGTAAGCGTTGTCGGGGTGCTTGGCGTCCTTGGGAATGGCCAGCATGTCGAACCACTGCGGCGCGCCTTCCTTCGGGATCGAATAGGCCACCTTGACGGTATTGCCGGCCTCCACTGCGCGGTCACGCGCCTGGATGATGTCGCCCGACCAGCCCACTGCAAGACAGGTATTGCCGTTGGCCAGCGAAGTCACGTACTGGCTGGAGTGGAAGTTCTGCACGTACGGGCGAATCGTCTTGATCAGCGCGGCGGCTTTTTCGATCTCCGCCGGCACCGTGCTGTGCGGATCCAGACCCAGATAATTGAGCGCGATCGGAATCATGTCCGAGGGCGTGTCGAGAATGGTGATGCCGCAGTCCTTCAACTTCGACAGATTTTCCGGCTTGAATACCAGATCCCAGCTGTTGGCGACCTCGGTGCTGCCGAAGACGGCCTTGAGCTTGTCCACGTTGTAGCCGATGCCGGTGGTGCCGATCATGTACGGCACGCCAAAGGCATTGCCCGGATCCTGCGCGGCGATGCGGCGCATGATGTCCGGATCCAGATTGACCAGGTTGGGGATCTTGCTCTTGTCCAGCGGCAGGAACACCCCGGCCTGGATCTGCCGGCCGAAGAAGCTCAGCGTGGGCACCACCACGTCGTAATCGCTGCCGCCGGCGAGTAGTTTGGCTTCCACCATTTCGTCGCTGTCGAACACGTCGTAGGTGACCTTGATGCCGCTGCTCTTTTCGAACGCGGGAATGGTGTCTTCGGCGATGTAGTCCGAGTAGTTGTAGACGTTGAGCACCTTGGCCCGTGCGTCGGCGTTACCTGGCGCAGTACCGCCACCGCAGGCGGCCAACAAGGTAGTGGACAGCGTCAGGGCGAGCAGTCGCAACGTCATGTGGATCTCCAAAGCAGTGCGGTCATGGCGGGGCCGGCGGTGTGGCCGGTGAGCGTTCCAGCCTACGCATCGGGTTTCTGTTTGCCCAGCTTATTTCCCTGGCCTGCAGCGGCTATCGAAAACGACCGTGCGTTGCACCTGGCGGGCGCGGCCATTGGACGGGGTGGCATGCAGCATTCGACCATAGCGGCTTCTGCACGTTGTCCGCACCCGGCTGACGCGCGCGCGATGCGGGCTACTCATCTGCCCAGCGCCTGCGCGGTGTCTTCCAGCGCCGCCCACGCCTTGTCGAACAGCTCATCGACCTGCTCGCAGGTGATGATCAACGGTGGCGACAGCAGCATGGCGTCATAGGTGGCGCGCAGGATCAGCCCGCGCTTTGGTGCGAAGTCGCGGCACAGCGCCCCCACCCGCCCGCGCTCGGGGAAATACGTGCCGCGCTGGCGCTTGTCCGGCACCAGTTCCAGTGCGCCGACCAGCCCGGCGATGCGTGCCTCGCCCACCAGGCGATGCTCGCCAAGCTCGGCCCAGCGCTGTGCCAGATACGGTGCAATCTGCGTGCGCGCGGTCTCCACGATGCCTTCGTCCTGCAGCAGGCGCAGATTCTCCAACGCCACCGCCGCACACACCGGATGCCCGGAATAGGTGCCGCCATGCGCCAGCTCGCCGCCGTGCGTCTTGAGCACACCGGCCACGCGATCGTTGAACATCGCTGCCGCCAACGGGATATAGCCGGAGGTGATGCCCTTGGCGAGCGTCATCACATCGGGCTGGAAGCCGAAGTAATCCGCACCGAACCAGGCACCGGTACGCCCGAAGCCGCAGATCACTTCGTCGGCGACCAGCAGCACATCGTAGCGCCGGCAGATGCGCTCGATTTCCGGCCAGTAACTGCGCGGCGGGATGTAGACCCCGATCGCACCCATGATCGGCTCGCCGATGAAGGCTGCCACGTTCTCGGGGCCGAGCTGCAGAATCTTTTCTTCCAAGCGGCGCGCTGCCAGCAGCCCGTATTCTTCGGGATCCATCTCACCGCCATCGCCGAAGTGATACGGCGGGGCGATGTGGTGGATATCGGGAATCGGCAAGCCGCCCTGCTTGTGCATGCCTTTCATGCCACCCAGGCTGGCGCCAGCCATGGTGGTGCCGTGATAGCCGTCGTGGCGGCCGATGAAGATGCGTTTTTCCGGCTGCCCCTGCACCGCCCAGAAGTGCCGCACCAGCCGCAGGATGGTGTCGTTGGCCTCCGAGCCGGAGTTGGCGAAGAACGCATGATTCAAATCGCCCGGCGTGAGCTCGGCCAGCTTGGCGGCCAGATGGATGGTGGGCTCGGTGGTGCACTGAAAGAAGCTGTTGTAGTACGCCAACTGCTCCATCTGCCGCGCCGCCGCCTGCGCGAGCTCCTTGCGCCCGTAGCCCACATTCACGCACCACAAACCGCCGAACGCATCCAGCAACTTGTTGCCGTCCGCATCCCACACATACACGCCCTGCCCGCGCGTCAGGATGCGCGTGCCCTTGTCGGCCAATGCTGCGTTGTCGTTGAACGGGTGCAGGTGATGGGCGGCATCGAGTTGCTGCAAGGTCTTCAGTGCTTGCGAATCCATGGGCACTCCGGCTGCGGGGTACGTGCAGTCTACGGTCGATCGGCCGGGCACAAGATGCTTTCAGTGGCGCGCACCGAACAGGGCGTGAAAACGCGCGGACGGGGCGGTGCGCAATGTCGAACGCGCGAGGCATCAGGCATCCTTATACGCCGTACCCTCATCCGCCCTTCGGGCACCTTCTCCCGATGGGAGAAGGGAATCGTGCGCGCCACACCAAGCGACTCGAACGCCTCAGACATTCAACAGCAAGAACTCCCGCTCCCACGAACTGATGACACGAAAGAACGTCTCGTATTCCTTCCGCTTCACCGAGATATAGGCGCGCACAAACCGCCGACCCAACATCTCCTGCAATGCCTCGCAGCCCTCCAATCCGTCTAGAGCTTCACCCAGCGAGCGCGGCAGATCGTAGCCCTGCTCCTTGCCGTTGCTGCTTATCGGCGCAGTCGGCTCCAGCTTCTCGCGGATGCCCAATAACCCGCACGCCAAGGTCGCCGCCATCGCCAGATACGGATTGGCATCGGAGCCGGCAAAGCGGCTTTCCACACGCATGTTCTGCGGAGTGTCGATCGGTACGCGCAACCCGCAGGTGCGATTGTCGAACCCCCACAGCACATTGCTCGGCGACACCTCGCCGAACATCAGCCGCCGGTAGGAATTGACGTTGGGCGCCAGCAATCCCATCGCCATCGGAATGTATTTCTGCAAGCCGCCCAGATAATGCGCGAAGGTGTCGCTGAAACCACCTTCGCGCTTGCCACTGAACACATTCTTGCCAGTGCCGGTATGCAACAGGCTCTGATGAATATGCATCGCACTGCCCGGCTCGGTTTCCATGGGTTTGGCCAGAAACGTGGCGTACACGCCATGCCGCAACGCGGCCTCGCGCATGGTGCGCTTGAACATGAAGACCTGATCGGCACGCGAGAGCGCATCGGCATGGGTGAAGTTGACCTCCAGCTGCGCCGCGCCGGATTCGTGGATCAAGGTATCCACGTCCAGTTCCATCGCATCGCAGTAGTCGTACATCAGATCCAGGATCGGGTCGAACTCGTTGACCGCATCGATCGAATACGACTGCCGCGCGGTTTCCGGGCGGCCCGAGCGCCCCGCCGGTGGCAGCAACGGAAAATCCGGGTCGGTGTTCTTCTGCACCAGAAAGAATTCCAGCTCCGGCGCCACCATTGGTTGCAGCTTCACCTCGGCATACGCGTCCAGCACGCGGCGCAACACGTTGCGCGGCGCAAGCTCATGCGGCTGCCCATCTTTGGTGTAGCAATCGTGGATGACCTGCGCGGTGGGGTCGGCGGCCCACGGCACCATGCGCACGGTGGAGGCGTCCGGGCGCAGGTGCATGTCCGAATCCGATGGCGAGGTCAGTTCGTAATAATCGTCCGGGAAGTCGCCGGTGACGGTGGTGGCGAAGATGCCTTCCGGCAGGCGGGTGCCGTAGTCGTGCGAGAACTTGTCGGCGGGGATGATCTTGCCGCGTGCGTTGCCGGTGATGTCCGGCACCAGGCACTCCACCTCGGTGATGTTGCGCTCCTTGAGCCAGCGGCGCAGCGCGCTCTCCGGCTGCTTGGGCGTGGATTTGCGCGAACGTGTGCGGATGGACATGCAACCTCACTGACCGCGTTGAGCGGCGTATTGACGACAGGCCTCGCCGAAGGCCTGGAAGATGGCACGGTAGAACGGATGCTGTGTGACACGCCACTCCGGATGCCATTGCACCGCCAGCAAAAAGCCCGGCCCGGCGCCGCGAAAGGCTTCGATCAGGCCATCCGGTGCAGTGGCTTCGACCACCAGCCCATCGGCGAGCTTCGCAATACCCTGCCCGTGCAACGAATTCACCCACACCTGCGCGGTCTCGCTCATGCCGGCCAACCAGCCGCCGGGTTGCAGCTGCACCAGATGGGCCGGGCCGTATTGCGTGTCCAGCGGTGCGCTGCGGTCTTCGCGATGATCGGCCAGGCCGGGCACCTCCTGCACGCGTTGATGCAAGCGCCCGCCCAGCGCCACGTTGACCTCCTGCAGGCCGCGGCAGATCGCCAGCACCGGCAGGCCACGTGTAATCGCCTGCGGGATCAGGCCAAGGCTGGTGGCATCGCGTGCGGGATCGTGCAGGTTGCCTTCCCAACTGGGCTCGTCGCTGTAGTGATGCGGCTCGACATTGCTCACCGCACCAGTGAGCAACAGGCCATCCAACCGATCCAGCCACACGCCTGCCTCCAGCGTGGGCTGCAGGCTCGGCAGCAGCACCGGCATCGCGCCCGCCGCCTCCACCACCGCGCGAATGTATTTTTCGCCAGCGGCCAGAAACGGATGCGGCCCTTGCTGGATGCGATCGGTCGGCAACCCGACCAGTGGAACGACAGCCATGCAGACATCCCGGTGTAGAGCGTTGAACGTCAGGTGCAATGCACTTGCGATGCAGCCGAACTTACCGCGCCGCCGCACGCATTGCCAAGCGCAACGCGACTGCGGTTGCGACTGCTCACGCAGGCTTTGCTAGGCTGGGCGGCGACTTCGCAGGTGGTGCCCATGGCTTCCGAAAACTTCGTCGCGTCCTTGCCTGCTGCCGATGCCGCCACGCTGGCGCGCATCGATGGCTGCGAATCGGTCGACCTGCTGCTGCCCGACACCAACGGCGTGCTGCGTGGCAAACGTGTGACAGGCGAGGCGCTTGGCAAGATCTATCGCGATGGCGTGTGCCTGCCGATGTCGCTGATCGCCACCGACATCACCGGCAATACCGTGGAAGAAACCGGGCTGGGCTACGCCATCGGCGATGCCGACCGCATCTGTCGGCCGATCGAAGGCTCGCTGCGCCCGGTGCCGTGGGCACCGCAGCCGATGGCGCAGCTGCTGCTGGCGATGCACAACCCCGACGGCAGCGTGTTCGAGGTCGCACCACGCGCGGTACTGCAGCGTGTATTGCGTGGCTTTGCCGCGCTGGGCCTGACCCCGGTGATCGCGGTGGAACTGGAGTTCTATCTGTTCGACGCGGTGGCCGATGCGCAGGGGCGTCCGCAGACCCCGCGCGACCCGGTCACCGGCGTGCGCAGCGACAGCACCCAGGTGTATTCGCTGCAGGACCTGGACGACCAGCGCGACTTCACCGATGCAGTCACCGCCGCCTGCCGGCAACAAGGCATCCCCGCCGACACCGCAGTGGCCGAATACGCACCCGGGCAGTTCGAAATCAACCTGCAGCATCGCACCGACGCCGTGGCCGCCTGCGACGAGGCACTGCTGCTCAAACGCACCATCAAGGCGATTGCACAGCAGCAGGGCAAGCTCGCCAGCTTCATGGCCAAGCCGTTCCCGGGCCAGGCCGGCAGCGGCTTGCATCTGCACGTGAGCCTGCTCGATGCCGATGGCCACAACGTGTTTGCCAGCAGCGCCGATGCGCCAGCCGACAGCCTGCGCCACGCCATCGCCGGGCTGCAGCGGCATGCGGATGCCTCGCTGCTGGTGTTCGCACCGCACGCCAACAGTTATCGGCGTTTTGTCAGCAATGCCTTCGTGCCATTGGATGCGAGCTGGGGCTTCAACAATCGCACCGTGGCGCTGCGTATCCCGCATAGCGATGCCCGCAATACCCGCATCGAACACCGCATCGCCGGCGCGGACGCCAATCCGTATCTGGTCGCCGCTACTGTGCTCGCCGCCATGCTGGATGGCCTGCAGCACCCCGCCGAGCCGACTGCGCCAATCACCGGCAATGCCTATGCACAGTCGGTGTTCGAGCCGCGTACCTGGCAAGGCGCAGTCGATGCATTTGGCGCCAGCCCTTTCATCGGCGAGCAGTTCGGCAGCCAGTTCCAGCATGTGTTCGGCCAGCAGAAACAACGCGAATTGCTCGACTACCAGGCGCTGGTGCCGGATCTGGATTACGCCCGATATCTGCGGACCGTGTGATGGCCGGCGCGGCCACATCACTGCCAGACACCGACACGCCGGGCAACGGCTATCCCGACAGTTGGTACGCGCGCAGCACGCCCGCCTTGCCGGAGCGGCCGCGCCTGCAAGGCGTTGAACGCGCCGATGTCTGCATTCTCGGCGCCGGCTACACCGGCCTCACGGCGGCCCTGGCCCTGGCAGAAGCCGGCTACAAGGTCATCGTGCTGGAAGCCAGGCGCATCGGCTGGGGCGCCTCCGGGCGCAACGGCGGCCAGGCCATCGTGGGCTACGGCTGCGAGCAGGAAACGCTGGAAGCACTGGTCGGCAATGCCGATGCGCGGCTGTTGTTCGACTTCTCACGCGACGGCATGCGCCTGCTGCGCGCGCGCATCGAGCGTCATGCCATCGCCTGCGACTGGCGCGACGGCCACGCCCACGTGCCGTTGAAACCGCGCCAGGTGCAGGCCTTGCAGCACGGCATCGTGCGCATGGCCGAGCGCTACGACTACCCGCTGGAATGGTGGGACCGCGCCCGCACCCGGCAGGTACTGGATAGCCCGCTGTATCTGGGCGCGATGTTCGACCCGGCGAGCGGTCATCTGCACCCACTGGCCTACGCGCTCGGCCTGGCACGCGCGGCGCTGGCGGCCGGCGTGCGCATCTACGAAGGCTCGGCGGTAACACGGCAGGAACATGGCGACCGCGTGGTGATGCACACCGCCCAAGGCAGTGTCAGCGCCGACTTCGGCGTGATCGCCGGAAATGCCTTGCTGCACGGCATTTCTGCATCGTTGGAGCGCCACATCATGCCGGTGGGCACCTATGTCGGCGCGACGCCGCCGCTGGGCGAGGCTCGCGCACGCGCTTTGATCGCCAACGACATGGCCGTGGCCGATACCAACTGGGCGCTGGACTATTACCGGCTCAGCGCCGACCACCGGCTACTGTTCGGCGGGCGCGCCAGTTATTCCTCGCGCCCGCCGCCCGGCTTGAACCGCTTGATGACACAGCGCATGCACACCGTGTTCCCGCAGTTGCGCGATGTGCCACTGGAAACGCTGTGGGGCGGCTACGTGGACATCTCGCGCAACCGCGCCCCGCACTGGGGCCGGCTGGCGGCCAATGTGTATTTCGCGCAGGGTTTATCCGGCCATGGCGTGGCAGCCACCGGCCTTGCCGGTCATGTCATCGCCGAGGCCATCACCGGTCAGAGCCAGCGTCTGGACGTGTTCGAGCGCATCCCGCATCTGCCCTTCCCTGGCGGACGGCTCATGCGTACTCCCTTGCTGGTGGCGGCGATGAGCTGGTACCGGCTACGCGATGCGCTGTGGTGATCTGGGCCCAAGAGCGGCTGACCAAACTACTTCACGTTGTTCGATTGCAGAGCTGCAGAGCTGCAGAGCTGCGACTTGGCTGCAGGGCCCTTGCCCGCCCACCATCGCAGGACACGCTGCAAGTACGTCCTTGTAAGCTCTTACGCGGCATCCATGCCGCGTAAGGTCCCGCGACGGTGGGCGGGCAAGGACCAGTCGAGTTGATCGGTGTGCGTAGCTTTCAAGCGGCAGCAAACTGTCTGGTGCGGTGTCCTCACCGATTGCGGGACCGTGTGGCGGCATGGATGCCGCCACCGAGCCTACATGGACGTACTTGCGGCGTGTCCCGCGAGCGGTGAGGACACCGCACCCTCGACCCGCGCAGCGTTTGATCTGGACCTCATCCACCAAGATGCGGCCGACAAAACCACTGCACTCACTGACAGGCGCTCGCTCGCTAGGTGTTGTTAGCCGCTCCTAGTCTTTGCCACTTTGAGACGAAGCGCTCAAGTTTTGGCGAGCAGAGCCGTTAGCTGGTATGACGGTTCGATCCGCACGGCTAACCGATGTCCCCAGGCACCCTACATCGCAATAGTGAAAGCGCAGTCTTGCCGCAACGCGTGTTGCTGGTGGAAAACTCGCGCACGTTCACCAGCATGCTGCGCGAAGCCATCGAGCAACGCGTGGAACTGCCTGTCACGGTTGTCTCGACCCTGGCCGAAGCGGCGCGCGTACTGGACGAAGAAGATGGTTGGTTCCTGGTCCTGACCGGGCTGGTGCTGGTGGATGGCGACCGCGACAAGGTCGTGGAATTTTTCCTCTCGCGCAAACTGCCCACCGTGGTGGTCAGCGGCGTCTACGACGAGGATCTGCGCCAGCGCGTGCTGCAGCAGCAGATCATCGATTACGTGCTCAAAAATGCGCCAGGTGCCATCGAATATCTGGCCTGGCTGGTGCAGCGCCTGGAGCGCAATCGGCGTATCGCCGCGCTGGTGGTGGACGACTCCTTGTCTGCGCGTACCTATGCCGGCGCATTGCTGTCGATGTACGGCTACCGTGTGGTCCTCGCTGCCGATGGTGCCTCTGGCCTGCAGGCGATCGAGCGCGACCCCGGCATTCGACTGACCATCGTTGATCAGGAAATGCCCGGCATGGAAGGCGTGGAATTCACCCGCCGGCTGCGTGCGATCCGTTCGCGCGACAAGGTTGCAGTGATCGGCATTTCCGGCAACAGCGATTCGTCGCTGATCCCGCGTTTTCTCAAGAACGGTGCCAACGATTTTCTGCGCAAACCGTTCTCGCGCGAAGAATTTTTCTGCCGCGTGTCGCAGAACGTGGACCAGCTGGAACTGATCGGCACGCTGCAGGACCTGGCTACTCGGGACTTCCTCACCGGCCTGCCCAACCGGCGCTATTTTCTGGAGCAGAGCCAGCGGGTGATCCCCACCTTGCTGTCGCAGGACCAGACGGTCACCGCGGCCATGGTGGACATCGACCACTTCAAACATATCAACGACACCTGGGGCCACGAAGCCGGCGACCAGGCATTGCGTGCGGTGGCCGCCTCGGTCTCCGGGCATGCGCGGCCGCAGGATCTGGTAGCGCGCTTCGGCGGCGAAGAATTCTGCCTGCTGGTGCCGGGGCTGGATGTCGCCAACGCCAGCGACTATTTCGAAACCTTGCGCGAGCGCATCAGCGCCCTGCGCGTACGCGTGGGCGACGAAACGCTGAGCATGACGGTCAGCATCGGCGTGTGCATCGCCAGCGAAGGCGACCAGTCGCTGCATCATCTGTTGAACGAGGCGGACAAGCACTTGTATCTGGCCAAGGCCGGCGGTCGCAATCAGGTTCGTCTGGCAGTCTGATCGAGGCCGGCTGAGCCGCGCAGCAAGCGCCTGCCGGCACGCAATCAAGCATGATCGATAGCGCTTCATCGCGCGCCAGCGCGCTCCTACACGAACGGATGCGCTTCGCTGGAACGGCGCCGCATCGCACGCGCCGCGATCAACGCCAACAGACTCAACACCGCGGCGCCCCCCAGATACTGCCCGACCGCCTGCACGCCATAACGTGCGGCCAGCTGCGTGGCCACATACGGCGCCGGCGCCGCACCCAGAATGCTGGCCAGATTGAACGACAACGAGGCGCCGGTGTAACGCACCTCGGTGGGATACAACTCGGCCAGCAGCGTGCCGCAAGGGCCGTAGGTCAATCCCATGAAAAAGAAGCCCAACCCCAGGAAGACCAACATCTGCAACGGATGATTGGCCTGAAACAGCGGCGCAAATGCCAGCCCGAACGCGATGATCGCGATGCTGGCCAGCATCATCGCCAGCGGTGCACCATGGCGATCACCGAACTTGGCCGAAAGCGGAATGCCGATCGCGAAAAAGACGATACCGGCCATCTGCAACAGCAGAAACTGCTCCTTGTCGTAGCCCAGGGTCTTGGTGCCATAGCCAAGCGCGAACACCGTCATCAGATAGAACAACACGAAGGTGGCGAACGCACCCAGCGTGCCGATGATCAAGGCCGGCCAGTGCTGGGTGATCACCGTGCCCAATGGCAGGCGTACGCGGGTTTTGTGGTCCAGGGTCTTCTGGAAATCCGGTGTCTCGGTGATGCTCAGGCGCACCCACAGCCCGGTCAGCACCAGCAGCGCACTTGCAAGGAACGGTACCCGCCAGCCCCACTGCATGAACTGCGCATCGTCGAGCACTGCGCCCATGCCCAGGAACGTGCCGGTGGAGAGCAGAAAGCCCAGCGGCGCGCCCAACTGCGGAAACATGCCGTACCACACGCGTTTGCCCGGCGGCGCGTTTTCGGTGGCAAGCAACACCGCCCCGCCCCATTCGCCGCCCAGGCCCAGCCCCTGGCCGAAGCGGCACAACGCCAACAATGCAGGCGCAAACACGCCGATCTGCGCGTAGCTGGGCAGCAAGCCGATCGCCACCGTGGACAAGCCCATCGTCAGCAGCGCCGCCACCAACGTGGCCTTGCGCCCGACCCGATCGCCGAAGTGGCCGAACACGGCCGAGCCCACCGGCCGCGCGACAAATGCGACGGCAAATGTCGCCAGCGACTGCAGCATCGCCGCGCTGCCATCGCCGGCCGGAAAGAACAAGGTTGGGAACACCAGCACTGCGGCAGTGGCGTAAATATAGAAATCGAAGAATTCGATGGTGGTGCCGATCAAACTGGCGAACAGCACGCGCGCAGGCGAATTGATGGGCGAAGCAAGCGGCGCGGCAGCAGTCATCGTTGATCGGCATCCAGACAAGACAAGACGGCCGATTCTGGCAGATTGCAGCAGCAGTTTGCGCGGACCAACCGGGCTGGGAAAAGTTACAGGCGTGACCGTCCGCTTTGTGGCAGCAGGGCTGTGAGATCTCGGTTGAAGCGGTGAAGGAGTGCGGATAGATCACTTGTAGAGCGGATGATCTTCGGCTTGGCTGCAGAGCCCTTGCCCGCCCACCATCGCGGGACACGCTGCAAGTAAGGAGCGTTTGAACAATGCGGATAGATCGCTTGTAGAGCCGATGATCTTTGGCCTGGCTGCAGGGCCCTTGCCCGCCCACCATCGCGGGACACGCCGCAAGTACGTCCATGTAGGCTCTTACGCGGCATCCATGCCGCGTAAGGTCCCGCGACGGTGGGCGGGCAAGGACCAGTTGAGAATGTCGGTGTGCATGGTTTTCAATAAAACAGCCGGCAAACTTTCTGGTGCGGTGTCCTCACCGATTGCGGGACCGTGTGGCGGCATGGATGCCGCCACCGAGCCTACATGGACGTACTTGCGGCGTGTCCCGCGAGCGGTGAGGGCACCGCGCTCTCGACTAACCAGGCTTTTGACGTAAGCATTTGACTACATCGAACGACGAGACGACTCGAAATCTCGGTCGTCTTGAAGTATTGGCCCTTGCGGATAGATCAGCTCTGGAGCCGACGATCTTCGGCTTGGCTGCAGGGCCCTCGCTCGCCTACCATCGCGGGACACGCCGCAAGTACGTCCATGTAGGCTCTTACGCGGCATCCATGCCGCGTAAGGTCCCGCGACGGTAGGCGGGCAAGGACCAGTCGAGAATGTCGGTGTGCATGGTGCAAGCAGTGCATGACGCGCATTATTTAGATGACGCCGGGTCCGATCAGCTTTCTAAAGCAAGCCGAACAACAGACAGGCTTTCATACGACCACCGACCAACATTCTGGTGCGGTGTCCTCACCGATTGCGGGACCGTGTGGCGGCATGGATGCCGCCACCGAGCCTACATGGACGTACTTGCGGCGTGTCCCGCGAGCGGTGAGGGCACCGCGCGCTCGACTAACCAGGCTTTTGACCTAGGCATTTGACTGCACCGATGACGACGCACCGAATCGAAAGATTGGTTGGCTTTGAGTAGTTGAACAATGCGGATAGATCGCTTGTAGAGCCGACGATCTTCGGCTTGGCTGCAGGGCCCTCGCCCGCCCACCGGCGCGGGACACGCCGCAAGTACGTCCATGTAGGCTCTTACGCGGCATCCATGCCGCGTAAGGTCCCGCGCCGGTGGGCGGGCAAGGACAAGTTGAGAATGTCCGTGTGCATGTTGAGAAAGTCGGTGGGCATGGTTGCATGCAAACAACCAGCAACTTTCTTAGTCAACGGGCGGCGCTTGCGCCGTTTCGCGCTGCGCATGCGCTGCCAACCCGGCAGGCGTCAGTAGCGCGAATTGCCGCTCGCCGCGGTCTTCCACCTGGATCCAACCTGGACCAGGTTGGCCATCAAGACTGGCGCTGCCCAGCCAGGCCAATGTGCGCAGCAGCACGCTCATGCGCACACCCAATTGCTTGCACAACCGCGCCAGCGACACGCCATCGGGTGCGTCGGCCAGCGCGGTGAGCAGCTGAGCGGTGAGCTGCGGGTCAGCGGACAAGCACGGCCCCGATATTGCGCGATGCGGCATCCGCAGTCTCGGCGCGATGCGGCAGCACGATCACCGGAATCGACTTGGAGGTCGGCGTACGCGCTTCGTCGGCGAAACTGGACAGCGGCACCAGCGCGTTGGTTTCCGGGTAGTAGGCCGCCAGACAGCCGCGCGGGATGTTGTAGTCCACCAGCAGGAAGCGGCGCGCCTCGCGGTGTACGCCGTCTTCGCACAGGCTTTCCAGGTCAACCCAATCGCCAGCCTTCATGTTCAACGCTGCGATGTCGGCGCCGTTGATGAAGAGCACGCGGCGCTCGCCGAATACGCCGCGATAGCGATCGTCGAGGCCGTAGATGGTGGTGTTGTATTGATCGTGCGAGCGCGTGGTGGCCAGCGTGAACACCATCTGGTCGGTATGGGTACGCCGTGCGCGATGAATCGGGTTGTCTGTCGGCACCGCGTGCGGCTTGAACACTGCGCGCTGTTCGGGCGTCACCCACTGGCGATCGCGCGCGGTGTTGGACAGACGAAATCCGCCCGGCGTGCGCACACGCTGATTGAAGTCGGCAAAGTCCGGGAATACCTTTGCGATCAGATCGCGCACCCGGTCGTAGTCGCCTACCAACCAACGCCAGCGGATCGCACTGCGCGCGCCCAAGGTGGCCTCGGCCAGGCGCGCCACGATCGCCGGCTCGGACAACAGGTCCGGAGAGGCCGGCGGATTGATGCCGGCCGACAGATGCACCATGCTCATCGAATCTTCCACCGTCACGCCTTGCGAGCCGGCGTCCTGGATGTCGATTTCGGTACGGCCCAGGCACGGCAGGATCAGCGCATCACGGCCATGCACCAGATGACTGCGATTGAGCTTGGTGGTGACATGCACGGTGAGTTCGCAATTGCGCAGCGCGCGATGCGTGGCATCGGTATCCGGCGTGGCGGCGGCGAAGTTGCCGCCCATTGCGAAGAACACCTTGCCGCGCCCGTCCAACATCGCCTCGATCGCACCGACGGTGTCGAAGCCGTCTTCGCGCGGCGGCGCAAAACCGAATACCGATTGCAGCTTGTCCAGGAAGGCGGCCGGCGGTTTTTCGTAGATCATCATCGTGCGGTCGCCCTGCACGTTGCTGTGGCCGCGCACCGGGCATACGCCCGCGCCCGGCCGGCCCAGATGGCCGCGCAGCAACAGCAGGTTGGTGATCATGTGGATGGTGGCCACCGAGTGCTTGTGCTGGGTGATGCCCATGCCCCAGCAGGCGATCACGCGCTCGGCGTTGAGATAAATTTCACCGGCCTTCCGCAGCGCCGCTTCGTCCAGGCCGGACTCTTCGACGATGGTGTCCCAGGCTTCCGCATGCACATCGGCAGCGAAGGCGTCGAAGTTGGCGGTGTGTTCGGCGATGAACTCCAGATCCAGCAAACGCGGCGTGCCATCGCGCTGTGCCTGCGCATCGCGCTCCAGCACGTGCTTGATGATGCCCTTCACTGCGGCCAGATCGCCGCCGATCTTGAGCTGGAAATAATCCGAGGCGATGCGCGTGGAGCCGTTGTGCAGCATCTCCAGCTTGTCCTGCGGGTCGGCGAATTTCTCCAGCCCGCGCTCGCGCAGCGGATTGAATGCGGCGATCGCCGCACCGCGCTTGGAGGCCTGACGCAATTCGCCGAGCATGCGCGGATGATTGGTGCCCGGGTTCTGGCCGAAGATGAAGATCGCATCGGCCAGTTCGAAGTCGTGCAGCGACACCGTGCCCTTGCCCACGCCGATCTGCGAGCGCAGCGCGGTGCCGGAGGGCTCGTGGCACATGTTGGAACAGTCGGGGAAGTTGTTGGTGCCGAACTCGCGCACGAACAACTGATACAGAAACGCCGCCTCGTTGCTGGTGCGCCCGGAGGTGTAGAAGATCGCCTCGTCCGGCGATGCCAATCCATTGAGATGCCCGGCAATCTGCGCGAAGGCATCGTCCCAGCTCACCGGCACGTAGTGATCGGTGGCCGCGTCGTAGCGCATCGGGTGGGTCAGGCGGCCTTGTCCTTCCAGCCAGTAATCGCTGTATTGCGACAGCAGACTGACGCTGTGCGCGGCGAACAACTCGTTGCCGGCGCGGCGTGCGGTGGATTCGGCCGCCACGGCCTTGGCGCCGTTCTCGCAGAATTCGAAGGTGGAGGTGTGATCGCGATCGGGCCAAGCGCAGCCGGGGCAGTCGAAGCCGTCCGGTTGGTTGGCGTGCAGCAGCGTCTTGGCGCCCTGCACCGCGATGTCCTGTTCCATCAGGTGCTTGGCTACCGAGCGCAATGCGCCCCAGCCGCCAGCGGGATTGTCGTACTGCTGGATGGTTTTCTTGCTCATGCGGGCTCTCCCACGCCAACGCCCAGATCCAGGCGCTGCGGATGGCTGTAAACGACACAATCGTGATCGCGGGCAAACCCGATCAGGGTCAGTCCCGCACTGTCGGCCAGGCTGATCGCCAGCGCGGTCGGTGCCGAAATCGCTGCAAGCAGCGGGATTCGGGCCTGCGCGGCTTTCATGGCCATTTCGTAACTGGCGCGGCTTGTGACAACCGCAAACCCTTGCGCTGCATCGACGCGGTCGCGCGCCAATGCACCAATCAACTTGTCCAGCGCGTTATGCCGGCCAACGTCTTCGCGCACGTAACGCACAACCCCTTGCGCATCGGCCCAACCTGCGGCATGCACCGCGCCGGTCTGCGCGGCGATCGGCTGCTGCGCATGCAATGCATCCAACGCGCGCGCCAGAGCATCCACATCGATCTGCAGCGACGATTGCAGCACCGGCGGCACACGCAATACCGCTTCGATCGATTCGTTACCGCACACCCCGCAACCGCTGCGTCCATCCAGATTGCGCCGCCGCTGATCCAACGCGGCGGCGCGCTCGGGTGGAATCTCGATCTGCAACGAAGCGCCTTCCAGATACGTCTCCACCTCGACCACGCGCAGATCCTGCGGATGATCGACGATGCCTTCGCTCAACGAGAACCCGAGCGCGAAATCCTCCAGGTCCTCCGGCGTGGCCATCATCACCGCGAACGGCACACCGTTGTAATTGAAGGCGACCGGCATTTCGGCCGCCACCATGTCCTGCACCGTGGCGCTGCGGCCGCCGCGGTGGCGACGAACCGTGCGCACCACACTGCCGGGGCGCACGGAGCGGGAAGACGGACTGGTCATCTCATCTCAATGAAACAGCACGAAGGCTTTTTGCAGCGTGACCCAGATACCGAACAGCATCGGGATACCGACTGCCAGCCACGCAAACGCTACCAGTGCAGGATTGCCACCATGCCCGATGCGCGCCATTTGCTCGGGCGGCAACACGCTATGCCCGCTACGGTCCACTTTCTCGTGCGCCAGCTGTTTTTCGCGCGCCAGCTCGTCGGGCGTCATGAAGTGGCGCGCGGCCACCGGGCGCACCAACAGATTGCAGATCAGACCGAGCACCAACATGCCGGCGAGGATGTACATGGTGGTGTTGTAGACCTGTGACGGCGGGCTGCCGTGGGCCAGCTGGTACTCACGCATATAGCCGACGACCACCGGGCCGAGGATGCCGGCGGTGGCCCAGGCGGTCAGTAGACGGCCGTGGATGGCACCGACCATCTGGGTACCGAACAAATCGGCCAGATACGCCGGAATGGTGGCGAAGCCGCCGCCGTACATCGACAGAATGATGCAGAAGATGCCGGCAAACAGCGCGATGCCACCCACGTCACCGGCCGATGGCGCAGCGGCGTACAGGCAGATGCCGAGCACGAAGAACAGCGTGTAGGTGTTCTTGCGACCGAGCTTGTCGGACATGCTGGCCCAGAAGAAGCGGCCACCGATATTGAACAGGCTCAACAGACCGGTAAACCCGGCAGCAATGGCGGCGATGCTGGCCAGCTGGGTCGGATCCAGGCTGCCGAAGCCGACGTCCACGCCGATCAACCGGCCGCCGAACACTTCCTGCAGCATCGGCGAGGACATGCCGATCACGCCGATACCGGCCGAGACGTTCAGGCACAGCACGCCCCACAGCAACCAGAACTGCGGGATGCCCCAGACCTTGCTCACGTGCACATGGTTAGCGGTGATCATCGCGTTGTTGCTGGCGACCGGGGCGGTCCAGCCGGCGGGCGTCCAGCCGCTCGGCGGGACGCGGTAGCCGAACGCACCGGCCATCATGAAGACAAAGTACAGCGCCGCCATCACCAGGAAGGTTTCCATCACGCCCACCGAGGTCGGCGTGGCGAAGTGGCGCATCAGCGCATCGGCCAGCGGGCTGCCGATCATCGCGCCGCCGCCAAAGCCCATGATCGCCATGCCGGTGGCCATGCCGCGGCGGTCGGGGAACCATTTGATCAGGGTCGACACCGGCGAGATGTAACCCAGGCCAAGACCAATACCGCCGATCACGCCCGAGCCCAGCCACAGCATCCAGATCTGATGGAAGTGGATGCCGGCGGCTGAAATCACCAGGCCGCCGCACCAGCACAGCGCCGAGACCAAACCGGCCTTGCGCGGGCCGGCACGTTCCAGCCAACCGCCCCAGATCGCCGCCGAGCAACCCAGCAGCACGAAGAACAGCGTGTACATCCACTGCAGCTCGCTGATCTTCCAGTCGCAGGTGGTGGCGACCATGCGCGCGAACAGGCCCATCTCGGCCGGGCATGCGATCGCCTCGGTGATGCCCAGCGCCTTGGACAACGGCAACCAGAACACGCTGAAGCCGTAGGCCATGCCGATACACAGATGGATCGCCAGCGCTGCCGGCGGAACCAACCAACGATTGAACCCCGGACGCGCAATGATGCGCTCCTTGGACAGCAGACCGGCGTCTGCGCTGGCTGTCGCCACGGTGGACCCTTGTGTCATTCCGTTCCCCAAAAAATACGATGAGTGCGATGTAGAGCGACCGACAAACGACTGCGCGAATGGTGTGTCGGCGGCCCCGAATACGATTGATGGCTGCGATCGATTGGCGTGTTGCGATAAGGGCAGCAGCGACTACCAGGCCCAACAGGCAGTCGTCTGGCGCATCATCGGCGATCACTGGATCTTTGCAATGCTTCGACCCAGCCCCACACCCTGCCCGCGTGCCGCTACAGCCCGCGCCACAAGGCATTCGCAGGGGTTAGCGGCCGACGCTGCGACTAATTGACTAGTCCGTGCAGGCCGCGCGACGCGTGTCGCGGAATCGGCGTCGCAATCGGGCATTCCCAGGGGTGACGGGCGACGCGATGCCTGCCGTACAGTCATGCCATCCCCGCGATGGAGCCTGCAATGCACGACCACCCGCTGAGCGATCAGGCGCACGCGTTACAGGCACCCTCGCAGTTGGACGCGTTCTGGATGCCGTTCACCGCCAACCGCCAGTTCAAGGCACGCCCGCGCCTGCTGGCCTCGGCTGCGGGCATGTACTACCGCGATGTCGACGGCCGCCAGATCCTGGACGGCGCCGCCGGCCTGTGGTGCTGCAACGCCGGCCATGGCCGCGAGCGCATCGTGGCGGCGATCCGAGCGCAGGCCGGCACGCTGGATTTCGCGCCGACCTTCCAGATGGGTTCGCCGCTGCCGTTCGTGCTGGCGCAGCGGCTGGCCGCGATCGCCCCGCCCGGCCTGGGCCATGTGTTCTTTACCAACTCCGGCTCGGAGGCGGTGGATAGCGCGATGAAGATCGTGCTGGCCTATCACCGCCTGCGCGGCGAGGGCCAGCGCACCCGCTTCATCGGCCGCGAGAAGGCGTATCACGGGGTCGGCTTCGGCGGCATGTCGATCGGCGGGCTGCCCAACAACCGCAAATGGTTCGGCCCGCTGCTGGCCGGCACCGACCATCTGCGGCACACGCTCGATATCGAACGCAATGCCTACTCACGTGGCCTGCCTGCGCACGGCGCCGAGCTGGCCGACGATCTGGAACGGCTGATCGCCTTGCACGACGCGTCCACCATTGCAGCGGTCTTCGTCGAACCGGTGTCCGGCTCGGCCGGCGTGATCCTGCCGCCGCAAGGCTATCTGCCGCGGCTGCGCGCCATCTGCGACCGCCACGGCATCGTGCTGGTGTTCGACGAAGTGATCACCGGCTTCGGCCGGGTCGGCGAGGCCTTTGCGGCGCAGCGCTTCGGCGTCACCCCGGACCTGATCACCGCCGCCAAGGGCCTGACCAGCGGTACGGTGCCGATGGGTGCGGTGCTGGTGGCCGATACGATCCACGCTGCCTTCATGCATGGGCCGGAAGCGGCGATCGAACTCTTTCACGGCTATACCTATTCCGGTCACCCGCTGGCCTGCGCTGCGGCAATCGCCACGCTGGACGTCTACGCCGAAGAGGATCTGTTTTCACGCGCGATCACGCTTGGGCCGCAGTGGGAAGACGCGCTGCATAGCCTGCGCGGGCTGCCGCACGTGATCGACATCCGCAACGTCGGCCTGATCGGCGCGATCGAGCTCGCACCCCGAGACGGTGCGCCGGGCGCACGTGGCTACGAGGTGTTCGAGCGCTGCTTCCACGACGGCGGCCTGCTGGTGCGCGTCACCGGCGATGTCATCGCGTTGTCGCCACCGCTGATCGTCACGCCCGATCAGATCGGGCAGATCGTCGAAACGCTGGGCAAGATCCTGCGCAGCACCGCATGAATCGGCTCCGATCACCAGCGACGTGATTGCGAAGAAGTATTGCTGTGCAGGATGCAGCAATCAAGCGGCATGCCCTGCTTGAAACTCCTTCAACATGGCCAATGCCGTATCGAAATAGCGTTTGCTGCCCCAAAGGTTGCGATCGCCAATCACATACAGGTGCTTCTTGGCTCGCGTGACTGCGACATTGAGAATATTAGGTTCACCGCTGGCCCAGTCGATCGCCCCGGAATGGCTTGAATCGCAGCCGAGCACGAAGAACACGATGTCGCGCTCCTTACCCTGAAAGGTGTGCACGGTACCTATGTTGGACTCCAACTGCTCCAAATTCGCTTTCGTCGGTACCGGCAAGGATCTGCCAGCAAGCGCCTGGACCCAGTTGGCCCGCTCGCAGAGCAGTGAGCGCAAGCCTCGCTTGACCTCCCGAAACGGTGTAATCACGAACACATCCGGCATACGCTGATCGCTCGTGGTCGCCTGACTAATATACATATCAACTAGCGCAGCGAACAGTCTCTGCGCCTGCGCAGGCACGAATTTGCTGCCGTCCTCGCTCATTGAATCGACATGCCACCAACTGCTCGGCCCCAGCGTCGGATGGACGGCGGCACCACCGTTCTTGGCATGCTTCATCCGGTTGGCATAGGCGATCTGATTGGCGATCCCGAACATCGGCGCATCGCAGCGACGATGCATCACCAAAGGCACGCCGATGAAACTCTCCGGGCTAGCAGGATGTCGTACGCCAAACGCGTAGGCACGATCAGACAGGGTCTGAACCGAATGTTTGTCGACCGCATACCGAGCATGCTGCTGCCCCAGCCAGTGATTGCCAAGCAACTGAAGTAAGCGGGTGCCGTGCGGCACGACTGGAGGAATCTGCAGCGGATCGCCCACCACCACCACACGCTGCGCCCGCATGATGGCGCCCACCGCTGCCTGCGGCGGCGCCTGCCCGGCTTCATCGACGATCAGCCAGCCCAGGTCTTCACTGCCGAGACCGACGAACTGGCGACGTACCGAGGCAAACGTGGTGGAAACGACAGGTGTCAGCATAAATAGCCATTGCCACAGCGCTTTTGCGTCGTTGCCGAACGCGGCCGGGCGTGGCAAAAATTGGAAATCGCTGTGGCGATGTTCGGCTGAGCCTCAAGAAAAAATGCTTCATGCAAGACCATTGCGGCAGCAAACATCGCATTGCGCGACTGGTTCAGTCGCGCCCCTTGCCAGAATGCGTTGGCCTGATTGGCATGACTGTCGAGAAGATTGCCGTCCCAGATCGCTACCTGGGCAGATGCGCATTGCTGCGCCAATGCCTCGGCGTCCTGCCCAATGCGGCGCAACACCATGGCACGATCGCAATATGTGCACCATTGCCGATAGCGTTTGGCATCGAAAATCTGTGACAGCCAGCGCAACCATTTCGGCAGCAAGCGACGTTCAAGACTCTCTGCATCTTCTTGCGCGCGTTGCGCCAGATGGCCAGCTGCTGCTGCAAGTTCGGTTAGGCGCAGTGGATCAAACTTTGGCAGACCGTCGCACAAAACACGCATGCGCTCCCAGTCGGCATGGACTTGACTGAGTGTCGCTTCCAGATTGACGAGCGCTGCATGTTCCTTTTCATAGGCAGCACGGGCGTCGGTGAATTTTTCCTGCGCAACCTTAAAAGTCGTTTGCGCATCGTGCTTTTCGCGGTAGCGCCAATAGGTCTGCGCATCAACCTTCTCCCAAGCAGCATAATCAACCTTGGCTTTTGCCAGATACTTATCCGGACGCTCGTCCGGCTTGGCAGCCCGATACACGAAGATATCGTTGAAGCGCGTACGGTTGGCTTTCTTGCCCAGCGCAGCGGAGACCAAGCCCCACACTGGTGGCTGCGGAGCCGTCCAGGGCTTACTGGCGTGACTGCCGGCATATTTGGTGGCGACTGGCTGGAAATAGCGCAAGGAGTCAACCAACTCCGGATCGATGCCGCTGCATTGCGGCAGCTCCAGCGACAGATTTTCCACCGCACCGTTGTTGGTGGAGGCCACCACGATTTCATAGCCGGTCAACGCAGGGGCCAGTTTGTACATCGGCTTGCCGAAGACCTGCGTTTCCAATGTCTCGGTCGACAATCCCTGCTTGGCATTGGTTAGCCCTGCCAGCACGCCGGCGCGCTCTACCACTAGATGCGCAATCAGATCGCGCAGCAGCGTGGTCTTGCCGGTTCCCGGCGGTCCGTTGACCGCCAGGATCTGGCCGGGTTGGAGCGCTTTCATCTTGTTCAACGCGAACTGCTGCATGAGCGACTGGCATTGGCCTGGCAACGATGGCCAACGGCCGCTAATGCTATTGCCCGGTCGCAGCGTTTCCAGGATATGCGAGTGGCCCTTTGGACTGTCCAGATCGAGCTTGCGCACATCAGTTTCGCCAGATAGGCCTGCAACGCGCGCGGCGGCGCCGGTTGCTTGAGCGCGCGCCTGGCCTGGGTAAGGTCGTAGACGAAGAAACTGTTGAGTATTGGCAGGTCTTCGGCGGCGTTTTCGCCCGAAGACTCGTCGTCGTTGGCGATGGACTCGGTTTGGAGTGCGGATGAAGCCGGCGGCTGCGGCTCATTGAGCACCTCCATCCACGCCAATGCAGTGGCGGCCGGCGGCCGGTAGCCCGCCCACTGCACCAGCCGCTCCACCAATGCCGACAGCGCAGCCGCATCGAATACAGCGGTAGCGTTACCGAACTCATGCCCCAGCTCTAACGTGAGCGCAGTGGTTTCCTGCTCGAACTGCTCCATCGACAGACGATGCAGCGATTTTGACTGTAACTGGCCCATGGCCCAGGGCAATGCTGAGAAACTGATTCCTTCAAAGTCGGGACGTCCATCGGCGCTAAGCTTCAGTCTTGCAAAGCATGTGCAGCCGTCCGCGGACAGCTCACTGTCGCGCGCCGCGACAATAGACGAAGCTTCTGGATCTGAAAGATGTGCTGCGACAATCCTGGTTGCCTCAGTTGCGCAGAAAGGCAGCAAATAAAGCAACCGTGGTGCACCGCTTGCCGATTGCCAAGTACCGTCAACCATCTGTTCCGGTCCAAGCATATGCACAGGCCGATTCTTGCGTGCCTTATCCAACTGCTCGTCGAGATCGTAGACGTTGAAGAATTCGACGCTGTGCCAGTAGTCGAGAGCTGCCTGATCGAACGGATCTGCCATACCAACATCATCCTTGCGCGACGCAATTGAACGTTCTGGCGTCAGTCTAGCTGAACCGTCGCCTGGGTCCGATGACAGCGCGCGGCAAGCCGTGCGTGCGCCGAGGCGGACAGGATGGTGCAGGCTCACTACAATGCCGGCCCCGCACTTCCCCGCAGTTGCCGCATGAACATCGTTGTCAAAGAAGAACTCAAGGCCTATATCGACCCGCTGACGCCCGACGAACACGAGGCGCTGGAACGCAGCCTGCTGGCCGAGGGCTGCCGCGATGCGTTGGTGTTGTGGGGCGATGTGCTGGTGGATGGCCACAACCGCTACGGCATCTGCCAGAAGCACGATTTGCCGTTCCAGACCGTGCAGAACCCGCGCTTCCAGTCGATGCAGGACGTGCATCTGTGGATGATCGAGCAGCACCTGGGCCGGCGCAGCGTGTCGGACTTCCAGCGTGGCGTGCTGGCGCTGCGCAAGCGCGAGATCCTGGCTGCGCGCCAACGTACCCAGCGCGATGCCGACGCCGCTGCCGAAGCGCCGGTGGTCGGAGATGACCAGCCCGACACCAGCCTCGATGACAGCGCCGCACGCAGCACTGAAGACAGCGACAGCCCGCCTTGGGAAGAGACCTCCACCCCGGTCAGCCGCGCCGAGCTGGCGCGTGAGGCACGCCTGAGCAACAACCAAGTGGTGATGATCGAGCGCATTCACAAACAGGCCGCCCCGGAAGTGGTGCAGGCGGTGCGGGCCGGCGAGATTTCGATCAGCGCCGCCGCCGCCGTGGCGACCTTGTCCGAGGACGAGCAACGCGCCGCCGCGCAGGCCGGCAAGGCCGAGCTCAAGCAGGCAGCCAAGCGGGTGCGCGATGCCAAGCGCAAACCCAAATCCGACGAAGCCGAAGGTGGCGAAGCCGAACGCCGCGATGTGAAAGCGCTGCAGCGCCGCGTCACCGAGCTGGAAAACGAAAACGCCGCGCTGCTGACCAAGGTAGCTGCGCTGCAGTCGCAGCTGGAGCGTCTGCGCGGCTGAGTGCACAACCGACCGCAGCGCGTCACCCGTAGGAGCGCCCTCGGGCGCGATGAAGCTTTCCCGCTAACGCCATCGCGCCCGAGGGCGCTCCTACGACCACGCCAGCAGCGTTGCCAGGCATCGCCGTGGACATGCCATCCGCACGCGACTGGGTACACTCAGGCCATGGAACCAAGCGTCAGCACTTCCCGCCCCATCGATCCCCGTCGTGCCCAGCTGCAGCGCATGAAGCTGTTGGCAGTGGCCCTGTTGCTGGCCATGTTTGCCGGCTTTGTCGTCAGTCACCTGATGGGCGAACAAGGCATCTGGGCCTGGGTGTCGGCCTTCTGCGAGGCAGCCACGGTCGGCGCGCTGGCCGACTGGTTTGCGGTGGTGGCGTTGTTCCGCCGCCCGATGGGCCTGCCGATTCCGCACACCGCCATCCTGCCGCGCGGCAAGGACCGCCTGGCCGACGGCCTGGCCGGCTTCGTGCGCGACCAGTTTCTCGCCCCCGATGCACTGATGGACAAGCTGCGCGTGTTCGACCCGGCCAGCCGGCTCGGCGAATGGCTGGCCAAACCCGAGCAGGCACGCATGCTCGCGCAGATGGCGCGCGGCTGGATGCAGCAGGCGCTGGAGTTGCTGGACGAAGAAGCCGTGCGTGGCGCGATCCAACGCTTCGTCGTCGACCGCCTGCGCAAATGGAATGCCGCCGCCACTGCCGGCGATGTGATGGCACTGCTCACCACCGATGGCCGTCATCAGAAGTTGCTGGATGAAGTCCTGCTGCGGCTGGGCGAATGGCTGGACCAGGAACAGGTCAAGACGCGTGCCTCGGCGCTGATCGTGCGCTACGCACGCCGCGAGTGGCCCAAGCTGGTCGGCACGGTGAACTGGGTCAAGCCGATCGAAGAGATCGGCGACAGCCTGGCCGACCGCATGGCACGTGCGGCGATCGAAGAACTGCAGGACATTCTCAAAACGCCAGAGCATCCAATCAGGCTCGACTATGAAGCGTGGTTGCAGCGCTACATCGCGCGCCTGCGCGACGAGCCGGAAATGGCCGTACGAGTGGAAGAGCTCAAGCAGCGCGCGATCGAACATCCGGCGCTGCAGGAGTATGTGCAAGGCCTGTGGGGCGAGATTCGCGATGCGCTGCGCAACGACCTGGCGCGTGAACAATCGTCGATGGCCGCGCATATGGAGCGCTCGATGCAATCGCTCGGCCAGGCGTTGTCGTCGGACCCCTCACTGCGTGAAGCGCTCAATCAGCATATGTTGCAGGCTGCTGACAAACTTACCTCGCGCTTGCGTGTCTCGGTGACCGAACATATTGCATCGACGATGAAAAGTTGGGACGAACGTCACCTCGTCGAACAATTGGAATTGGGTGTCGGACGCGATCTGCAATACATTCGGTTCAATGGAACGCTGGTTGGTGGATTGATTGGCCTTGCTCTTCATGCGCTGTCGATCTGGCTTGCGTTCTGATGCACTGGCAGTGACCTGATCACTTACTGACAGCTGCCCAATCACGGCCAGCCGCTGACGGCCACCTATTATTTGCCGGCCACCAATGGCACGTTGCAGCACCAGGGGAGTGCTGCACGGACTGGATCATCTTCAAGCGGTACCACGAGGCCGACCTCGCCGTCGGCCAGGACACTGGGCACGCAACAGCAAGGCAAAGGAAACAAGATGCCGAATGGCCGCTGGGATCTGCGCAGGAAGTACGGGCGCCGTACCTCGATCGGTGCACTGCTGATTCTCACCGCAGGTTTGATCGCCGCCATCCTGACCGGGCTTGCGGTGCATCGGCATAACGAACTCGAGCGTGAGCAGCGTTTCAACTATGTGGTGCGCAACCTGTCGCGCAACATCAGCGAGCGCATGTATACCTTCGAACATGGCTTGCGCGGCGCACGCGGCGCGGTGA
The DNA here is from genome assembly GCF_024499015.1 of Xanthomonas hortorum pv. pelargonii. NCBI lineage: Bacteria > Pseudomonadati > Pseudomonadota > Gammaproteobacteria > Lysobacterales > Lysobacteraceae > Xanthomonas > Xanthomonas hortorum. Next base: position 4,436,466 of record NZ_CP098604.1, on the reverse strand, counting down.
TCGGCGCAGGCAGCGGGCTCATCAGTCGCGATCGCTTCACCCAGTACAGCCGCTCGCGCGATTATTCGCGTGAGTTCCCCGGTGTGCTGGGTTACGGCTATATCCATCGCGTGGCGCCCGCCGACGAAGCGGCCTTTCTGCAGGCTGCGCGTGCCGACGGTGCGCCCGATATCCATCGTCGCCCGTTGGCGCCCTGGGATGGCGAACGTTTCATGGTGCTGTATTTCGAACCCGAATCCTCGGGCAACCGGCCGCTCGGGTTGGACATCGCCTCCGAGCCGCGCCGGCGTGCCGCTGCCTTGCAGGCATCGCGCAGCGGTGAGCCAATCATGACCTCGCCGGTCTCGCTGTCGGGGTATCGCATTCCCAGCGAAAGCGGATTTCTGGTGTTGCTGGCGGTCTATCGCGAAGGCATGCCGCTGCAGACGCCGCAACAACGCATGCTTGCGACCACCGGCTGGGTCTATGCGCCTTTCAGCGTCGAACAGATGGTGCAAAGCACGCTGGGCGAACGCGACGACGTTGCGCTGGATCTGTCCGACAGGAACGAGCCGACCCACACGTTCTATCGCAGCGGCACGCCGTCGAGCGACAGTGCGCGTCGTCCGCCGATTGTCCAGTTGCTGCCGATCTATGGGCGCACCTGGATCATCACCGCCCACCCCACTGCCAGCTTTCTCGCCTCGCTCCATCAGACCTCGCCGTGGTTGATGGGCAGCCTGGTGATGGGTGGCTCGGTGCTGTTCGCCGCGCTGCTCTGGCTGTATTTCAGCAACGGATTGCGCCGCGAAGAAGTGCTGCGCAAACAGATGGAACTGGCCGCACTGGTCAGCAACTCCAGCGAAGCGATCGTTGCCGAAACCCCGGATGGACGCATCACGCACTGGAATCCGGCTGCCGAGACGATGTTCGGTTACAGCTCGGAAGAGGCGATCGGCCGCACCTTGGCAACGCTGTTGTTGCCGCAACCGTATGCGGTCCCGGAAGTCGAACACCCCGACGAGCCGCATCCGGTGATGACCTCTGCAGCGCAGATCATGCGCCACCGCGATAGCCACGCAGTCTATGTACTGGTCAGCAAGGCGCCGATCCTCGAAGGCGACGACACCCTCACCGGGCATTCGCATTTCTTCCGCGACATCTCCGAGCGGGTGCGCTCGCACCAGCGCATCGTCGAACTCAATGCATCGCTCGAACACCAGGTGGCCGAGCGCACCAGCGAGCTGGTGAAATTCTCCGCGCTGCAGCGCGCGATTCTGGCGCATGCCGGTTACGCCATCATCGCCACCGATTCCAGCGGCTTTGTCACGCTGTTCAACCCAGCCGCAGAAAAATTGCTGGGTTACAAGGCCGAAGAGGTGATCGGCCGGCGCAAGGCCAGCCAGTTCATCGAGCCGGAAGAACTGCAGGAGCGCGCGCACATGCTGGCCGACCAGACCGGCACACAGGTGGCGCACACCTTGGAAGCGGTGGCCGCGCTGACCAGCCTCGGCCGCAGCGACACCAGCGAATGGACCTACGTCAGTCACGAAGGCCGTCACCTACCGGTGTTGCTCACGCTGAGCACCTTGCGCGACGACAACGATCAGGTGATCGGCTACCTGGGCGTGGCGGTGGATCTCACCGAGCAGAAACTGCACGAAAAACAGCTGCGCCTGGCGATGGACGCGGCCAAGAGCGCCAACCAGTCCAAGTCCGATTTCCTGGCCAACATGAGCCACGAAATCCGCACCCCGATGAATGCCATCCTGGGCATGCTGTATCTGCTTCAACGCAGCGAGCTGCCTGTTGCGGCGCTGGACATGGTCGCCAAAATCGATCGGTCTGCACGCTCGCTGCTGGAGATCATCAACGACATCCTGGATTTTTCCAAGATCGAAGCCGGGCGCATCGATCTGGAACGCGCACCGTTCGACCTCAACCAGCTGTTCGACAATATCGCCGACCTGATGCGTTCTTCGCTCAGCGCCAAGCCGGTGGAAATGATTGTCGAACCGTTGCCGCGCGACAGCCGCTGGCTGCTCGGCGATGCACTACGCATCAATCAGGTGCTGGTCAATCTGGTCGGCAATGCAATCAAGTTCACCGAACAGGGCGAGGTGGTGCTGTCGGTGCGGCGCTTCCCCAGTGGCGACCCGAACAAACTCAAGCTGTTGTTCTCGGTACGCGACACCGGCATCGGCATTTCCAAGGAAAAGCAGAGCCTGATCTTTTCGCCGTTTCTGCAAGCCGACACCTCCACCAGCCGGCGTTACGGCGGCAGCGGCCTGGGCCTGACCATCAGCCGACGCTTGATCGAATTGATGGGCGGCGAGCTGGAAGTGGAAAGCGTGCCCGGCCGCGGCAGCGAATTCTATTTTGTGGTGACGCTGGAAAAGTCCGCACCGCCGCAGGCACAGCGCGAGTTGCCGACGTTGCCGTTGGAGTCGATGCCACGCGTCCTGATCGCCGACGACCACGATGCGGCGCTCAACAATCTGGTGCGTATCGCCACCGAACTCGGCTGGCGTGTGGATGCGGTGGCCAACGGCCAGGCCGCGTTGCAGGCGATCGAACAGGCCAGCGAGCCCTACGACATCTTCCTGCTCGACTGGCGCATGCCCGATATCGATGGCGTGGCGATCGCGCGCCAGATACGCGCACGTGCAACACCCGGCCCGCATCCGGTCATCGTGATGGTCACCGCGTACGAGCGCCGCCTGCTGGAGCAACATCCCGAGCAACAGGGTCTGGATGCGGTGATGACCAAACCAGTGACCAGTGCAGCGCTGCATCGTCTGGTGGAACAACTGTTCGAAGGGCGCGCCGCTGCGCGAGCCGCCACACCCGCTTTCGTCGCACGCCGGCTGGAAGGCGCGCATCTGTTGCTGGTGGACGACAGCGAGATCAACTGCGAAGTGGCACAACGCATTCTTGAAGGCGAAGGCGCCATGGTCACCGTGGCGCACGATGGCGAGCAGGCCATCAACACGCTCAAGCGCGCGCCGGATCTTTTTCATCTGGTGCTGATGGATGTGCAGATGCCGGTGGTGGACGGCTATGAAGCCACGCGACGGCTGCGGCAGATCCCTGCCCTGGCCAGCCTGCCGGTGATTGCGCTCACGGCCGGTGCGTTTCGTCCGCAACAGGAAAAAGCGCTGGAAGCCGGCATGAACGGTTTCATCGCCAAGCCCTTCAACGTGGAGGAACTGATCGCTGCCATCCGCCATTTCCTGCAGCCTGCACTGCACCGCATTCCCGCACTTGCCCCGCAGGCCGGGCTGCACGCCGGCCCTGAGTGGCAACACGCCGATTCGGAGCTATTGGATGCGGCGCGCGCACGCAGCCTGTGGCGCGAACGCGAGCCGTATGCGCGCTATCTGCTCAAACTGCTACGCGACAATCCGGACCCGGCCGAAACCGCCGCCGAGCACCTGCGCAACAACGAACTGGCCGCCATCGGTGCGCTGGCGCACAAGCTGCGCGGCGCAGCAGGGTCGCTGGCATTACCAGCGCTGGCGGGTGCCGCCGGCGATCTGGAAAACCGCATCAATGAAGGCCACGACCTCACCTCTGCGTTGACTGCGCTCAAAGACACCATGCAGCGCACCGCCACCGCGATCCATGCCTTCCTGCAAGACAGCGAGGGCGACGAAGTCATTGTCGACGATGGTCTCGCGCTGGACGACGACAGCGTGCAGATCCTGCAGGCGGCGTTTGCCAGCGACGATGCCGACAAGATCGACCACGCGTTGCTGATCTGCACACCACAGTTGCCGGGTAACTTGCTGCAGGAACTGCAACGCGCCATCGAGGATTTCGACTTCCGTCGCGCCGAAGCCATGTTGCGCGACTGGCAGGCCACTCACTTCCGCTGACCGCCGCCCGCGCCGGTTCGCGAGGATCCATCCATGCCGTCCCGTCCACTGCTCTGCGTCGACGACGAATCCAGCAACCTGGCGACCCTGCGCCAGCTGCTGCGAGACGATTTCCCGTTGGTCTTCGCCAAATCCGGCGGCGAGGCGCTGGATGCGGTCAGCCGCCACGCGCCGGCGCTGATCCTGCTGGATGTCGAATTGCCCGACATGGATGGATATGCGGTGGCGCGCACGCTCAAGCAGCAACCTTCCAGCACCACCATCCCGATCCTGTTCGTGACCTCGCGCAGCAGCGAGCAGGACGAACGCGCGGGGCTGGAAGCGGGCGCGGCCGATTACGTCAGCAAGCCCTACTCGCCCGCGCTGCTCAAGGCGCGCATCGCCACCCAACTGAAGCTGGCCGAAAACGTGCGCCTGGCCCAGCAGTACCGCGATGCGATCCATCTGCTCGGCACCGCCGGCCAAGGACAGGACGCCGACACCGGCGCGCATATCTGGCGCATGGCTGTGTATGCGCGCGTGCTGGCCGAAACAGTCGGTTGGTCCACGCAACAGGCGCAGCTGCTGCAGGACGCCGCGCCGCTGCACGATGCCGGCAAGATCGCCGTGCCCGGCAGCATCCTGCACAAGCCCGATGCGCTGGACGAACACGAACACTCGGTGGTGCTGCAGCATCCGCAGATCGGGCACGATTTGCTGCGCCACGGCCGCGGCCCGGTGTTTCAACTGGCCGCAGAAATCGCGCTGCATCATCACGAATGCTGGGACGGCAGCGGCTACCCCAAGGGGTTGGCCGGCGATGCCATTCCCGAATCCGCACGCATCGTGGCGGTGGCCGACGTCTTCGACGCACTGTGCGGGCGGCGCGCCTACAAGGCCCCATGGACGGTGGAAGACGCCGTGCGCAAGCTGGAAAGCATGGCCGGCAAACAACTGGAACCGCGCCTTGTGCAACATTTCCGCGAGGCCTTGCCGCAGATCCTGCAGATCAAGGACGCCTGGGACAGCCCGGCTGTACAGCGTTGATTTGAAAGCGTTGACCCGAAAAGTGGATCTGGAAACGTTGATCTGAAACCTGGGCGCTGATGCTTCCCTTCTCCCATCGGGAGAAGGTGGCGCGCAGCGCCGGATGAGGGTACAGGCAGCTCGGGGACGACCGGCCGACAATTCATCACTTCGCGCCTCCTACTCCTACATCGCCATCGCGTGCTCCTACGTCACCATCAGCCGCCTTTGCAGCCAAACTCTGCATCAACGCCGACACTCCACCTACCACCCAGACCACCACATCTAAATCAACACACACGCACTGTTACCCACGTGCGCTTGAACCCCGCCCCACACCAGCGGACAATACCCGTGTTGCGCCGCACAACACCGTGCGACGCGGGCCGATCCGGTTGCCGTCTGCGGCGCCAGCGATGCGACCCCGCAACCGAGAGTCCGATGTCCTCCAGCGTGTCCGAGGCCGGCGCCATGCCGCCGCCGCGTTATCCCGATTACCGCATCATCTCGCTGATCCTGGCCTGCGCCATTTTCATGGAGCAGATGGACGCCACCGTGCTGGCGACCGCGCTGCCGACCCTGGCGCACGACTTCGGCGTCGCCGCGCCGGCCATGAGCATCGCCATGACCAGCTATCTGCTGGCGCTGGCGGTGCTGATTCCGGCCAGCGGCGCCATCGCCGACCGCTTCGGCCTGCGTCGCGTCTTCGGCGCATCCATCTGGGTGTTCGTGGGCGGCTCGATCCTGTGTTCGCTGGCCGACAGCCTGCCCACCATGGTCGCCGCGCGCGTGCTGCAAGGCGCCGGTGGCGCGATGATGGCCCCGCTCGGCCGGCTGATCCTGCTGCGCACGGTCGAGCGCCGCCACCTGGTGTCGGCGATGGCCTGGACGCTGGTGCCAGCCTTTATCGGCCCGATGCTCGGCCCACCGCTGGGCGGGTTTTTCGTCTCGTATCTGGATTGGCGCTGGATCTTCTACATCAACGTGCCGATCGGCATCGCCGGCTTTCTGCTGGTGCGCCGTTTCATTCCTGACATTCCCAGCGAATCGGCGCCCGCACGCTTCGACCTGCGCGGTTTCGTGCTGTGCGGCACTGCGTTGGGCTGCCTGTTGTTCGGCCTGGAAATGGTCAGCCAGGAAAACGGCATTGGCAAAGCGAGCTGGCTGCTGGCGATCGGCGGCGGCGCGGCACTGGGGTATCTGTGGCATGCGCGCCACCACCCTGCCCCGCTGCTGGATTTGAGCCTGCTGCGCATCGACTCGTTCCGGCTGTCGGTGATCGGCGGCGCACTGATGCGCATCACTCAGGGCGCGCATCCGTTCCTGCTGCCGCTGCTGTTCCAGATCGGCTTCGGCATGAGCGCCGCGCACAGCGGGCGCCTGATTCTGGCCACCGCGCTCGGCGCGTTGTTGATGCGCAGCATCACGCCGCAGTTGCTGCGCCGCTTCGGTTATCGCAACAGCCTGATCGGCAACGGCGTGCTCGCCAGCCTGGGCTATATGGTGTGCGCCTTTTTCCGGCCCGACTGGCCGCATGCCCTGATGTTCGGGCTATTGCTGTGCTGCGGCGCCTTCATGTCCTTCCAGTTCGCCGCCTACAACACCATCGCCTACGAAAACGTTCCCGCCTCGCGCATGAGCCGCGCCAGCAGCCTGTACACCACCTTGCAGCAGCTGATGCTTTCGGTAGGCGTGTGCGCCGGCGCAATGATTCTGAAACTGGCGATGCTGGCTGGCGATCATATCCAGCCGCAGCAACGCGATTTCTCGCTGGCGTTCTGCGTGGTCAGCCTGATCTCGCTCAGCGCCACCTGGTGGCATCTGCGCTTCGACAAGCATGCCGGTCAGGAAATGAGCGGGCACCGCGCCTAATACGCGTGATGAACGTGGATTCGCCTGACAACACCCCACCGGGTGTCGTCAGGCATGCACTCAGCGCGCGTGATTGTTTCGGCGCTGTGCGGCATCGGCACGTGTCACCAGCAGGAACGCCAGCGGAAAGCCGACTTCGATCGCGACCGCAGCGAAGATGCCTGCGTTGACGTGCCCGGCGGCCCACTCCGCAACGCCCAGCACTGCCAGCAGCAGGCACGCGGTGACGAAGCCCGCGATCACGGCCCGGCGGCCCGGCGACGGCGGCGCATTTCTCACCAGGACCAGCATGACGCCGATAGCGGCATACAGCGGCGCGGCGCGGCGGCCGACCAAGCCCAGCGCATTGCTGTCGAACGCGACGCCCCAGTTGGCCAGCATGGTCGCAGGCGCAAGCAACCAGGCGGCGCCCAAGACGAAAAGCAACAACGCCGATACCGTGGCCAGGAAGCGGAATGCACGTGACGCGGTGGGCGTGCTCATGCGTTCACGTCCACGACAGTGCGCCCCTGCACCTTGCCTTCCAATAGCTGGACAGCACTCTGTGGCACCTCGGCCAGGCCGATGGTGTGGGTCGTCGTTGCGAGCTTGCCCAGATCCAGATCACGCGCCAGACGCGACCACGCCTGCTCGCGCACGGCTTGCGGCGCGTTGACCGAATCGATGCCGGCCAGCGTGACATTGCGCAGGATGAAAGGCAGCACCGATGCCGGCAGTTGAACGCCCTGTGCCATACCGAAGGCGGTCACGACGCCACGATACTGCGTCTGCGCCAGCGCGTTTGCCAGCGTATGGCTGCCCACCGCATCCACCACACCGGCCCAGCGTTCCTTGCTGATCGGCGAACCGGGTTCGGACAAGCTGGCGCGGTCGATGATCTCGGCGGCGCCCAGGCTGTGCAGATACTCGGTTTGCTCCAGGCGGCCGGTGGAGGCGACCACGCGATAGCCCAGGCCCGAGAGCAAGGCAATGGCGACCGAACCGGCACCGCCGTTTGCGCCAGTGACCAGGATGTCGCCGCGTTCGGGTGTCAGCCCGCCGTGCTCCAGTGCCAGCACCGCCAGCATGGCGGTGTAGCCGGCAGTACCAATCGCCATCGCATCGCGCGTGGAAAATGCGTCCGGAATCTTGACCAACCAGTCGCCAGGCACCTGCGCCTTCTGCGCGAAGCCGCCATGGTGGGTCTGACTCAATCCCCAGCCATTGGCCAGCACACGATCTCCAACCGCAATGCCCGGAAACGTGGACGCTTCGACCACGCCGGCAAAGTCGATGCCCGGAATCAGCGGGAACTGGCGAATGATCGGGCCCCGCCCGGTCACCGCCAGTGCGTCCTTGTAGTTGACGGTCGAGTAGTCGATGGCAACCGTGACATCGCCCGGCATCAGGTCGTCTTCGTTGAACTGGACCACGGTGGTAGCCACCATCTCGCTGGTTTGATTCGCCAGCAAAGCGTTGAAGGTCATTGCCTTCTCCTGTTCGGATTGAGGCCGCGCGCGTTATCGCGTCACGGCGGTGTATCGGCAACGGCAGTCGCTGCGACTGCCGTTGCTGGTCTCTGCAGCGTCTGACAAAACTTATCTGGCGTGCGTGGGTGTCTTGGCATCAACAGGCGTGTTTGCATCCAGGTGCAGATTCTTGCGAATCAGCGACTGGAACACGCCTGCCGGTGCAAACCGCCGCAAGAACTGCAGTTGTCCGGCGATCTTGCCCGCGGTGTAGCGCACCTTGGGGTGCTCGGCGCGGGCCGCCTTCACCACCACGTCGGCCACCACGGATGGCTCGTCTGCAATCGCCATTGCCTGCGCCACCACTTTTCCAACTTCCGCTCGAACCTGTCGATAGGTTTCCAGCGGCGCGTCGGGGGCCAGATTGTTCGCTTCGAACTGGGTCTTGGTGTAGGCCGGTTCGATGACCGTGACCCGGATCCCGTAGCTGCGCAGCTCGTGGTCCACCGCCTCGGAATACCCTTCCACCGCATGTTTGCTGGCGGCATACAGCGCCGCATACGGTGTGGGCACCAAACCAATGATCGAGCCGATATTGATGATGCGGCCACTGCCCTGGCGGCGCATATGCGGCACCACCGCACGCGTCATCCGCACGACGCCGAGAAAGTTGGTGTCGAGAATGGCCTTGGCCTGCTCGATCGAGCTTTCTTCCGCCGCTGCGGGAGACACGCCGAAACCGGCATTGTTGACCAGCAGGTCGATGCGCTCCTCCAGCCGCAACAGTTCCTGGATGGCCGCATCCACGGACTCATCGCTGGTCACATCCAGTGCCAGCAGCTTGAAGGCGCGCTGCCCGGATTGCGCGCCGCGACGGCTGGTGCCGTACACCGTATAGCCGGCGGCGGCCAATGCTTCGGCACTAGCTTCGCCAATGCCGGAGGATGCGCCGGTCACCAGCGCAACAGGGGATTTGTTTGTCATGGGAATTCCTAAAGTGCAGTGAGTGACAGGCGCAGTTGTTGACGATCAAAAACCGCGCGGGATGCGGATACACGTGTGTCGGGACGCGCGCGTGTCGGTTAGTTGGATGGTTGCAACGACGACAGGATCTGGTCGCGAGACACCGCGATGATTTCGTCGGCTAGTGGCGAATCGTCCGGGCACGACCGCGACAGCACGATGGCGCCGATGGCGTGCGCCATCATGTCCAGGTTGCTGGCGCGCTCAGCCGCTGCCTCGGCAGTGCCGGGCGCAGCCCCGCTGCGGTCGAGCGCAGCCAGCAGGTTTTCGACCCCGGCCGCAAACGCTTCGCGCACTTCCTCGGGCTGACGCGCGGCATCGGCGCCCAGCGCAGCCATCGTGCAACCGGTAGCGGGGCTGTCGCGGTGTCCGCGCGACAGATAGAACTTCACGAAATCCGTCTTGTCCGCGTGCTCGGTCTGCGCGGCGATGTTGGCCAGCCCGCAGGCCGCCGATTCGGCCATCAGGTCCGCTTTGGAACGGAACTGCTTATAGAAGCCGCCGTGCGTGAAGCCTGCGGCGGACATCAGATCGGCAATGCCGATCCCTTCGTAGCCACGCTCGCGAAACAGCACCGAGGCCGTCTCGACGACGTGCGCCCGGTTCGCTTGTGCCTGTGCCTTGGTCACTTTCATCGTTGGGACACTCCGTGCTTGTGCGGGACTGGGGAGAGCGGCAGCGTACATTGATGTTGCCCGTCATCAAAGTATTGACATCTTAGATTTTGATCGTAATCTTTGTCAACCACTGATTTCTGAGCACCGCCAATGACCCACTCTTCGCTGTTCGAGCCCTATGCCCTGGGCACCCTGACCCTGGCCAATCGCATCGTCATGGCCCCGCTGACCCGCAACCGGGCCGGCGCCGGCCTGGCACCTACTGCCCTGACTGCGACCTATTACGCCCAGCGCGCCTCGGCCGGCCTGCTCATCACCGAGGCCACCCAGATATCGCCGCAGGCCCAGGGCTACCAGGACACTCCCGGCCTGTACACGCCCGAGCAGATCGCCGGCTGGCGCACCGTCACCGACGCCGTGCATGCCAAGGGCGGGCGCATCTTCGTGCAGCTCTGGCATGTGGGCCGCGTGTCGCATGTCGACCTTCAGCCGGGCGGCGCGGCACCGGTCGCGCCCTCGGCCATCCGTGCGGCGACCAAGGTGTTCGTCAACAACGGCTTTGCCGATGTCTCCGAGCCGCGCGCGCTGGAGCTCGACGAACTGCCGGGCATCGTCAACGACTTCCGCCAGGCGGCGGCCAATGCGATTGCGGCCGGCTTCGACGGTGTCGAAATTCACGGTGCCAACGGCTATCTGCTGGAGCAGTTCATCAAGGACGGCGCCAATCAGCGCACCGATGCCTATGGTGGCTCGATCGAAAACCGCGCACGCCTGTTGCTGGAAGTGGTGGCCGCCGTAAGCAAGGAAATCGGCGCCGATCGCACTGGCGTGCGCCTCTCGCCGGTGTCGCCGGCAAGCGGCATTTCCGGCAGCGATCCGCAGCCGCAATACGACTACATCGCCGAGCAGCTCGATGCGCTGGGCATCGTGTATCTGCATGTGGTGGAAGGTGCGACCGGCGGCCCGCGCGATGTGGCCCCGTTCGACTATGCCTCGCTGCGCAGCAAGTTCACCCGCACGTATCTGGCCAACAACGGCTACGACCTGGAGCTGGCCAATACGCAGCTTGGCGCAGGCAACGCCGACCTGTTTGCCTTCGGCCGGCCGTTCATCAGCAACCCGGATCTGGTCGAACGTTTGCAAACCGGCGCGGCGCTGGCGCCGTTGAATCCGGCCACGCTCTACGGCGGTGGCGCCGAGGGCTACATCGATTATCCGACTCTCGCCGGCTGAGGCTTTTGCGCCTTCGCCGTTTCGTCTTTCGCCGCTCTCACCAATGTCACCAAGGAACGTTTCGCGACCACACTTCCCGCTGTTCTCATCACTGGCGCTTCCACCGGTATCGGCGCTGTCTATGCCGAGCGCTTCGCACAACGCGGCCACAATCTTGTGCTTGTCGCACGCGACAAGCCGCGCCTGGACACACTGGCGGCACGTCTGCGTGACACACATGGCGTCAACGTCGACGTGCTGCAGGCCGACCTCACCCAGCCCGCCGATCTGACCGCGGTGGAAACCCGCCTGCGCGACGATGCGCAGATCGGCATCCTGATCAACAACGCCGGCGTGGCGCAGTCCGGCGGTGTGTTGCAGCAAAGCGCAGAGTCGATCGAACGCCTGATTACGCTCAACATCACCGCGTTGACCCGGCTTGCCGCCGCCGTGGCACCGCGCTTTGCGCAGTCCGGCAACGGTGCCATCGTGAATCTCGGCTCGGTGGTGGGTCTGGCGCCCGAATTCGGCATGACCGTGTACGGCGCCACCAAGGCATTCGTGCTGTTCCTGTCGCAGGGTCTGCACCTGGAGCTGGGAGCCAAGGGTGTGTATGTGCAGGCAGTGCTGCCGGCCGGCACGCGCACCGAGATCTGGGAGCGTGCCGGTATCGACGTCAACACGCTCCCCGACTTGATGGACGTTGGCGAACTGGTCGACGCCGCGCTGGTCGGGTTCGACCGCCGCGAACTGGTCACCATCCCGCCGCTGCACGTGGCCGAGCGCTGGGATGCACTGGATGGCGCGCGCCAGGGCTTGCTGTCGGACATTCGCCAGGCGAACGCGGCCGAGCGCTATCAGCCAAGCGCCTGAGGTTTCAGCCTGTGCCATGCCTGCGTTGGTCGCCATCGCGACCAACGCAGGCATTTAGGTGAGGATTTCCGCATCTGCGTTTGTTGGCACCACTCCACAGATTCAATCGATTCAAACGCCTCACATCGCGGTCAAGCTGCACCCACCGATTTGCTAGTGCAACAGGTGAAGGCGGCCGGGACTCGCAGACGCCCAGCCACCCACACACAACGACAGCATTGGACTCGAACCACATGAAAGCACTGACCTTCAAACGCTATGGCAAGTCTCCCGACATCGGCTTCAGCGAGTTGCCGCGTCCGACAGTGAAACCCAATGAGCTGCTGGTCGAGGTGCACGCCGCCGGCGTGAACCCGATCGACAACATGATTCCCACCGGGATCTTCAAGCCCGTGGTGAAGTTCGACTTGCCCGCCACGCTGGGCAGCGACGTGGCCGGCATCGTCACCGAGGTCGGCAGCCGCGTCACCCGCTTCAAGAAAGGCGGGGCGATTTTTGCCAGCGTGTTCGATCTGGGCCACGGAACGCTCGCCGACTACGTCGCGGTCCCGGAAAGCGCCGCAGCGCTGAAGCCGGCCAACCTGGATTTTGTGCAGGCAGCCTCGGTGCCGATGGTCGCACTCACCTCCTGGCAGGCCTTGCAAGAACGCGCTGCGCTGCAGCCAGGCCAGAAGGTCTTCATTCCTGCCGGCTCCGGCGGCATCGGCACCTTTGCGATCCAGCTTGCAAAACACTTCGGCGCCAGCGTGGGCACCACCACCAGCACCGGCAACGTCGCACTGGTGAACAGACTGGGCGCAGACGAGGTGGTCGACTACAAGAAGCAGGAATTCGAGACCGTCCTGCGCGGCTACGACATCGTGCTTGGCACCATCCGCGGCGATACGATCGAAAAATCCCTCACGATTCTCAAGCCCGGCGGCAAGATCGTGTCGCTGGTCGGACCGCTGGATGCAGCCTTCGCGCGCGCACGCCGGTTGAATGTCGTGCTGCAATTCGTCTTCACCATGATGAGCCGCAAGATCATTCGTCTAGCGAACAAGCACAACGTCGCCTACACCTTTCTGTTCGTGCGCCCCGATGGCACGCAACTGGCCAAGATCGGCGAATTGCTCGAAGCCGAACGCATCCGCCCGGTCATCGACAAGGTGTTTGCGTTCGCGCAAGTGAAGGAAGCATTGGACTATCTTGCGCAGGGCCGTGCCAAGGGCAAGGTGGTCGTCAAGATCAAGTAAGAAGCCGGATGCAAATCCTTCGGCCAAGGTGCCGTACAGGAAAGCCATACAACACAAGCCGGCCTTAGCACTGTTTCAGCGATCGTGCGCAACACGTGCACATGCCGTCTCTGAGTACGGCCACACCTACCCTTCTATTCTTCGCAACGATTTGCCAGTCACTTCAACACCGTGAGATCTCGGTGGTCTTGTCGTGATTGGTCGGAGCGGATGGATCAGGTGTTGGGCGGCTTGGCTGCGGATTTGCTGCAGGGCCCTTGCTCGCCCACCATCGCGGGACACGCCGCAAGTACGTCCGTGTAGGCTCTTACGCGGCATCCATGCCGCGTAAGGTCCCGCGACGGTGGGCGGGCAAGGACCAGTCAGGATGGTCGGTGTGCATGGTTGCAAGCAGTGCAATACGCGCGTTTTTGGATGACGGCGCGTCCGATCAGCTTCTCAAAACAAGCCGAGCAACCGACAAGCTTTTAATAAAACAACCGACTGACTGTCTGGCGCGGTGCCCTCACCGATTGCGGGACCGTGTGGCGGCATGGATGCCGCCACCGAGCCTACATGGACGTACTTGCGGCGTGTCCCGCGAGCGGTGAGGACACCGCGCCCTCGACTCACCAGGAAGCGCCGCTGCCGACTGACTCCAATGAGGAGGATGACGAAGCAATCGCTCCGCCATCACCTCGCTGCACACCGTTACAACCCGTGCGCGGCCAACTGTCCGAGCCGCTGCACCGCCACCGACACAGTCGGGTAATCCAGCGTCTTCTGCTCGGCCACATCGGCGAGCATGGCCAGGGTGAAGCGCAGGCTGGAATCGTCGCGCGCCAGCCAGTTGGCCACCTTGTCCTCGGCAGTGCTGCCTGACATCGTCAGCACCTGGCCGACCAACGCGCGTTGGTGCGCAGCCAGCTCGTCGCGCAGCACGCCACGTGCCACGGCGTGCCAGCGGCCGTTGACCTCCAGCGCGTCGATCTGCTCGAACAACCACGGCAGGCGCAGCGCTTCGCCCAGGCGGAAATGCACCTTGGACACGTCCACCGGCTTGAGCTTGCGGGTGCGCGCGGTTTCGATGATGTCGAACGCCGGCTCCAGATAGCGCAGCTCGGACAACTGCTGCGCCAGTTGCGGCGGCAGTGCCTTCTCCTGCCACTCCTGCACGCTGCCTTCGTACTGCGGGCGCTGCGTATCGGAGAGCACACCGGAAGCGACACGGATGTCGTTGAACGGGCCGTGGTAACGCTCCACCGCCGCGGTGATGCCCGGCATCTGGCCCGGACGCAACAACAACCAACGCACGAACGAGCGTTGCAGGCGCCAGATCACTTCCAGTGCATCGATCTGCACCGACTCGGGCACCTTGCCGTCCAGCGCGTCGATCTGCGTCCACAGCGCGCGCGCATCCAGCGTTTCGCGGCTGATGGTGTAGGCCTTGGCGACCTCGCCGATGCTGCGGCCGGTGTCTTCCTGCATGCGCATCAGGAAGGTGGCGCCCATGCGGTTGATGGTGGTGTTGGTCACCGCGGTGGCGATGATTTCGCGCTTGAGGCGGTGCCGTTCCATCGCATCGGCGTACTTCTTCTGCAGCGGCTGCGGGAAGTAACGCTGCAATTCCTTGGACAGATACGGGTCTTCGGGGATATCCGATTCCAGCAACTGCTGGAACGCCACCAGCTTGGAATACGACAACAGCACCGACAGCTCCGGCCGCGACAAGCCCTGCCCGCGCGCCTTGCGTGCGGACAGTTCCGCATCGGAGGGCAGGAACTCGATCTGGCGATCGAGCAGGCCCTGCAGTTCCAGCGTGCGGATGAAGTGCTGCTTGGAGCCGAGGCGCTTGACGCTCATGCGCTCCATCAGGCTGATCGCCTGGTTCTGGCGATAGTTGTCCCACAGCACCAGGTCGGCCACTTCGTCGGTCATCGAGGCGAGCAGCGTATTGCGCGCGTCGTAGGTGAGCTTCTTGGCCTGCACCATGTCGTTGAGCAGGATCTTGATGTTCACCTCGTGATCGGAGGTGTCCACGCCGGCCGAGTTGTCGATGAAGTCGGTATTGAGCAGCACGCCGGTCTGCGCGGCCTCGATACGGCCGAGCTGGGTCAGGCCCAGGTTGCCGCCCTCGCCCACTACCTTGCAGCGCAACTCGCCGCCATTGACGCGCAGGCCGTTGTTGGCACGATCGCCCACATCGGCGTGCGATTCGCTGGAGGCTTTGACATAGGTGCCGATGCCGCCGTTCCAGAACAGATCCACCGGCGCCTTGAGGATGGCGTTCATCAGTTCGTTCGGCGAGAGCTGCTTGACGTTGGATTCCAGGCCCAAGGCTTCGCGCACCGGCGCGCTGATGTCGATCGACTTGAGCGTGCGCGGGTAGATGCCGCCACCGGCGCTGATCAGCTTGGCCTCGTAATCGGCCCAGCTGGAACGCGGCAGTTTGAACAAACGCTCGCGCTCGGCGAACGAGGCGGCTGCATCCGGATTGGGATCCAGGAAGATATGCCGGTGATCGAACGCGGCCAGCAGACGGATATGCCGCGACAACAGCATGCCGTTGCCGAACACGTCGCCGGACATGTCGCCGATGCCGACCACGCTGAATTCCTGGCTCTGGCAGTCGCGCCCCATCGCACGGAAGTGGCGCTTGACCGACTCCCACGCACCGCGCGCGGTAATGCCCATACCCTTGTGGTCGTAACCGACCGAGCCGCCGGAGGCGAACGCATCGCCCATCCAGAACCCGTGATTCAGCGCCAGCCCGTTGGCGATGTCGGAGAACGTGGCAGTACCCTTGTCGGCAGCGACCACCAGATACGGGTCGTCCTGGTCGTGACTCACCACCTGCGGCGGCGGCACGATCTTGCCGCCGACGATGTTGTCGGTGATATCCAGCAAACTCTGGATAAACAGCTTGTAGCAGGCGATGCCTTCGGCCTGCACGGCGTCGCGGTCGCCACCCACCGGCGAACGCTTGACGTAGAAACCGCCCTTGGCGCCGACCGGCACGATGACCGTGTTCTTGACCATCTGCGCCTTGACCAGCCCCAGCACCTCGGTGCGGAAATCCTCGCGACGGTCCGACCAACGCAGGCCGCCACGCGCCACCGCGCCAAAGCGCAGGTGCACGCCTTCCACGCGCGGGCTGTAGACGAAGATTTCGCGGTACGGACGCGGCTTGGGCAGATCCGGCACGATCGCCGAATCCAGCTTGAAGCTGATGCAGTGGCCGTGCTTGCCGCTCTTGTCAGTCTGGTAATAGTTGGTGCGCAGCGTTGCATCGATCACGTCGATGAAGCTGCGCAGGATGCGGTCCTCGTCCAGGCTGGACACGCGGTCCATCAACTTCAGCAGCGTGGCGCGGGTGGCCTCCTGCTGCGCGGCGCGGTCGCTGCCACGTGCCTGCAACACCGGCTCCAAGGCCTTGAGCGTGGCTTCGTCGCCGGCTGCGAACACCGACAGTTCCTCGCGCAGGCGTTCCTGGCCGGCGAAGATCTGCGCCTTGGTTTCCTTGCCGGTGGATGGGTCGAAGCGCGCTTCGAACAATTCCACCAACAAGCGCGCCAGCAGCGGGTAACGGGTGAACGTCGCCTCGACATAGGCCTGCGAAAACGGCACCGCAGTCTGCAACAGATACTTGCAATAGCCGCGCAGCAGCGCGACCTGGCGCCAATGCAGGCCGGCGGCCAGAATCAGACGATTGAAGCCGTCGTTTTCGGCATCGCCATTCCAGATGCGTTCGAAAGCTTCGCCAAAGCCGGCATCGGCGTGGGCGGCATTGATCTTGCCGGCGGTCGATTCGACCTCGAAATCCTGGATATACACCGGCGTGTCGCCAACTTGCAGCCGGTACGGCCGCTCGGAGATCACCCGCAGGCCCATGTTCTCCATCATCGGCATCGCATCGGACAACGGAATGTCGTCGAGCTGGCGATACAGCTTCAGGCGCAGGCCTTCGCCTGCGTCCAGACGCATGCCGTCGTCGCGGCGGATTTCCTGCAGGCTCAGATGCAGGTCGTCCGGGCCGTCCAGCGTTGCCAGATGCTCGACGTCGGACACCGCCGATTCGATCGAGGAATCTTCGATATAGCCAGCCGGCAACGCACGGCCGAAGTTGGCCGCCATGCGCAAACCATTGGCTTCGCCATGCCGCGCCACCAGCGCCTCGCGCAAGGCATCGCGCCAGTTGCGCAGCAGATGCGCCAGCCGCGATTCGAGTTCGGTGGTGTTGAATTCCAGCGCTTCGCCACTCTTGGGCCGCACGATCAGATGCAGCTGCGCCAGCGGCGACTCACCCAGCACCACGCTGGAATCGATGTATTCGCCATGCAGCGCATCTTTCAGCAAGGCTTCGATGCGCAGACGCACATCGGTGTTGAAACGCTCGCGCGGGATATACACCAGCGCGGAAATGAAGCGGCTGTACTTGTCGCGGCGTAGGAACATGCGGCTACGCACGCGCTCCTGCAGACCGAGAATGCCGATCGCGGTGCGATACAACTCTTCTTCGTTGGACTGAAACAGCTCCTCGCGCGGCAACGTCTCCAGAATGTGCCGCAGCGCCTTGCCGCTGTGGCTGCTCGGGGTCAGCCCTGACTTGCTCATCACGTATTCGTGGCGCTGACGCACCAACGGAATTTCCCACGGACGGCGGTTGTAGGCGCTGGAGGTGAACAGGCCCAGAAAGCGCTGTTCGCCGACGATGCGGCCCTTGGCATCGAACTCCAGGACGCCGATGTAATCCATGTAGCCAACACGATGCACGCGCGAGCGCGCATTGGTCTTGGTCAGGATCAGCGCGTCCTTGAGCTTGGAGGTGGTATTCAAGCCGTGCGCTGCCAGCGTGGTCACCGGGCGTGCCGGCGAGGTGTCGTGGCCGCGCATCAGGCCCAGGCCGGTTTCTTCCACCGGGGCCAGCACGTCCTGGCCGTCCTGCTTCTCGACGCGGTATTCGCGATAGCCGAAGAAGGTGAAGTGGTCGGCCGAGGCCCAGCGCAGGAATTCCTGCGCCTCGTGGCGGCTGATGTCGTCCATCGGCAGCCGCCGGGTGGCCAGGTCGTCGGCCAGCATCACCATCTTTTCGCGCATCGCAGCCCAGTCGTGCACGATCGCGCGCACTTCGGCCAGCACCTTGCGCACCGCCGCTTCCACCTTGGGCATTTCTTCGGCGGGCTGGCGGTCGATCTCCAGCACCATCAACGATTCGCTCTTGCCCTCGCCCACCGCGGTCAGCTTGCCGGCCTTGTCGCGCGCGATGCGCAGCACCGGGTGGCCGAGCACGTGCACGCCGATGCCCAGGTCCGAAAGCGTCATGCTCACCGAGTCCACCAGAAACGGCATGTCGTCGTTGACGATCTGCAACAGCGTGTGCGGCGACTCGTAACCGTGGCTCTTCAAGGTCGGGTTGAACACCCGCACGTTGACCGTGCCGGCCTTGCGCGTGCGTGCAAATTCCAGCATGTCCGCCGCCAGCGCCGCCCACTGTTCGGGCGGATGGTTGGGGAACTCGTCCTCTTCCATGCGGCGATAGAAGCCGGCTGCGAACAGCTGCACTTCGGCCTGGCGGGCCGCCGGGTAGCGCTTGCGCAATGCGGCAAACACCGGCTCCAGAACGACTGCCTGCGGTGCGCCGGCGAGCACGGGGACGGCACGTTCGGCGACCGGCTTGGTCGGCGTCGTGGACGATTTCGAAGCGGCTTTCTTGGCTGTCATGAGAGAGCTGGGATGCTCGGTGGAAAACCTGAATTGTACCGATGCGCGATGACGACGCCTTGCTGCATAGCGCAAATCCTCAGCCGTCAGTCGGCGCGCGCAGGCTGCAAAAGCATTACCGCTGTGTAGTTTCCCCGCAGAGGTGCGATGCGTGCTGGCGCAGGTGGCGGCTGGACCGCCAGATCCGGCAAAGTTCGGTCAGGTGCTTGTCGCATAAGGACTTGTGCAGACCAAACTGCGACCGTCAAGTCTTTTTAAAAACTAAACTGGACGGTATAGTCTACCGCCATGACCCCCCGTTCTCACCGTGCTGCCCGGCGCTCGGACTGCGATCGCCGCATCCATGCGGCTGTGCATGCGCTGCTCGCCGAGCGCGGCATGCGGCTGAGCATGGACGCGGTGGCCGAGCGTGCCGGCTGCTCCAAGCAGACGCTCTATAGTTATTACGGTTGTAAAGAAAACCTGCTGCGCGATGTCCTTCAGGACCATGTGCATCTGGCCACGGTGCCGCTGGGTACCGCCTCGGGCGAGTTGCGCGAGGATCTGCTGGCCTTCGCGCTGGCCCATCTGGATCGCCTGAACCGCCCCGATGTGGTACAGACCTGTCGGTTGGTGGAAGCCGAGTCGCATCGGTTTCCCGATCAGTCGCAGCAGATCTTCCATGACGGGGTGGTCGGCATGCAGCAGCGCCTGGCGCATCGCTTCGAGCAGGCGATGGATGCCGGCCAGCTGCGCCATGACGATCCGCACTTCATGGCCGAACTGCTGTTGAGCATGATCGTCGGTCTGGATTTCGATCGGCAACGCTTTCAGGTTCCCCATCGCGCCGGCCTCCCCGCCAGGCAGCAGTGGGCGCACTTCGCTGTCGACACCTTCCTGCGCGCGTTCGCCGCGGCCGCTGCCACGCCTTCGCTGTCCCCGCTTTCCTTTCTCGCTTCAAGACCCTAACGGAGTTCCTCCTGATGATTGCCCCGCTCCGCACACTCGGCCTGGCCTGTGCCATCACCGTGGCGCTCGCTGCCTGCAGCAAGCCCGAACAACAACAGGCGCCGCCGCCGCCGGAAGTGTCGGTGCTGGAAATGCAGCCGCAGACCTTGCCGCTGGAACGCGACCTGGTGGGCCGCCTGTCGGCGTACCGCTCGGCCGACGTGCGTGCGCGCGTGGACGGTGTGGTGCTCAAGCGCCTGTACACCGAAGGCACCGACGTCAAGGAAGGCCAGCGCTTGTTCGAAATCGACCCGATGCCGCTGCGCGCCACGCTGCTGCAGGCCCAGGGCCAGCTGGCCGCCGCCGAGGCGACCTATGCCAACGCCCAGATCGCCGCCAAGCGCGCGCGCAGCCTGGCACCGCAGCAGTACGTCTCGCGTGCCGATATCGACAACGCCGAAGCCACCGAGCGCTCGGCCGGCGCCAGCGTGCAGCAGGCGCGCGGTCTGGTCGAGTCCGCCCGCATCCAGCTCAGCTTCGCCAGCGTCACCTCGCCGATCACCGGCCGCGCCGGCATTCAGCGCGTCACCGAAGGTGCGCTGGTCGGCTCCGGTGAAGCGACCTTGCTGACCACGGTCGACCAGATCGACCCGCTGTACGTGAATTTTGCGATGAGCAGCGAAGAACTGGCCGCACTACGCCAGGCGCAGAGCAGCGGCAATGTGCAGCTCAGCGGCGATGGCAAATCCACCATCAATGTGGAATTGGGCAACGGCACGCAGTATCCGCATCCGGGTACCTTGGACGTCTCGGCGGTCACGGTCGACCCGAGCACCGGTGCGGTGTCGCTGCGTGCGACCCTGCCCAATCCGGAGCAGGCACTGTTGCCGGGTGCGTTCGTGACCTTCAAGGCCAGCCTGGGCCAGCGCAACAACGCGTATCTGGTCCCGCAGCAGGGCTTGCAACGTGACGCCCTGGGCGCCTTCGTGCTGGTGCTGGGCAAGGACGGCAAGGTGGCGCGCAAGAACCTCACCGTCGATGGCCAGCAAAAGGGCCAGTGGATCGTCACCGGCGGCGTGGCCCCCGGCGACCAGGTCATCGTCGATGGCGTGCAGAAGGCGAAGGAAGGCCAGCCGGCCAAGGGCGTAGCGTGGAATCCGAACAAGCCGGCGCAAGGCGGCCAGCCAGGTGCGCCAGGCGCGGCTCCGGCCGCAGCGCAGGGCGGCGACGCACGGCCGCCCGGCAGCCGACAAGGCCGATGCAGCCGCACCCGCGGCGCAGCAGCAGCCCAAGCCGGATGCGGCGGCGCAGCCGGCCGACTCCCAGTCCAAGCAGCAGTGACGGAAACCGGACATGCCTAAGTTTTTTATTGAACACCCGATCTTTGCCTGGGTGGTGGCGATCCTGATCTCGCTTGCGGGCGTGATCTCGATCCTGAATCTGGGTATCGAGTCGTACCCCACGATCGCCCCGCCGCAGGTCACTGTCACCGCCAACTTCCCCGGCGCCAGCGCCGATACCTCCGAGAAGGCGGTGACCCAGGTCATCGAGCAGCAGCTCACCGGTATCGACCACCTGCTGTACTTCAACTCGTCCTCGGCCGCCAATGGCCGCGTCACCATCACCCTGACCTTCGAAACCGGCACCGACCCGGATATCGCGCAGGTGCAGGTGCAGAACAAGGTGTCGCTGGCCACGCCGCGTCTGCCCTCGGAAGTCACCCAGCAGGGTGTGGTGGTGGCCAAAGCCAACGCCGGCTTCCTGATGGTGGCCGCGCTGCGCTCGGACAACCCGTCGATCAACCGCGATGCGCTCAACGACATCGTCGGTTCGCGCGTGCTCGAGCAGATCTCGCGCGTGCCCGGCGTGGGCAGCACCAACCAGTTCGGCGCCGAGTACGCGATGAACATCTGGTTGAACCCGGAGAAGCTGCAGGGCTACAACCTGTCGGCCACCCAGGTGCTGACCGCGGTGCGTAACCAGAACGTGCAGTTCGCTGCCGGTTCGGTCGGCGCCGACCCGACCCCGGAAGGCATCAGCTTCACCGCCACCGTCTCGGCGGAAGGCCGCTTCAGCTCGCCGGACCAGTTCGAAAACATCATCCTGCGCACCGACAACAACGGTGCCACGGTGCGCTTGAAGGATGTCGCACGCGTCACCGTGGGGCCGAGCAACTACGGCTTCGACACCCAGTACAACGGCAAGCCCACCGGTGCGTTCGGTATCCAGCTGTTGCCGGGCGCCAACGCACTGAATGTGTCCGAAGCGGTCGGTGCCAAGCTCGACGAACTGCAGCCGACCTTCCCGCAGGGCGTGACCTGGTTTGCGCCGTACGAGTCGACCACCTTCGTGCGCATTTCCATTGAGGAAGTGATCCATACGCTGGTGGAAGCCATCGTGCTGGTGTTCCTGGTGATGCTGCTGTTCCTGCAGAACTTCCGCGCCACCGTGATTCCCACGCTGGTGATTCCGGTCGCGCTGCTGGGCACGTTCTTCGGCATGTACATGATCGGCTTCACCATCAACCAGCTGACGCTGTTTGCGATGGTGCTGGCGATCGGCATCGTGGTGGATGACGCGATCGTGGTGATCGAGAACGTCGAACGCATCATGAGCGAGGAACATCTGGAGCCGAAGGCGGCCACGCAGAAGGCGATGACCCAGATCACCGGCGCGGTGGTGGCCATCACCGTAGTGCTGGCAGCGGTGTTCATTCCCTCCTCGCTGCAACCCGGCGCCTCGGGCGCGATCTACAAGCAGTTCGCGCTGACCATCGCCATGTCGATGGGTTTCTCCGCATTCCTGGCGTTGAGCTTCACCCCGGCGCTGTGCGGCGCGTTCCTCAAGTCGACCCATTCGACCAAGAAGAACTGGATCTACCGCACCTTCGACAAGTACTACGACAAGCTGGCGCATCGCTATGTGGGCGTGGTCGGCAATACCCTGAAGCACTCGCCACCGTGGATGATCGTGTTCGTGGTGCTGGTGGTGCTGTGCGGCTTCCTGTTTACGCGCATGCCGGGCAGCTTCCTGCCGGAAGAAGATCAGGGCTTTGCGTTGGCCATCGTGCAGTTGCCGCCGGGCGCCACCAAGATCCGGACCAACGAGACCTTTGCGCAGATGCGTGCGGTCCTGGAGAAGCAGCCGGCCGTGGAGGGCATGCTGCAGATCGCCGGCTTCAGCTTCCTGGGCTCGGGCGAAAACGTGGGTATGGGCTTCATCCGGCTCAAGCCGTGGGAAGAGCGCGATGTGACTGCAGAGGAGCTGATCAAGCAGCTCAACGGCATGTTCTACGGCATCAAGGGCGCGCAGATCTTTGTGGTCAACCTGCCCACCGTGCAGGGCCTGGGCCAGTTCGGCGGCTTCGACATGTGGCTGCAGGACCGCTCCGGCGCAGGCCAGCAAGCCCTGACCCAGGCGCGCAATATCGTGCTGGGCAAGGCGGCGGAAAAGCAGGACACCATGGTGGGCGTACGCCCGAACGGCCTGGAAGATGCGCCGCAGCTGCAGCTGTCGGTGGACCGTGTGCAGGCGCAGTCGATGGGCCTGGAAGTCAGCGATATCTACAGCTCGATCCAGCTGATGCTGGCGCCTGTGTACATCAACGACTACTTCTCCGAAGGCCGCATCAAGCGCGTCAACATCCGTGCCGACGACCAGTTCCGTACCGGTCCCGAGTCGCTGCGCAGCTTCTTCAGCCCCAGTGCGACAGCCGTCGGTGCCGATGGGCAGCCGGGAATGATTCCGCTGAGCAATGTGGTCAAGGCCGATTGGACCTACGCCTCGCCGGCACTGAACCGCTACAACGGCTATTCGGCGGTAAACATCGTCGGCAACCCGGCTCCGGGCGGCAGTTCCGGCCAGGCGATGACCGCGATGGAGGAGATCGTCAACAACGATCTGCCGCCAGGCTTCGGCTTCGACTGGAGCGGCATGTCGTACCAGGAAATCATCGCCGGTAACGCGGCCACGCTGTTGCTCGCGTTGTCGGTGGTGGTGGTGTTCCTGTGCCTGGCCGCACTGTACGAAAGCTGGTCGATTCCGGTGGCGGTGCTGATGGTGGTGCCGATCGGTGTGCTGGGTGCGATCGTCTTCTCGATGCTGCGTGGCCTGCCCAACGATCTGTATTTCAAGATCGGCATGATCACCGTGATCGGCCTGGCGGCGAAGAACGCGATCCTGATCGTGGAGTTCGCAGTGGAGCAGCGTGCGGCGGGCAAGACCCTGCGCGATGCGACGATGGAAGCGGCACACCTGCGCTTCCGCCCGATTCTGATGACCTCGTTCGCCTTCATCCTGGGCGTGCTGCCGCTGGCCATTTCGACCGGTGCCGGCGCCAACTCGCGTCACTCCATCGGTACCGGCGTGATCGGCGGCATGGTGTTCGCCACCGTGCTCGGCGTGATCTTCATCCCGCTGTTCTTCGTGGTGGTGCGCCGCATGCTGGGCGACAAGCTGGACGAGCAATCCAAGGAATACGTCGCGGCACAAGGCGACGCTGGAAGTCATCGACCGGATCGTTGATCCCAGACATGGCGTAAAACAAAAGCCCCGGCAGTGCCGGGGCTTTTTGGTTGCGCTCCAGCAATGTCTCGTAGGAGCGCACCCGGGCGCGACGGGCTTTACCGGTAACACGCATCGCGCCCGGGTGCGCTCCTACGGGGTGGCGGGATTGGTGTCATGGCGCGCCCAGGCAAGACCCGCACCACGTGCCGGCTGTTGACCAACACGCACAGCGCGGTCTGCGACAAACCCCACGCCGTTGTAGGAGCGCCCTTGGGCGCGATGGGCTCTACCGGTAGAGCCCATCGCGCCCAAGGGCGCTCCTACAACGGCGGCTAGGCGCGCCTGCGGGCGCCGGTGGAGCCACGCACCACGCAGCGGCCGGTCATCACAAGGCGGCGAATCGGCAACTGCGGCGATTTGAGCCGTTCCAGCAGCAGCGACATGGCCGCGCGGCCCATGTCCTCGACCGGCTGCTCGACCACGGTGATGCCTGGCTCGACCAGATCGGTCCAGCGCTCGTTGTCGAAGCCGGCCAGGGCCAGATCATCGGGAATGCGCAAGCCGGCGGTGCGGGCGGCCTTGAGCGCGCCCATCAACAGCAGGCTGTTACTGGTGACGATGGCTTCGGGCCTGTCTGCGCTGGCCAGCCATTGGCCGACTGCGGCAATCGCCGCTTCGGCGGTGGGCGCCACTTCGCGGTACGCAGGCGTCAGCCCTTGCGCGCCCATCGCGGCCAGATAGCCGTTGCGGCGCTCGGCCGCAGTGGTGCTGGTGCCGAACAGCCCGCCGATGCGTTCATAGCCCTGCGCCTGCAGATGCGCGACCAGTTCGCCCATCGCTGCTGCGTTATCCAGCACCACGCTGTCGTAGCGGCTGCCGGGGCCGGCGCGGTCCACCAGCACGGTCGGGTAATCCAGCGCGAGTTCGTGCATGCGCCCCACCGTGACCCGGGTCGGGGCGAAGATCAGCCCGGTGATGCGTTCTTCCTGCATCAGTTGCAGGTACAGCGCCTCGCGCTCGGGGTCTTCGTCGGTATTGCACAGGGTCACGCGCATGCCGGCGCGATAGGCGACCTCTTCCACCGCGCGGATCAGCGCGGTGAAGTACGGGTTGCGGATATCGGCCACGATCACCCCCAGGATGCCGGACTGCTGGGAGCGCAAGCGCCGCGCCATCAGGTTGGGCCGGTAACCGGTCTGGCGCACCGCCGCCTCGACCTTGGCACGCACCTCATCGCTCACTGGTCCGGTGCCCAGCGCGCGCGAGACGGTGGATTTGGACACTCCGGCCACCCGGGCCACGTCGTTGATACTGATACTCACTGGGACCGTTCCCGCTCCATTTGGCGCACCTTGACCCAGGCGCTGCGTCGGATTCGATGCTAACCCGAAAGCACTACAGCGCTTTTGTGCAGTGCACATTGACCTAAGTGTGGGAACGTTCCCACACTACTGCCCAGCCCGTTCCTACTCCCCGGAGTCCGTCTTGTCCTCTCCGTCGCCTGTCGCTCCCGTCACTCCCGAACTCGTGCGCCTGCGCGCGCATGCCCGCGACAAGGACGACGCCATTGCCCAGGCCGCCCAGTTGCTGGTCGCCGCCGGCTGCGTTGCGCCGGGCTACGACGCCAGCATGCGGCGCCGCGAAGGCCTGGCCAATACCTTCCTCGGCCACGGACTGGCGATCCCGCACGGCGTGGGCGAAGACCGCCATCTGGTGCGCCGCGACGGTATCGCGGTGCTGCAGTTGCCTGAAGGCGTGGAATGGAACCCCGGCCAGATCACCCGGCTGGTGGTGGGCATCGCCGCCCAGTCCGACACCCACATCACCCTGCTGCGCCGCCTGACCCGCTTGATCCAGGACCCGGCCCAGCTGGAAGCGCTGTTCACCACCGACGACCCCGGCGTGATTGTGGCCGCGCTCACCGGCGACCGCGCGCCCGACACCAGCGCCGCGCCGGCCACCGATCTGGCTGAAAAATTTGACTGGACCATCGCCTACCCCAGCGGCCTGCATGCACGCCCGGCGACCCGGTGGGCCGAGACCGCACGCGGCTTCTCTGCGCGTGCGCAAGTGCGTGCCGGCGAGCAGGCGGCCGATGCCAAGAGCCTGGTCGGCCTGTTGCAGCTCGGTCTGCGTGCCGGCGACAGCATCACCGTCTCGGCCGAAGGCAGCGATGCAGGCGCGTTGCTCAAGCGCCTGCGTGCGGTGATGGACAGCCTGACCGCGCAGGAAAAAGCCGATGCCGAACGTGCCGCGCAACGCCGCGCCGCGCCGGTGGTGGGCTGGACGCCCCCGCAGGCGCAGCCGGCCATCGTCGGCATCGGCGCCAGCCCGGGCGTGGCGATCGGCATCGTGCATCGCCTGCGCGCGGCGCAGACCGAAGTCGCCGATCAACCGGTGGGCCTGGGCGATGGCGGCGCATTGCTGCACGACGCGCTGACCCGCACCCGCCAGCAGCTGGCGGCGATCCAGGACGACACCCAGCGCCGGCTCGGGGCCTCGGACGCGGCGATCTTCAAGGCCCAGGCCGAGCTGCTCAACGACACCGACCTGATCACCCGCACCTGCCAGCTGATGGTCGAAGGCCACGGCGTGGCGTGGTCGTGGCATCAGGCGGTGGAACAAATCGCCTCCGGCCTGGCCGCACTCGGCAACCCGGTGCTGGCCGGCCGTGCGGCCGATCTGCGCGATGTCGGCCGCCGCGTACTGGCCCAGCTGGACCCGGCCGCCGCCGGCGCCGGCCTCACCGACCTGCCCGACCAGCCCTGCATCCTGCTCGCCAGCGATCTGTCGCCGTCGGACACCGCCAACCTGGACACCGCGCGCGTGCTCGGCCTGGCCACCGCGCAAGGCGGGCCAACCTCGCATACCGCAATCCTGTCGCGCACGCTCGGCCTGCCGGCGCTGGTCGCGGCCGGCGGCCAGTTGCTGGATATCGAAGACGGCGTCACCGCCATCATCGACGGCAGTAGCGGGCGGCTGTACATCAACCCGTCCGAGCTGGATCTGGACGCGGCCCGTACGCACATCGCCGAGCAGCAGGCGATCCGCGAGCGTGAGGCCGCCCAGCGCGCCTTGCCGGCAGAAACCACCGACGGCCACCACATCGACATCGGCGCCAACGTCAACCTGCCCGACCAGGTCGCGATGGCGCTGGCCCAGGGCGCGGAAGGCGTCGGCCTGATGCGCACCGAGTTCCTGTTCCTGGAGAGCGGCCGCACACCCAGCGAAGACGAGCAGCACGCCACCTACCTGGCGATGGCGCAGGCACTGGAAGGCCGCCCGCTGATCGTGCGTGCGTTGGACATCGGCGGCGACAAGCAGGTGGCGCACCTGGAACTGCCGCACGAAGAAAACCCGTTCCTGGGCGTGCGCGGTGCGCGCCTGCTACTGCGTCGCCCCGACCTGCTCGAACCGCAACTGCGTGCGCTGTACCGCGCCGCCAAGGACGGGGCGCGGCTGTCGATCATGTTCCCGATGATCACCTCGGTGCCGGAGCTGATCACGCTGCGCGAGATCTGCGCACGCATCCGCGCCGAACTCGACGCGCCCGAGGTCCCGATCGGCATCATGATCGAAGTGCCCGCCGCCGCCGCGCAGGCCGACGTGCTGGCACGCCATGCAGACTTCTTCTCCATCGGCACCAACGACCTGACCCAATACGTGCTGGCGATCGACCGCCAGAACCCCGAGCTCGCCGCCGAAGCCGACAGCCTGCACCCGGCGGTGCTGCGCATGATCCGCAGCACGATTGAGGGCGCGCGCAAGCACGACCGCTGGGTCGGCGTATGCGGTGGTCTGGCCGGCGACCCGTTCGGCGCCAGCCTGCTGGCCGGGTTGGGCGTGCAGGAACTGTCGATGACACCCAACGACATCCCGGCGGTCAAGGCACGCCTGCGCGGCACCGCGCTGAGCACCTTGCAACAGCTGGCCGAGCAGGCGCTGGACTGCGAAACCGCAGAGCAGGTGCGCGCGCTTGAAGTCAAACGCGAGGACCGGGCATGAGCCTGCACGCCATCACCGTCACGCTGAATCCGGCGATCGACCAGACCATCCAGCTCGAGCACTTGCAGCCCGGCGCGGTGCATCGCGCCAGCAGCGTGCGCAACGACGCCGGCGGCAAGGGCATCAACGTGGCCGCCTGCCTGGCCGATTGGGGCACTGAGGTTGCCGCGCTCGGCGTGCTCGGGGCAGGCAATGCCGGCGTGTTCGAGGCGCTGTTCCGCGAACGCGGCATTACCGATCACTGCCAACGCGTGGCCGGCGAGACCCGCACCAATCTCAAGCTGGTCGAAGCGCGCAACAACGACACCACCGACATCAACCTGCCCGGCCTGCGCCTGGGCCAGCCGCATCTGCAGGGCGTGGCCGATCAGCTCGCCCCGCTGCTGCGCCCCGGCCTGCCGGTGGTGTTGTCCGGCAGCCTGCCGGCCGGCCTGCCGGACGACAGCTGGGCGCAGTTGCAAGCGCAGGCCAGCGCCGCCGGCGCACGCGTACTGCTGGATACCAGTGGTGCGCCGCTGGTGGCCGCACTCAATGCCGCACGCGAAGCGCTGCCTTACGCAGTCAAGCCGAACCGGCACGAACTCGAAGCCTGGACCGGCCGCCCGCTGAGCGATCGCGCCGCGCTCAGCGCCGCCGCGCACGAATTGATCGCACGCGGTATCCAGCTGGTCGTCATCTCGATGGGCACCGAAGGCGCCTTGTTCGTGCAGCGCGACCAGCGCCTGATTGCGCGGCCGCCGCGGCTGGCGCAGGGCAGCAGCGTTGGCGCCGGTGACGCGATGGTGGCCGGCCTGGCCGCCGCGCTGCTGGATGCGGCCACCGATCTGGAGCAGTGCGCGCGTCTGGCCACGGCGTTTTCGATGTGCCGGCTGGAAAGCGGCGACGCGCGCAGGCTCAGCGCCGACGGCGTGCGCCGCGCTGCGGCCGACGTCGTGATCGAGACGCTGTCGTGAGCGCTGCCTTGCACTTGCCGGCGACCGGCACGCAGGTCTGCGCGCGTCATTCCGGCTGCCGTCATTCCGGCACGCGTCACCCGCACGCGTAACGCCCACATTCCCCCCGCCGGCCTCACCGGCGACCGCAATACAGCAGGAGTTTTGCCATGTCCTCTTCCATCGTGGTCATCGCCGCCGGCGAACGCAGTACCGAAGCCGTTCTGGCGGCCGAAGCGCTGCGCCGCGCGGCCACCGCCGCCGGGCGCAGCGTGACGATCGAAATCCGCAGCGACCAGGGCGTGCTCGGCGCATTGCCGACCGAGCTGACCAACAGCGCCGCGCACGTCCTGATCGTCGGCGATGCCGATGCCGACACCGCGCGTTTCGGCGACGCGCAACTGCTGCATCTGAGCCTGGGCGCGGTACTGGACGACCCGGCCGCCGCCGTCAGCCAGCTCGCTGCCACCACCGCACCAGCCAGTACATCGGCAACGACCGACGCATCCGGCGCAGGCAGCAAGCGCATCGTCGCCATTACCTCCTGCCCCACCGGCATCGCGCACACCTTCATGGCCGCCGAAGGCCTGCAACAAGCGGCCAAGAAACTCGGCTACCAGATGCGCGTGGAAACCCAGGGCTCGGTGGGCGCGCAGGACGCATTGACCGACGAGGAAATCCGCGCGGCCGACGTGGTCATCATCGCCGCCGACCGCGAAGTGGACCTGGCCCGTTTCGGCGGCAAGCGGCTGTTCAAGAGCGGTACCAAGCCGGCCATCAACGATGGCCCGGCGCTGATCCAGAAGGCCTTGGCCGAGGCCGGCGTGCATGGCGGCGCAGCTCCGGTTGCGGGCGCCAGCGCCACATCGGACGCCAAGGGCAATGCCCGCACCGGTGCCTACAAGCACCTGATGACCGGCGTGTCGTTCATGCTGCCGTTCGTCACTGCCGGCGGCTTGTTGATCGCGCTGGCGTTTGCGCTGGGCGGCATCTACGCCGGCGACGACGCGCACCAGGGCACGCTGGCCTGGTCGTTGTTCCAGATCGGCGCCAAGGCCGGCTTCACCTTGATGGTGCCGGCCCTGGCCGGCTACATCGCCTACTCCATCGCCGACCGCCCCGGCATCGCGCCGGGCATGATCGGCGGGCTGGTCGCGGCCAATCTCAATGCCGGTTTCCTCGGCGGCATCATTGCCGGCTTCATCGCCGGCTACGGTGTGGCCGCGCTCAACCGGTACATCCGCCTGCCGCGCAATCTAGAAGGGCTCAAGCCGGTGCTGATCCTGCCGGTGCTGGGGACGCTGCTGGTGGGCCTGGCGATGATGTACGTGTTCGGCCAACCGGTGGCCGACCTGCTGGCCTGGCTCACCGCCTGGCTGCGCGGCATGCAGGGCAGCAGCGCGTTGCTGCTGGGCCTGTTGCTCGGCGGCATGATGGCCTTCGACATGGGCGGGCCGGTCAACAAGGCCGCCTATGCGTTCTCCACCGGCCTGATCGCCAGCCAGGTCTACACCCCGATGGCGGCCGCCATGGTGGCCGGCATGACCCCGCCGCTGGGGATCGCGCTGGCCACCTGGGTGTTCCGCAACCGCTTCACCGCCGAAGAACGCGGCTCGGCCACCGCTGCCGGCGTGCTCGGGCTGGCCTTCGTCACCGAAGGCGCCATCCCGTATGCCGCACGCGACCCGCTGCGCACCATCCCGGCGCTGGTGATCGGCTCGGCCGTGGCCGGCGCCATTTCGATGACCGCCGGTGCCGAGTTGAAGGCACCGCATGGCGGCATCTTCGTGCTGCTGATTCCCAACGCAGTGACCCACCTGCTCAATTACGTGCTGGCCCTGGTGGTCGGCGTGGTGGTCACCGCCGTGGCGCTGCGCCTGCTCAAGAAGCCGGTGGCCGACGTCGTCGCCTGACGTTCGGCCGCCCTGCCCCGACCGATTCCACACCGCGCATCCGGCGCATCTGATCGCTGATCTGCGTCACCCCTGACTGGTTTCACCGCTGCGCTGCGCACCTTCGTGCGCGGCCAGCGGCTTGCCCATCCCTTAGCTGTCGCGTCCGCCTTCTCGGCCACGCCCTCTTTGTTCGGAGTCCTGCCATGACCGCCCTCGCCCCCCGCCATGCCCGTCCCCGCCTGCTGTGCCTGTCGCTGGCACTGGCGCTGACCCCGCTCGCCTACGCGCAGGATGCCGCCGATGCCTTCAAGCTCAAGCTGGGTTACACCGGCGAAGCGGCCTCGATGATCGACGGCGGCCGCAAGAACGGCGACGCCTACGCAGGCCAGCTGATGGTCGGCACCGACGTCGACATGGACCGCCTGTTCGGCTGGGGCGGCGCCACCGTTAAGCTGTACGTCTCCAACCGACACGGCACCAACCTGTCCAACAGCAGCATCGGCAACAGCACCTCGGTGCAGGAAATCTACGGCGGCCAGGGCACGCGGCTGGCCAACTTCACCCTGCTGCAAAAACTCTTCGATGACCGCCTGGAACTGGAAGCCGGCCGCAGCGTGGCCAACATCCACTTCCTCGGCTCGGACCTGTGCCAGTACTTCCAGGGCAACTCGGCCTGCGGCAACCCCACCTTCGTGTTCCGCACCAGCAACTTCACCTATTGGCCGGTCTCCAGCTGGGCCGCGCACGCCACCGCCTGGGTCACGCCCAAGGTCTATGTGCATGTGGGCGCCTATGAAGTGAACCCGGTGCAGGCCCAGGACGGCCAGCACGGCCTGAAGTGGAGCACCGACGACACCACCGGCGTGGTGGTGCCGTACGCGGTTGGCTACAAGAACAAGGGCGGCGACGGCAGCATGGCCGCGATGTACGAACTCGGCGGCTGGCAGGACAACTCCGACTACACCGACCCGCTGCGCGACCGCAACGGCAACCCCGCCGTGCTCAGCGGGTTGGACTATGAAAACAAACAG
This sequence comes from Xanthomonas hortorum pv. pelargonii, assembly GCF_024499015.1. Taxonomy (NCBI): domain Bacteria; kingdom Pseudomonadati; phylum Pseudomonadota; class Gammaproteobacteria; order Lysobacterales; family Lysobacteraceae; genus Xanthomonas; species Xanthomonas hortorum. Next base: position 4,404,328 of record NZ_CP098604.1, on the reverse strand, counting down.
GGGCGCTCGGGCCTGTTCGGCCGCTTCGAGCAGCAGGTCACCAACCCGGACCCGTCCGGCACCCAGGGCCTGACCGTCTTCGCAGCCATCCTCAAGAGCACCGGCGGCCAGGCCATCGAAGACCACTTCGTGCAGCTCGGCCTAGTGCAGAAAGGCACCTTCGCCAGCCGCCCGCAGGACAACATCGCCTTCGTGATCACCCAGCAGAAGTACAGCGACGAGGCGATCGAAAACCTGCGCCTGGCGCGCGCCTCGGCCGGCGGCACCGGCACCCCGGCCGACAACCAGATCATGATGGAGCTCAGCTACGGCATCCAGGTCACCAAGCGCCTGCGCATCGCGCCGAACCTGCATTACGTGATCAACCCAGACCAGTTCAACGAGCCGACACGCACCAACGATCTGAAGAATGCGCTGATTGCAGGCATGCGGATCGACTGGAACTTGTGACCCGTCGAGAAGCTGCGCGCGTTGCGCGCATCATTGGCGGGCACCACCGCCTGAAGTGAGTGGCGGGTGCGTTGCATCTGACTGCAGTGCAACGCATGGCGTCGACTCGGTTGGCCTGGGCATTTGCCGGTAGCCGACGGAGTTCGATGAGCCGCGTAGTCGCGCGACCGCACGCGATGTGGCTTTTTCGGCCGCCCCTGTCGCGCGCAAGCCAGTCACTGTAATGACGACGTCGCATCATTGCGAATCTGATGTCGCACGCAGATTGATCGCTCTGTATTGCCTTTGGTTGCCGTAACGCGGCCCATTCTTCTCCAAGGTGGCACAGAGCCGGCCTTCGCCACAGGGAGCTAGGTCGGCACGCGACACGCGATCCAGGTAGTCGATGGAAGCTCGAAGCTGTGCGAGTTCGGTTCGCTTTTCGTTGATGATGCCAACCGAGTAGGCCACCGCCCCCAGCCCTAGCACGCCCGCCACGAGCATCGTGGCGGATGCGATTCCCATGCGGCGTGTGATCCGTGTCTCCAACGTCTGCTGCGCTTGCGCGTAACGCCGGGTGGCCTGTTGCAACGTCTCGTCCGCCGTGGCCATTTCTTTGTTGAATCGCTTGGCGGCTGGCTCCAGCGTCTGCGTCAACGCCTGATTGGTCAGCTGCGTCAGCCTCGGCAATGCATTCTCAAGCACCCGGTTGACCTTGGCATCGGCGCTGCTGGCCGCGCGTTGCAGCACTTGGAGTTGCTCGGCGACCACATCGCGCAACCGTTGTTCGCGCTGCTGCATGGATGCCATCAGCGTCGTCAGCACCGTGATGGTCTCTTGCAAAGACGCATTGGATGCGTTCAACGTCGCCATCATTTCCGCCATTGCGGCAGCGTCTTGCCTGTCCATGAGGTCTCCTAAACGTGGCTGGTCACGGAAGAGATTCTGACTAACCGCCGCCCCCTCCACCACCACCGCCTCCTCCACCGCCCCCACCGCCGTCTCCACCACCACCACCTCCCCTTGGGGACCGCTCTGCATCGGCCCCTTGGCGAACTCCGGCAAGGTCATCACCATCACCGGCCCGCGGCTGGTGTTGATTTCCGCTGAGACATCCATCCCAAGCGCCTGGCGTGTGGCGACGTGCTCTTGGGCCTCTTGCTGGGCCTGCGCCTCCAGGAAGTCATTGCCTTTTTTCAACAGCGCCTGGGTTGCTGCGCTGTTGGCCACACGATTTAGCGCCTGCTCAATCGCCAACTCGTTCTTGCTGTCGAGCGCGTAGAGCACCTCGTCCACATCCGGGTCGCCCGTGATGGATTTCCGCTCAGGCTGCGAAGAGTCGTGTGGCGCATCCCTTCCCCCTGACCCGATGGAGCGCTGGGCTAGAGGTGGGAAGGCATCGGTTTGCCCGACCGCTTCACTGGGAGAGCGTCGTGCTTGCTCGTGCTGCGGGAACCCATCAAGGCTTGCGCCTTGCGCGCTTCGTGTGTCGTCGCGAACGAAGGGATAGGGTTCTCCACGGTCGCGATACTCCTTCCACTCCTGGTGGAAGCGTTCGTCTTCCCGATCGGCCGCCTCAATCTCTTGTTGCAGCTGGCGCAGCGAGCGCATGGTCTCTTCCAAGAACAGGGCGCCACCCGGGTCTGCGGCGCTGCGATCCTGGGCCGGGATCGATTGGGCCTGCTGGTTTTCCGCGTCTGCTGGCTCCTTGGGAAAGCGATTCTCTACGCTACCTCCCAGCGATTGCCCGTATGCCTGCGCGAGGTATGCAGGCGATAGCGCTGGCGCGTCATGCTCAGCGAGAAACATGTCCGAAGGACGGTTCTGCTCTGACTTCGTTTCTTGCTCAGGATTGCTAGACGCTGCGGACTGCGATGCAATCAACGGCTCTGCTGTCGCAGGCGTTGCTTGGGCCATGACCCGAACCGGCGCTGCCTCCTGCTCACGCGCCATATCTTGCTGGCGGACCGACGCTTGCTCCATCTCAACCTGCTGCGTTTGCACGTGGCGAGACAGCGCTGACAGCCCCGCATCGGCCTGCACGCTCTGGGAAGGTTGGCTGTCCTGCTCCGGGCCTTCGGAGGAAGACACCTGGACGCGGGCGGCGGCGCGGCTCTCCATTGCCTGCATTTCCAGCGCGCGCTCTGCCTCTTGTGCTTGATGCGGCTGCGCGTCACCTGGACCGGGCGTCTGCTTCAGTGGGTCAGGTGTGTCGTGCGCCAGATTTTCGCCTGTCTGTTGGTTCTGTGTCTCTGGCCGCTGGCGCGCGTTTTCCTGTTGCGACTGAGGACTCGTTACTTGGTGAGCCAGCGCGGCATCTTGAGCATTCCGCTGAGTGTCTGGTTGCTGCGAGGCTTGCTGAAATTCGTCCTGCCCCTGCGCTTGCTGAGCCTGACGTTCCTGGACCTCAATTCGCGTTGCTTCTTGAACCTGGCGGTATTGCTGCTGCTCGCGCTCTTGGTTGTCCTGAGCCTGGCGCTCTTGCGCCTGACGTTGCTGGACGTCCCTTTCCTCATGTTCCTGCAGTTCGCGCTGTTGGCTGGTCTGCGCTTGGCGCTCCTGCACCTGGCGCTCTTCCTGTTCGCGTTGCTGCTCCGCTTGGCGTTGACCTTCCAGCGCTGTGTGCACCTGGAGCGCTTGCTCGCTTTGTGACCTGTCTTCGTGCTCCGGCTGTGCCTGCTGGAGGTGCTCGCGCACCTGCGCTGTGTGTTGCTCTTGCGCGAGGCGATCTTGCTGTTCGCGTTCTTGCTGCGCCTGCGCCGCGACAGAGGCTTGCATACGTGCCTGGATATCCAGCACTTGCTGCGGATTGGACGACTCGGAGGTCGAGGTGTCCGCGTCTGCCGTTCCCTCAAGCACGCGCCCAAGGGTCGGCGATTCTCGCCGATTGCCTTGCGTCTCACTCAGCGCCTGCCGAATGTCATCGCTGCTGGTCACAGCCACCACGCGTGTGATGCCATCGGGCCCTTTCTGCAGGTGTGCGATGGGGCTGTCATAGCCGTATTGCCCAGCCTCGTTGCGCTGCAACTGCTGCATGGTCGGCCCGGTGATGCCGTTGGCGTCCCTGGTCCGCTGCGCGGCCAGCTCCACGGCCTGCTGGGTCTGCGGGTTGACGTTCAAATCAACGCCTGCGGCCCGGTAACGGTGCAGCAGCTCGTTGTGCTCCATCTCTGCGGCCGTGGGTGCCGGACGCGCTTCAATCGCCGCCAGGGTCTCCTGAGCGCGCTCCAGCGAAGACTGGCGCATCTGGTTGGTGAGCTCCAGCTCCGCCGCCAGGTTGCCGCTGGCGACGCCATCCTTGCCGGCCCATTGTCCTGACTCGTTGCGCTGGTAGGTCTGACCATCGTGGCCTTGCACCCGATCCGGCTTGGCAAGAGCACTTTCCACGGCGGCAGGAACGCCCACCCCATAGTCTTGCCCGCGCTGGGCGGCATGGCTTTCGAGGTAGGCCTGCGCAATGGCCTCACGGCCGGTGCCTATGTTGGTCTCGATCCGGGCCAGAGCCTCCTGATTCAAGCGTTGTGTCTGCTCCGCGCTTGCGATTTGTGGCTGGTAGACGCCGCGATCATCCGCACCCGCCACGCCGGTCTTAACCTGGCGCTCCCACGTCTCTGTGGCTGGATTGCGATGCCAATTTTGATTGTCCAACCCAATCCGGTCACCCGGCTGGGCAGGCAAGTTGAACGGGTCCTGCGGCGGGGGCGCTTTGCCCAGCGCGAACTCGGCGGCTTTGGCGTTGGCCATGGCCCCCAGTTCCTGGGATTTGGCGTAGCTGGCACCCACCGCTTCCTGGGTGGGATGTCCACTGGATAGGTCGAACGCGGCTTGGCGCTCCCAATCCCGCCCATTGAACTGCCACTCCACCCCGGCCTTGTCGGTCTGGTGGTAGATGGCGCGGTTGTCCAGCAAGTCGGCGCCTTTGTCGAACGCCTTGCTCATCAACAGCGCGTCGCCCACAACCAAGGCCGCAGGCACGAAGCCGCTACCGCCCAGCGCCACCGCAGTGGACGCACCACCGGCCCAGCCGCCCGCGTTGCGGGCCAAAGCATGGGTGACCTCGGATTGCGCGGCGGTGGCGTTGCCTTGTTCCAGCAGCTCGGCCGAACGGCGAGCAGTAATAACTGCGTCTGCCCCCGTCGCCAGCAAGCCACCCGAACGCACCAGGGTGCTGGCCGAGGCATTGCCGAGCAACACTTCCATGGACGCGGCACCGCTTTGACCGCGAGGAACTCGCAAAGGTCTGGCGGCTTCCTCGCCCAAGGTGTTCTCCACTACAGCCACGCCACCGGGTGACATGGTCAAGCGACCATTGTGGTAAGCGTCGGCGATGGCCTGGGATAGCCCATGGCGCTGAAGATCGAGGTCGCCGCCAGCCAGCAGCGGCTGTCCAGAGCTGTGAAAGTGCTGCAACGTGGACACGATACGGCTTTCGTTGTGTGTCACTCCGCCCCATTGGCGTGCATTGGCACTGGCCTGGGCGTGTGCATCCAACTGCGTCGCGTTCTGGGCGGCGTAGCCGTCCGGGCCGCCGAAGAATGCCCGGGTGACAGCTCGAGTTTGGTCTATCTTTTGCCCCAGCGCTTTGTTGGTGCGCAAGTCGCCATTGATCAGCGCAACCTGCACGGTGTCGCTCAATCGCTGAACCTTAAGCGCAACTCGATCTAAGGCATCAGGATCAGGCTTTTGGAGCAATATCGCCTGCCCGTCTTTCGTGGACGCCAAGTCTTCGAGGGCATCTTTCATACCAAGGGAATATTCCTTGATATGGCGTCCTGTATGTGGCGTAACCCCAATGGCACGGGCAAGAGCCTTGTCGTTTGGCAAATTAATCAGATTAGTGGCCGCATCCTTATTTAACCGACCGTTGTCGACAAGCACCTGTAATAAAGGATCAATCTCAAATGACTTCTGATCGACGCCGTGGTGCTGCTGAAAGAGGGGCTTGCCTGCCATGATCTAGGGTCCGTCTTTGTCAGCTGATTGGATCAGATATCCGATGCGTCGATGAAAGAGATGCCGCTAAGTTCTGCCACGTCAGGTATTCCAGCTTCGTGAACCGCGTCCTTAAACACCTGGTCACAAAAAACAGACGGGTTGAACGGCAACCGGAACACATGCGACTGTCCCAAGACTTCATTTCGGAAGGCAAGGCTGGCTCCGCCCCCCAACGAATAGAACTTCCCACGCACATAATCGTCATTGACCTTGATCTTAAGCCTCGACAATCCTTCATCCAAGGCATCCAGCTCTCTAACAACGTCGCATAAGAAGCGACGCGGCCCCTTAATACCATCGGCCAAACGGTAATCCACCTCAGCGAATGCGAAGGCATTTGGATCAACCAAGCACATGACGTCATGGAGTTGCTCAGACACCAACCAATAACCGCCGAACCCTGGCTCCAGATCACGAGGCTCCGGACCTGCAATGGGGTCATAAGTCATCTGCGGTTGCTCGAGCATCGAGGGGAAACCGCCTTCTTGCGGACGCAGGATCACACACGGCGGCGAAAGCAGCTGGCGGAGATTGTTGAACCTCACTCCGCAGCGCGGCCCGTTGCTCTCCATGTCCGACACGAACATATAGAAGGCACCCGGCGTCGGCTGATTAGGTCTTGTTGATTGCATACGTTCCACCTCATCTTTGGTGCTTTGATCTCAACTTACGTGAACAGCTTAACTCCTCAACTTGCCCGCCTAGATAGTGGAGCATCGGCGGCTGCCCACCTAGCCGCAAGACCGACGTTCTGCAGGCCACCGATGATCAGTTAGCCCAGCACTCTTAATGCCCAAAAGACTTCGGCTCACTTCAGGCGCTCGGTGACCTTCCTGTCGGCTTGGCCAAGTTACAGATTGCGCCAAGCATCCGTTGGTTAGAAATGGCAGATCATCGCTTCCTTGTGAGTGTTTCCGCTCAGCAGTTCACCGTGTCGTAGAGCCATAGCCCGTCAGAATTTCCATTAGCGCCAATACCGGCGGCCTCAGCCGCCTCCTTGAATACCCAATCACAAAAGACGCCATCGTTGAACGGAAGTTTAAATACATGCGCATTTCCGAGCACGTCACTCTTGAAAGCCAAGCGACTACCACCCGCAAGGCTGTAATACTTTCCAGCCTCGTAATCGTCGCTGATTTTTATATCGAGTTCCGAGGCTTCCTCATCCAAAGCATCTAACGTGCGAACCACATCGCAGAGGAAGACGGTCGGACCTTTGGAACCATCGGCCAAGCGATAGTCAGTATCAGCAAAGGTGAAGGCCTCCGCATCCACAGATTCCATCACCTTGCGGAGCCGCTCGGAGACCAGCCAGTAGCCACTGAAGCCTCCCTCTAGATCCTGAGGTAACGCCCCTTCCATGGGGTTGTAGATCAATAGTGGCGTCTCTCTCAACGGAGGAAATCCTCCTTCGTCCGGCTGCAAAATAAGCCGGGGCGGCGTCAAAAGAGCCTGCTCATTTTCGAAGATCACCCCGTGGCCCTTTCCTCCACGCCGGCCGTCCGGCAGCAGCTCGAAAAACTCGCCCTTTTTGGGCTGATTGGTCATGTTGGTTTCCATGTGTTGCATCCCGTCCACAGGCTCACACCCTTGGATTGCTGTGACCGAAGTCTAGCGCCATCATCGGCTGCATGGGCATTCAACTACTCCTGTCAGCCAATCTGGAGTTTGGCAGAAGGCCTGGGTTGATAAGTGCGACTTGTTCTTCAGCGTCTGCTGCTCGATCTCATGATGATCTTGAAACCGACGTCCCCCCGTGCGTGCTGAAGCAGCTGACGAGGTAGAACGCCAAGGTGTTTTGCTCCACCACCGCCTAACGCCTGAATTAAGCCGACCCGCAGCGGGGCAGCGAGTACGTGCTAGCGTAGCGTAAAGCACGCTGGCGCTGCCACGATGTGGGGTCGGCTTGAACGAATTGTTAGGCCCATGCCCACCAGTTGACCGCAAGCCAGTAGAGCGCTAAATTGACTTAAGGTACTCAACATACCTTCCGCTAGCAGTGCCCGCGACTGAAACGCGGTTTCTTTTGCGCCCATAGTTTCTATGGCCGAGTAGCGTCCAGTCATACAAGACCCGGCTTGCCGGGGAAAGCTGGGGGCCGTCTAGCGGCGGTGTTGAAGTACTCGGTCGCCCTCTCAACAGGGGCGTAACTCAACAATCCGCTAGGAGCACCACTATGGCCGTAAAGAGAAAGACTGCGCAGCCGGAACTGCGTTTTTTAACCGTTGGCTATCAGGTCTACGAAAGCAAGCATAAAGATGTAGAGCGCCGGACCCTGCCGAGACAGGTACCGTTCTTGCGTTTGAGCGGAGATTGGTTGCAAGCGGCAGGATTTTCCGTAGGCCACAAAGCACAAGTGCAAGTGACTGAACGTGGCATCACAATCATTGCCGAAGAGTGATACTAACAATGCCGCAGACGGATCAGTTTCCGTCTGCGGCATTCTGCTTTTACGGGCCTAACGCCTGAATTAAGCCGACCCGCGAAGCGGGTTCGGCTTGAATGAATTGTTAGGCGCCAAGCCCAAGTTTTCCGCGGTAGGGCGCCAAGAGCAGATCGTGCACATTGTTTACGCGAGTCAGAAGACTAGAGATAGAACCACTGCGGATCGAAAGCTCTTCCGAAAGTGCTTGAAGTTCTTCAGAACTGCACGGCTGCCGCCTGAACATCACGAGTGACGCCTGATGGGCCACGTGGTCTCGGTGAGGAATCTCGGCCTGAAGGTCTTTGACAAGCTGTGAGTCTGAGCATGTCTTAGCGAAGACTTTCAGGAGCGTACCAAGCGCTGCGTTGTCGTAGTCGCTGCCTGTGAAACCGAAGTGCAGGTCGATACCTAAGCGATGCTTGGCAATGCTGAAGTAGTTCCGCAAGTAGGTCTTTAGCAGTGCCTCAATGAGCTGATAGCCGCCAAGCGTCAGGTTGGCGATCTCTTGATAGCTCTTTGCTGCGGATGCCCGATCTGTGTCCATGGCGCCTAACACCAGAATTAAGCCGAGCCGCGAAGCGGCTTCGGGTTGAATGAATTGTTAGGGCTCACTACCTGATCCCCATGGTCGCTTCATATTTGACGCAAAGAGCGAAGAGGCGATTGAAAACAGGTTGGTTGCCAAAAGCACGCGCAGCCACAGCATACGAAGTAGCGCTACGATAGAAGTAGTTTGCAATATCTTGACGATGTTCTGGCTCGCGTGGCGTACCTAGCATTCCGGAGGTGTGGAATCGCGGCGGATCACCACCGTACATGTCCATTATCTGAGGTGACGCGGCGTGAACATAGCCGGAGTATGCCTTGCTGAGCGTTCTTGACGCGCCAATGTGACCACTTGGATCAGGAGTTGCTATTGGGGACTGCGCAATGTAGGCGCGAATCTTTTTGCGCCTGACCATCGGACGATCTTGAGTAGTAGGTAAGCCTGTCGCAGGATCAAACTCTTCTGCAAAGAAAGCTTGCAGGTACTCAGTATGGACCGGTTGCTCCCCGCCATAAATGAGCGGAATGGACAGGAAAATGACGTCTTCTCCGATCTCATCGATCAATCGTTGTAGAGCGGCTTGTTCTTGAAAGAATCCAGACTCAAGAAGCGAGGCCGCCGCACGAAGGCCAGATGGCAGGCGAGCAAGCTTTTGGACGATCGCTTGCTGAGGAAGCTGCTCGATATGACGATAGACAAAACCACCCTTGAACGGGACGGCATGTGGCGGTGGTGTTGTCGACTCCCCGTAAAATTGATCCATCCATAACTAGAGGTCTCCGGGCACACTAGCCACCAAGGAGACCAACGATGCGCAAGAGCAAGTTCACCGAAAGCCAGATTGTCGCCACGCTGAAGCAGGTTGAGGGCGGCCGCCAGGTCAAGGATGTGTGCCGTGAGCTGGGCATTTCCGATGCGACGTACTACGTCTGGAAGTCCAAGTACGGTGGCATGGAGGCAGCCGATGTGCAGCGCCTTCGCGACCTGGAGACCGAGCACAGCAAGCTCAAACGCATGTACGCCGAGCTCGCCATGGAAAACCATGCATTGAAGGATGTCATCGCAAAAAGCTGTAGACCCGGCGCACAAACGCCCGCTTCTTGCCTGGCTCGTCGAGCAGCATGGCTGGAGCGAGCGCCGGGCCTGTGCGGTCGTTGGCGTGGCTCGCTCGACAGTGCGCTATCGGCGTCGTCCCGATCGCGACGAGGAGGTCATTGCGCTGTTGTCCGAATTGGCCGAGCGTTTTCCCGAGCGTGGTTTTGGAAAGCTCTTTCAGATCATCCGCCGTCGCGGACATGTGTGGAATCACAAAAGGGTGTGGCGCGTGTATTGCCTGATGAAACTCAATCAACGTCGTCGCAGCAGGCGCCGGGTCCCGACGCGTCATCCACAACCGCTGGCATGCGGAGAGCGACCCAATGCTGGATGGTCGATCGACTTCATGTCCGATGCGTTGTGGGATGGTCGACGCTTCCGCACGTTCAATGTCATCGACGATTTCAGTCGGGAAGCCTTGGCGATCGAAGTGGACTTGAATCTCCCGGCCGCCCGCGTCATCCGCACCTTGGAACGCATCGCAGCCTGGCGCGGCTACCCCGCCAAACTTCGCTTGGACAATGGCCCGGAGTTTGTCGCATTGGCCTTGGCCGAGTGGGCCGAGCGCAAAGGCATCGCCTTGGACTTCATCGAGCCGGGGCGTCCAATGCAAAACGGTTTTATCGAACGCTTCAACGGCAGCTACCGGCGCGGCGTGCTGGACATGCATCTCTTCCGCACGCTGAGCGAGGTTCGCGAACAGACCGAACACTGGCTGGCCGACTACAACCAGCAGATCCCGCACGACAGCCTGGGCGGGCTAACGCCCGCCGAGTTCCGTGATCAACATCAACCGCAGACCTCTAATTTTGGCTGGCATTGAATTACGGGGAGTCGACAGGAATATCTTCGATCGCTGGCGCTTTGTAAATGGGGAAATCCTAGCCGCGATCACGGGATTACACGATGGCGAGCGGACTCTACCATTGCGGGGCTTCCAGCCTCATCCAGCAAGGACGCAGGCGTATGAAATACACCCCCAAAAACAATGGCGTAACAGCAAGTCCGCCGACGCGGCTGCTTGATCGAGTGCGCGACCGCTTGCGCGTTCGGCACTACAGCCTGCGCACCAAGCAGGCGTGTCTCAGTTGGGCACGGCGCTTCATCCTGGCCAGCGGCTCTCTACCGCAACGTACTGCGTATCGATCGGCATCACGTGTCCGACGAAATCCCTAGTATTCAAGATCTTGAGTAGTGGCGTCACAGTGCACAACCATGCAGTCACGACGTCCAACGCCAGAAACGAAAAAACCGCGCAATGCGCGGTTTTTTCGTCACACCTTTTGCCAACCGATCAAGGACGACGCGCCAGCGCCTCCACATCCTTGGCCTTTGGCAGCAGATCCTGCTTGGTCACCGCGAACGGCCCGATGCTCAGCATCGGCACTGCGACGATGATCGAGGAGATCACCACGATCACCGCGCCGATCATGTGCGTCTCGGCCAGGCCTTCCATCGACTCGCCCCCGTAGATGTACAGGGCCAGCGCCGACAGGAAGAACATCACCGCGGTGATCACCGTGCGCGACAGCGTCTGGTTGATCGAGCGGTTCAGCACTTCCAGCGGCTCCACGCGCAGCGCACGGAAGTTTTCGCGCACGCGGTCGAACACCACGATGATGTCGTTGATCGCAAAGCCCATCACCGACAACAGGCCGGCCAGCACCGTCAGATCGAACTCGCGGCCGGTCAGCGACACGAAGGCCACCGTCACCAGCAGGTCGAACAACGCAGTCAGGCTGGCGACCACCGCGAACTTCCACTCGAAGCGGAACGCGATGTAGATCAGAAAGCCCACCAGCATGAACACCGTGGCGTACACGCCGTTCAAGGCCAGATCCTTGCCGACCTGCGGGCCGACGAATTCGCCCGGCTGCACGGTGGCGGGGTTCTGCGCGGTGCTGACGGCCTTGCGCACTTCTTCGGCGACGGTGGTGGCGGCATCGTCGCGGTTGTTGTGCTGCTCGCGCGCCTGCAGGCGAATCATCACCTCGTTGCCGCCGCGTGCGTTCTGCACCTGGGCATTTTCGAAGCCGGCCTTGGCCAGCTGCTCGCGCACCTGGTCCACGTCCACCGTCTTCTGGAACGAGGTCTGCACCAAGGTGCCGCCAGTGAATTCCAGTGCGTAGTTGAAGCCCTTGCCGATGATGATGCCGACCGAAGCAATGGCGAGCACCAGCATCAAGATCAGCACCGGCTTGCGCAGGCGCATGAAATCGATCTTGGTGTCGTTCGGGATCAGATGAAGCGGAAAAATTTTCATTCAAAGATTTTCCTGGAAAGTCCGCACATGGATGTGCGGGCTCTTGCGAGGGACTCGCATTTTACCTGCGGGCTCTTGCGAGGGACTCGCATTAAATAGCGACAGACTTCAGCTTCTTGCGGCTGCCATAGATCAGCACCGCCAGCGCGCGCGATACGGTGATCGCAGTGAACATCGAGGCGAAAATACCGATGATCATGGTCAGCGCGAAACCCTTCAGCGGGCCGGTGCCGAACGCGTACAGCGCCACGCCGACGATCAACCCGGTCAGGTTGGCGTCGAGGATGGTGCCACCGGCCTTCTCGTAACCGGCAACGATCGCCGACTTGGGCGGCACGCCGAGACGTAATTCCTCGCGGATACGCTCGTTGATCAGCACGTTGGCGTCCACCGACAGGCCGACCGACAACGCCAGACCGGCAAAGCCCGGCAACGTCATGGTGGCGCCGAACAGCGACATCACCGCGATCACGATCAGCAGGTTGAACAGCAGCGCCGCCGAGGTGATCGCGCCGAACATGCGGTAGTAAATGGTGAAGAACACCAGGGTGAACACGAACGAGAACACCACCGCAGTGACGCCGCGCTCCACGTTCTCCGCACCAAGGCTCGGGCCGATCACGTATTCCTCGACGAAATCCATCGGCGCGGCCAGTGAGCCGGATTTCAGCAGTTTGGCCAGGTTCTCGGCTTCGGTCTTTTCCAGACCGGTGGTCTGGAAATTCTTGCCGAACACGCCGGCGATGCGGGTCGGCGACAGCGCTTCTTCCTTGACCCGCACGCTGCGCACTTCCTTGCCGTCGACCATGGTCACGGTGGGAATGCGCTCGATGTAGACCACCGACATCAGCTTGCCGACATTGGCGCTGGTGTAGTCGAGCATGCGCTGGCCGGCGACGTTGTTGAGCGTCACCGCCACCGCCGGCATGCCGTTCTGGTCGTTGCTGACGCTGGCACTGACCATCTGATCACCAGTCACCAGCGCGCGCTTGTTGAGCAACACCGGCGCATTGCTGTCGCGCAGCCGGTAGACCTTGGCTTCCGGCGGAATGGTGCCGCTGCGCACTGCGTCTTCGGCATTGCCTTCGACCACCGCGCGGAACTCCAGCGAGGCCGTGGCACCGATCAGGCGCTTGGCCTCGGCGGTGTCCTGCAGGCCCGGCAATTCGACCACGATGCGGTCTTCGCCCTGGCGCTGGATGGTCGGTTCGGACACGCCCAGCGCGTTGACACGATTGCGCAAGGTGGTGAGGTTCTGTTCGATCGCGCCGCTGGCGATCTGCTTGAGTTCGGCCTCGGGGACCTTCACTGCGATGTTCTGGCCACTGACGTCATAGGTCAGCGTTGGCTGCGCCTTGGCCAGCGCGGTACGCGCGGCATCGGCGCTGGCGCCCTCGCTCAGGCTGACCTGGATGCTGTTGTCGCCGCGACGCTCGACCGAGCGATAGGCGATGCGGCCATCGCGCAAGGTGGTGCGGATGTCTTCGGCAAAGCCGTCCAGGCGCTTTTCCAGCGCGGCCTTCTGATCCACCTGCATGGCGAAATGCACGCCACCGACCAGATCCAGGCCCAGCACCATCGGCCGGCCGCCAAGCTTGGCCAGCCAGTCCGGCACGGTCGAGGCCAGGTTCAGCGCCACCGTGTAGTTCTCGCCCAGTTGCTGGCGTAGCACGTCGTTGGCGCGGGTCTGAGCCTGCAGGTTGGGCAGACGCACCATCAGGCTCTCGCCTTCCTTGGTGACGGCCTTGGGCGTGATGCCGGCGCTCTTGAGGTCGGCGTCGATGCGGCTACGCAATGCGTCGTCGAGTTGGGCACCGCGGCTGGCGGTGATCTGCACGGACGGGTCTTTCTGGTAGATGTTGGGCAACGCGTACAGCGCGCTGACCGCCAGCACCAGCAGGATCAGGAAATACTTCCAGCGAGGAAATTCGAGCATTGCGACAGTCCCGCGCGACACCATCCCGGCGACGCGCCTAGCAGTGAGAACGACTTCAAGCGGCCAACACAAGGTCGCGAGCAATCGTCAGGTGGATGCGGGCGGTGCCGGGACGGGAGTATTGCGACCCACCGGTTCCCGGCACCGACTGCGCCCGCCTGACGGTGCGCGCAGTAGTTTTGGAGCCGCTCTTAGCTGGCGGACTTCAGCGTGCCCTTGGGCAGCACATGGCCCACGGCACTCTTCTGCACGCGGATGCGCACGTTGTCGGCCACTTCCACGGTGATGAAGTTGTCGCCGATGTCGCTGATCACGCCGGCAACGCCGCCGGAGGTGATCACTTCATCGCCGCGCGAGAGCTTCTCCAGCAGCGACTTGTGTTCCTTCTGGCGCTTCATCTGCGGGCGGATCATCAAAAAATACATGACCGCGATCAGGATGATCGGCAACGCGAAGGTGGACAGGCTTCCCATCGGGCCGGCGGCCGGCGCGCCACCGGTGGCCTGCGCCTGGGCGACGGGGATCAGGAAATCGAGCAGATTCATTCAATGCATCCTAGTTTAGTGCCAGCGCGCCAACCGGCCCGCTCGCTATTCAGGTACCGCCGAAGCGGAACAGCCGGGAATTATGCCATGCAGGTTCCCAACCGTCCGCGCAAGGGCGCGGACGGCCGGTTTCAGCTGGTTTCCCCCGGCAACGGCGGCGTGATGGCGCCGCGTGCCGCATAGAAGGACCGCCGGAACTCCACAAAGGTTCCCGAGGCGATCGCCGCGCGCAGGTCGGCCATCAATTTCTCGTAGTACCAGAGGTTGTGCAGGGTGCCCAGCATCGGCGCCAGCATCTCGTTGCAGCGGTCCAGATGGCGCAGGTAGGAGCGCGTGTAGCCGCTGCTGCAGGCGTGACACCCGCAGCCCGGCTCGATGGTGTCCAGGTCGCGCTCGTACTTGGCGTTGCGGATGCGCACGGTACCGAACGAGGTGAAATAGTGGCCGTTGCGCGCGTTGCGGGTAGGCATCACGCAGTCGAACATGTCCACACCACGCGCCACGCCTTCGACCAGATCCTCGGGGCGGCCCACGCCCATCAGGTAGCGCGGGCGCTCGGCCGGCAGGCGCGGATGCAGGTGTTCGAGCATCGCATTGCGCTCATGCTCCGGCTCGCCGACCGCCAGCCCGCCGATGGCATAGCCGTCGAAGCCGATACCTTGCAGCCCATCCAGCGAACGGCTGCGCAGGTCCGGATGCACCCCGCCCTGCACGATGCCGAACAGCGCTGCATCGTTGCCCAGCACGTCATGCGCCTCGCGCGAGCGTTGCGCCCAACGCAGGCTCAACTCCATCGAGCGCCGTGCCACCTCTTCGGTGGCCGGGTACGGCGTGCACTCGTCGAAGATCATCACGATGTCCGAATCGAGCACCTTCTGGATCTGCATGCTTTCTTCGGGGCCCAGGAATACGCGGGCGCCATCGGTGGGCGAGGAGAAGGTCACGCCCTGCTCGGTGATCTTGCGGCGATGCGCCAGCGAAAACACCTGAAATCCGCCCGAATCGGTGAGGATCGGTCCGTCCCAGCGCGCGAACCCGTGCAGCCCGCCGTGATCGCCGATCACATCCAGACCCGGGCGCAGATACAGATGGAAGGTGTTGCCCAGGATGATCTCCGCACCCAGCGCGCGGATCTGCTCCGGCAGGATGCCCTTGACCGAGCCATAGGTGCCCACCGGCATGAACGCCGGCGTTTCCACCGTGCCGCGCGGAAAGGTCAGACGGCCGCGCCGCGCATGGCCGTCGGTGGCTTGAAGCTGGAACTGAAGTCGGGACATTGAAAGGCCGGGAATGGGGAATCGGGAGTGGAGAATCGGAGAAGCGGTTGGCGAATGTCGGAACGCGTGGCGGGTACTGCCTTACGATTCCCCATTCCCGATTCCCCATTCTCTGCCCCACAGCAACATCGCATCGCCGTACGAAAAGAAGCGATAGCGCTGCGCGATGGCGTGTTGATAGGCGGCGAAGATGCGCTCGCGGCCGGCGAAGGCCGAGACCATCATCAGCAGCGTGCTTTCGGGCAGATGGAAGTTGGTGACCATCGCATCGACGCTGCGGATGCGGTAGCCGGGCAGGATGAAGATCTGGGTTTCGCCGGCAAATGGCAGCAGTTCGCCATCGGGCGCAGCATCGGTTTTACGCCAGGCGCTTTCCAGCGAGCGCACCACCGTGGTTCCCACCGCAATGACGCGGCCGCCGCGTGCGCGCGTGCGCCGCACCTGCTCGACCAGTGCGGCACCGACGTTGAGCCACTCCTTATGCATCACATGCTGGTCCAGCGCATCCACGCGCACCGGCTGGAAGGTGCCGGCGCCCACATGCAAGGTGACGTGGCCGAACTCCACCCCGCGCTCGCGCAGCTGCGCCAACAGGGCCTCGTCGAAATGCAGGCCGGCAGTGGGCGCGGCCACCGCACCAACTTCACGTGCGAACACGGTCTGGTAGCGCTCGCGGTCTTCCACACCCGGCTCGCGGCGGATGTACGGCGGTAGCGGCAGTTGCCCGGCCTCCGGCAGCCACTGCTGCAGCGGCGACGGTATATCGAAACGCAGCAGATAGAACTCGCCATCGCGGCCCAGCACCTCGGCCTGCCCACCGGCATCGAGCGCGATCAGGCTGCCGGCCTTGGGCGACTTGCTGGCGCCGATCTGCACGCGCGCCTCGCGCTCGCCAAGCAGGCGCTCGATCAAAATTTCCACCCGCCCGCCACTGGCCTTCTGCCCGAACAGGCGCGCCGGGATCACCCGGGTGTCGTTGAAGATCAGCAGATCGCCCGGCTGCAGCAGCTCGGGCAGATCGCGCACCTGGCGGTCGACCAGCGCCTGCGGCGACGGCACCACCACCAGCAAGCGGCTGGCCGCGCGCTCGGCCAGCGGCGCCTGGGCGATCAGCTCGTCGGGTAGCGAATAGTTGAAATCGGACTTCTTCAAAGGTTGGGCGGTGCAGCGATTGGGGGCGCTAGTTTAGCGGGACATGCTGGGGACATCCTTCTCCCGGCGGGAGGCGCCGCGAGCAAATTCAGGAGTCGGCCATGGCAAACGCGTCGCCACGCGCCAGTAGAGGTGAATCGTCGACTGGTAGGCGATGGCTTCGCCCTATACCCGTTCGTACCCTCCCCCGCTCCGCGGCCCTGCCCGGCCAGCGCTTGCGGCGCGGGCGCTCCAAGGCATGCGCGCCAGTGACGCGCAAACCGTGCTTTCTCACCCCCAGCGGGAGAGGGGCGTTAATCACCAGAGCTGCGACCTGCTCCCTTCTCCCATCGGGAGAAGGGAGCGCGTAGCGCCGGATGAGGGTGCGGGCGAAGCGCTGTTGGAGTTTGAGCGCACGCGGGCTTCGCCCCGTACCCTCACCCCAACCCCTCTCCCGAGGGGAGAGGGGCTTTGCTCGCCGCCGATTCATTGCTCACTATCCATCCCAGATCCCAATCCCGATTTTCTAATCCCCACTCCTGACTCCCCCTCACCGCTCAAACTTCGTCGACAAAATGATCGACGTCGTCGTGCGCTCCACGCCGTCAATGGCGCCGATTGCGTCGGTGAGCACGTCCATCTCGTTGACGCCGCCGACCACGCCCAGGGCGATCAGGTCGTAGGCGCCGCTGACCGAGTGCAGCAGGCGCACCTCGGGGATGTCGCGCAGTGCCTTGACCACGGCCGGCATCTTCTTGGGCAGCACAGTGATCAAAATATGCGCGCGGATACGGCCCTGTTCGTAGGCGTCGTGGGTGCGCACGGTGTAGCCGCTGATCACGCCGTCGCGTTCGAGTTTTTCGATGCGGCTCTGCACGGTGGTGCGCGACAGCCCGAGCCGGCGCGCGATCTGCGCGGTGGAGGCGCGTGCGTCCTCGCGCAACAGCGACAGCAGGCGTTCGTCGGAGGGAGTGATTTTCACTTTTGCCCAAATGGTTCGTCGATTCGACGAAAATACCCGACTTCCTGCCCGGATTCACGCTGCCAAACGCCGATCTTCTGCCGATAATAGAAAGGAAACGCCACCTTGTAGGAGATGCGCCATGTCCGTCCTTGCCCCGCTCGCCCCGCTGCGTGCCCATGCCGGCCGCCGCCTGACCGATGGCCTGGACGATGCCAGCATCGTGCGCCTGGCCAGCACCCACGACGATCTCGCCCAGGCCATCGATGCGGCCGCCGCCGAATACGCGCTGGTGCGCGAAGAGGTCGCCGACCTGCTGGATCTGGACGAAGACGCACAGATCGGCGCGGTGCAGGACGGCTTCATCAACTTCTATGCCGACGATGCGGTGACCCCGTATGTAGCGCTGGCCGCGCGCGGACCGTGGGTGATCACGCTCAAGGGCGCGGTGCTGTACGACGCCGGCGGCTACGGCATGCTCGGCTTCGGCCACACCCCCGCGCCGGTGCTCGAGGCGATGGCACGCCCGCAGGTGATGGCCAACGTGATGACGCCCAGCCTGGCGCAGCGCCGGCTCGACTGCGCCCTGCGCGCGGAGATCGGGCATACCCGTGGCGGCTGTCCGTTTGCGCGCTTCATGTGTCTCAACTCCGGTTCCGAAGCGGTCGGCCTGGCCGCACGCATCGTCGACACCAACGCCAAGCTGCACACCGACCCGGGCGCCCGGCATGCCGGTGCCAGCATCAAGCGCGTGGTGGTCAAGGGTAGCTTCCATGGCCGCACCGATCGCCCCGGCCTGTATTCCGATTCCAGCCGCAAGACCTACACCAAGTACCTGGCCAGCTACCGCGACGAAGATTCGGTGATCGCGATCGCGCCGTACGACGTGGCGGCGCTGCAGCGCGCCTTCGACGAGGCCGCGCGCAATCACTGGTTTATCGAGGCGGTGTTCCTGGAGCCGGTGATGGGAGAAGGCGACCCGGGCCGCGCATTGCCGGCCGCGTTCTACGCCGCGGCGCGCGAGTTGACCCGCCTGCACGGCAGCCTGCTGCTGGTGGATTCGATCCAGGCCGGCCTGCGTGCGCACGGCGTGCTGTCTGTGGTGGACTACCCCGGCTTCGAACAGCTCGACCCGCCCGACCTGGAAACCTATTCCAAGGCGCTCAACGCCGCGCAGTACCCGCTGTCGGTGCTGGCCGTGACCGAACACGCCGCGCAGGTGTATCGCAAGGGCACCTACGGCAACACTATGACCACCAATCCGCGCGCGCTCGATGTGGCCTGCGCCACGCTGGCGTTGTTCACTCCGCAGGTGCGCGCCAACATCCGCAGCCGCGGTGCGCAGGCGATCGCCAAGCTGGAAGCCTTGCAGTCCGAGTTGGGCGGCTTGATCACCAAGGTGCAGGGCACCGGCTTGCTGTTTTCCTGCGAGCTGGCACCGCAGTTCAAGTGTTACGGCGCCGGGTCCACCGAGGAATGGCTGCGCCACCGCGGTGTCAACGTGATCCACGGCGGCGAGAATTCGCTGCGCTTTACGCCGCACTTTGCCATGGACGAAGACGAGCTCGATCTATTGGTCGGCTTGATCGCGCGTGCGCTCAAGGAAGGCCCGCGCCAGGTGCAGGCCGAGGCCGCCTGAGGCTGCACATCTCTCTCAACGCCTGAAACGCGGAAGTTCTGTGGGCTGCCGCGCTGACGGCGCGAGATTTGTGACATAGCAAGCACGATGCGAAGGGTGCTTGCGCAAGCGCCCTTCACCAGCGTGAACCGCACAAAACACTGCGTTGAGTGCCGCAGCGGGAATCATCCCGGTGCCGCCATGCAGATCCGTTCAACAGATCTGCATGGCGACCGGCAGCCATCAGATCGGTACCGCGCTCAACTTGCGACGCAGGTAATTGGTCACCGCCCGGCGCGTCGACTTGCCGCGCCACGATGCCCAGCACAGATGCGAGCCGACGGCGATCTTGCCGCCGCGGTGGCCGAGGCCGAACCAGGTACGGTCCGGATGGAATGCATCGCGCGGCGGGAACACGATGCCGGAGAACTGCTCGCCATATGCGTTGTAGAAGCGCGTCAGCCCGCGCGGGCCGGAGATCATCGGAATCTGCCGGTGATCTTCCAGCGTCTCCGGCGCATGCACATTGAAAATGTGCTCGATAAAGGCGCGCCACAAAGGATGCCCTGCCTGGGAACCGAAGACGGCATTGCCGATCTTGAACTGATCGTTGCCTAGCGCGCCATCCTCGATCGGCAGCACGCATTGCTGTACCAACAGGTCGGCGCCAAGCGGCTGCAACAGCTTGTAGTCGGTGTCGAAATAAAAGCCGCCGTGCGCGTGCATATAGGCACAGCGGGCGATGTCGGCCTTCATCACGCCGAAGCGGATCGCCTCGTAGCGCTCGGCGAATTCCGGGAACGCGCGACGCATCAGTTCCGAATTGTCCGCGTCATCCCAGACGTAGCAGACCCAGTCCGGCAATAGCCGCTGCAGACGGGCCTGGATCCTGCGTTCTTCCCACTGCAATTGCTTGGTCGGCGCGGTCAGATGAAACACATGGGGAATCATGGTGGTTTCTCGGGGGCTGGGGGCACCAACACCTCCATCCAGCGCCGACCTGACACCGGCTACCCGGATGGAGATCCGGCTAACCACACCCTATGCCCATTTTTTGTGTGATGTAACTCACAATTTTCAATTGGCATACGAGGTAACCATTGGAAAAATCAATGCATCAGCGAAGTTTCCTCACATCTTCCTAACGCAGTACGCCGATCCGCCCCAACTCCTTCGAATTCGTTACAGCGCCTTCATTCCCAGCAGCGATCCGCCCGTCCCTTGAGCGTTGCACTGCGTGGGCAATCGCGTGGGGCGATGCGCCCTGCTTCGTGTTCGATCAACCGCTTGGCCCCGCTCGTATCGCGCTTGAGCTCGAAGGCATCGTAGAGACGTCCGGTGGCGGTGCGCGACTCGTAGCGCAACTTCTGGTTGTCGATGCGAAGCACCTGATACAGCTGGGTGTCTTCGCCGACCGGGCGCATGGTCTTGCGGGCCATGTCCGAGAGCCGGTACTGCTTGGGCCCGGCCACCGACACCACGAACACCGGCGTCGCCTGCCCCGTCTCATCGCCGCGACGGCCGTAGGTGTGGTCGTGGCCCTGCAGCACCAGATCGACCTTGTGGCGACGGATCACCGGCAGCACCTGCTCGACCAGCTTTTCGTTCTCGCGATCGGCGCGCGGCGAGAAGAACGGTTGGTGGATCAGCACGATCGACCACGGATGCGGATTGTCGGCCAATACGGTGTCCAGCCACTGCGCCTGCGCCGGGCCGGTGCCCACATCCAGCACCGAGGTACCGTCGAGCACGGCGATGCGCACGCCCTGGTAGTCGAACCAATAGCTGGTGCGCGCGGTGGCCGACGGCCCGTTGCGCGGCAAGGCGAAGGTCACCGGCCAATGGCTGCCGAGCGTGCGCGTCGCCTGCGGGGCGTCTTCGCCCTCTTCGTGATACTCGTGATTGCCCGGCGCCGGTGCCACTGCGGTGCCTTCCAGCAACCAACGTCCGGCTTCGAACCATTCGGCCCACTCGTTGTCGTCCTGGCCGTCCTTGCCGCTGACCAGATCGCCGGCGAACAGCGCCAGCCGCGCGTCCGGTGCGCTGCGCCAGGCCTGGCGGATCACCCGCGAGACCAGGCTGAGATTCTTGTTCTGGGTATCGCCGAAATACAGCAGCGTCAGCGGGGTGGCGGCCGTGGCGGCGGTGCGGAACTGATTCCACGCGCCCCAGGTGCTGTTGCCCTGTACGCGGTAGGCGTACAGCGTGTCCGGCTTCAATCCATCGATATCGGCGCGGTGGTGATGCGAACTGCCGTTTTCGCTGCTCAGCGTGGCGGTGCTGGCGCGAATGCGGCGCGGCGTACCCACGTCGGGCGAGTCGCCGGCGACGCCCAGTTCCAGCCACGGCTGGTTGACGCTGGCATCGGTACGCCAGGCCACCGCGAAACCGGTCGCCGCATCCTGCGCGGGCGTGGCGACGATGCGGTCCGGAAAGCCGTCGGCGACATAGTGGGTGGAGCCCGCCGGCACCTGCGTATTCGGTTCGGCGGCCCGCTCGGCGGCAAACGATTGAGCGCTGCTGATCGCGATGAGCGAGAGCAGCGCGTATACCGACGCACGCCCAGCGCTCATGGCGCGCACTCTTTCAAGCGCAGCGTGCGCGCGATATCGCGCCAATCGAATGCGGCCACCGCCTGGTCGTCATGCAATGCGTAGAACACCCCACCGGGGAAGCGCGCATCGCCGCGTTGATCCAGCCACACGCCGTCGGTGTTGGCGGTCACCCGGCCGGCGAATGCGCCGACATGCGCCAGGCTCTGGCGATCGAACACCTGAAACACACTGCGGTCCTTGAACTGATCGGTGGCGATCCAATACCCGCTGCCGTCGCTGCACGCCAGCAGGGTCATGCCCTCGGCCTGCGCCTTGAACAGGCCGGTGCCGACATTGCGCCCGCGATAACGCCCGTCCATGCCGTACTCGCGTAGCTGCGTGCCCACGGCCACGTCTTCTTCGGCAATCATCAAGCGCGCATTGGCTTCATCGCCGAACACCGATTCGGCAATCCGCACTGCACCCGCTTCGGTGGTATCGCCAAAGCTCTGGGTCAGGCGCGATTGCCAGCCCTGCCCTGCGTTGTTCAATTGATAACGCCGAAAGCGCTGACCGAGGTCGGCCACCGGCGGCGGCAGATCCTTGTTGGCCGGCGACATGTAGTTGTCGCTGACCACCACCTCGTAACCGCCATCGTGCTTGCGCACCCACAGGCCGTAGGGCTCGCGCAGTTCATCCTGGCCGAAGGCAGTCAACGGCTTGAAGTCCGGCAGCGAGAACACCTGCACACGGCGGTTGTCGCGCTCGACCACAAACAGCAGATCGTCGACCACCGAGATCCCGTTCGGGCGATCCAGCTTGCCCAGGGCCTTGCCCTTGCCGCCGACCACGCGCAGGCGCTTGCCGCTGTCGCCATCGAACACCACCAACGCATGCGTGGCCTTGGCAGTGGCAATCAGCCAGCGGCTGCCATCGGGCGCACTCCAGCTGGCAGGTGAGTCCAGATTGTCGGACGGCGTGGAAGTGGTGATGAAGGCTTCCGGCACCACTTCGTGCGCCACCCTGGCCTCGCTGAGCAAGGGGTCTTTCAGCAGCGCCTCGTCGGCTTCGCGGTCGACCGGTGCGCTGGCGCAAGCCGTCAGCGCCAGTGCGGTGGCAAGCAACGTGGTGTGGAGTAACGTGGTGTGGAGCCGCGTGCGCGTTGCGATCACAGTGCCACCTTCAGGCCAAGCGCATAGGTGCGGCCGTACTCTTCATTCTGCAGCGTGCGCGAGGGCACGCCCTGGTATAGCTCCAGCGGTTCGTCCAGCAGGTTCTGCGCTTCCAGATACAGGCTGACGTGGCTGTTGAATTGGTAATTCATGCTGAAATCCAGCTGGGTATGCGGAGCGACATAGATATCGTACGCGCGGCTGGCGCCGATGGTGTCCAGGTATTCGCTGCGATATACCGCTGCCACACGCGCACTGAAGCCGTATTTTTCATAACCCAGATGGCCGCTGTAGATCCGCTTGGACGAACGCGGCAAGGTGAAGTCCTCACCGGCGCGGTCGCTCAGGCCGGGATCGAAATCGCTGTCCAGCACGGTGGCGCTGGCACCGACCAACAGGCCATTCCAGCCTTCCGGCAGGAAGTCCAGGGTCTGCTGCCAGTTGAACTCGGCGCCGCGCACTTTTGCGGTGTCGCCATTGATCGAGCGCGTGACCTGCAAATCCGGGAATTCCGCATCGTTGGTGCTGATCGTCTGCACGATGTAATCGTCGATCGATTTGTTGAACACGCCCAACGAGATCAGGCCGGTGCTGCCGATGTATTTCTCGAACGACAGATCCAGATTGGTGGAACGGTAAGGATTGAGATCGGGATTGCCGATGCTCACTTCCTCATCGCCGCGATTGATGCTCACGCGCGGCGAGACATCGCCGAACGACGGGCGCGACAAGGTCTTGTTGGCCGCAAACCGCAGCACCCAGTCGTTGCCGGTGTCGTAGCGCAGGTGCAGGCCCGGCAGCACGTTGGTATAGCTGCTGGACGCTTCGCGTGGCGTCACCGTGGCCGAGCGACCGTCTTCTGCCACGTCCACCTGATTGCCGGTGGCATTGAACTGGGTGTTCTCCACACGCACGCCGGCAATCATGCGCAGCGCCCCGATGTCCCAGGTGCCCATTGCGTACGTCGCAAACACATCTTCGGTGGCGGTGTAGTCGTCCTGCAGCGAGACCTGCTGATTGCCGCCGAGATCCTGCGGACGTGCGCTGTACAGATTGCCGGAGGTGTTCCAGTAACGGCGCATGCCATCCGAGCCGATGCTTTCGCCCAAGGTGCCGCCACGGTGTTCCGGCGCGGTGGTGGTCCAGTCGCTCAAGTCGATCGCCGGGCCGCGACGCAGCTCGCGTTCGTCCACATTGACATCGCGCTCGCGCCAGCGACCGAGCACACCCATCTTCAGGCTGGCATGCTCGCCATCGAAGCGCACGTTGACCTGCGCGCTGCGCTCGCTGTCGTCCACCCGCTTGGGCGAAAGCACGAAGCGGTCTAACACGAAATCGTCGTTGCTCTGCCAGCCGTTGTCGGAGAAGCCCAAGCGCGGAATCCCGCTGTTCTGATCGACCGTGGCCGACAGATCGTCGCCGTCATAGTTGAAGCGCGCTTCCATTTCATCGTTCACGCGCTCGGTGGTCTTGGTGTAGCCCACCTTGTAATCCACGGTGGCCGCGCTCAGGCGATTTTCGCCGCCCACGCTCAAGGCCATGGTGTCTTCCTTCTTGGTGCGATAGCGCACGCGCTTGGAGATCGAATCGGCCGGCAGATCGGCCACGTTGTAGGTGCCATCGCCATTGGCGCTGACCTGACCATCGCTCAGACCGAAGATGGTGCGCTGACGCGTTTCGGCATCGTCGAAACGGCTGTACAGCGTGCGCAGGTAATAGCGGTTGTCTTCGTCCGGGCGCCAGTCCAGGTTGAGATTCGCGCCCATGCGGGTACGTTCGATGAAGTACTTACGGCGCTGCACTTCGCCGGCAAACAAATCATCGGCCGCACCGCCATCGAAGCTGTCGTAGGCCACTTCGGTGTTGTCGGATTCGAATTCGCGATCCTGGTAGTTCACACCCACTGCCACACCGAAGGTGCCATCGAAAATATCGCTGTAGTTGAACGCGCCCTTCGGGCTCGTCTTGCCCGACAACGACTGGTGGCTGCCTTCGACCGAGCCGCGCAAGGTGCGGCCATCGCGATCGAATGCGGAGGTGGACTCCACTTGAATTGCACCGCCGATGGAATCGCCCGGCATGTCCGGCGTTGGCGACTTGACCACCTTCAGGCGCTCGGTCGAATCGGAAGGAATCACGTCCAGCGGCGCCGAGCGGGTGCCGTCTTCCGGCGTGCCCATGGTCATGCCGTCGATGGTGACGCTGTTGAGCGCCGAATCCAGACCGCGGATCACCACGAAGCGGCCCTCGCCCTGATCGCGCGTCACGCTGACGCCGGGCAGGCGCTGCAAGGACTCTGCAACATTCTTGTCGGGGTAGCGGCCCATCGCATCGGACGCGACCGCATCCTGGATGGCATCGGAACTACGCTTGAGATCGACCGCGCGCACTTGCGATTCCGTTTGCGGGCGCACTTCCAGCCGTTCCAGATCGATGGCCGCAGCGC
The DNA here is from genome assembly GCF_024499015.1 of Xanthomonas hortorum pv. pelargonii. Classification (NCBI taxonomy): domain Bacteria; kingdom Pseudomonadati; phylum Pseudomonadota; class Gammaproteobacteria; order Lysobacterales; family Lysobacteraceae; genus Xanthomonas; species Xanthomonas hortorum. Next base: position 4,378,954 of record NZ_CP098604.1, on the reverse strand, counting down.
TTGCTGCGCCGCCAGCAGCAGCACCCTCGGCCGCCAGCGCCAGCGGGCTCCACGTGGCCGCAGCCAACGTCAGCGTGATCGCCAGGCAGAGCGGAGTCTTGTTGAGCACGGGTGCTTCCCCAATTGGTTAAGAATGGGTGGGCACACTATGTCTACGACGTTTCACTGACATGACATCTGCAAGCGCGATCACGCGCAATGTGTGGCGACGCTGCCGCCGGCTGCGGCACACTGTGGGTCTCTCCCGCCTGTCGCTGCCCATGAAAATCGTCGAAGTTCGCCACCCCCTCGTTCAACACAAGATCGGTCTGCTGCGCGATGCCGCCTTGAGCACCAAGGGCTTCCGCGAACTGGTCACCGAGCTGGGCACGTTGCTGGCTTACGAGGCCACCGCCAATCTGGACACCGAATCGCACGTGCAACCCGGCTGGGCCGGCCCGGTGACCGTGCAGCGGATTGCCGGCGCAAAAATCACCCTGGTGCCGATCCTGCGCGCAGGTCTGGGCATGCTGCCGGGCGTGCTGGCGCTGATTCCGGCCGCGCGCGTGAGCGTGGTCGGCCTGCAGCGCGACGAAGAAACCCTGCAGCCGGTGCCCTACTTCGAACGCCTCACCGGCCGCCTGGAAGAACGCGACGCGCTGATCCTGGACCCGATGCTGGCCACCGGCGGCACCCTGATCGCCACCATCGACATGCTCAAGCGCGCTGGCGCACGGCGCATCAAGGGCATCTTTTTAGTGGCCGCACCGGAAGGCCTGAAAGCGCTGGAAGCGGTGCATCCGGATGTGGAGGTGTACACCGCCGCGATCGACGATCACCTCAACGAGAAGGGCTACATCCTGCCCGGCCTGGGCGATGCAGGCGACCGGATTTTTGGTACGCGGGTGGAGTGAGCTGCGGCGGCTTAAGGCCCCTCTCCCCGGGAGAACGAGCTGCGGTGGCTTAAAGCCCCTCTCCCTCCGGGAGAGGGGTTGGGGTGAGGGTACGGTGTGTCAGTGTTCCTGCCGACGCCGTACCCTCATCCGGCGCTGCGGCCACCTTCTCCCGGTGGGAGAAGGAACAGCCGCGGCATCGCGTTGAAAAACGCCCGCCTTACCGCGTAGAAGCCTCAATCGCAGCACTCACATACACCAGCGGCGCATTCCAGTTGATCGCCACCTCGTTGCTGGCATAGCTGCAGGCATTGTCCAGATACGACAACGCCGGCAGTTTGGAGGGATACGCCACCTTGCAGTCCTTGGCATCCTGCTGCCCGGGTTGCGGGCCACCGGCCAGCCAGCCCGGGACCGGCGCGTCGATGCCATCAGCTTCGGAGGGGCGATGGTGGATATGCAGCGGGCTGCGCAGCCCTACCCCGGTGACGAACGACAACCCGAGCGGATTGCGTCCCAGGATGTAATCCAGCTGCGACTGTGCGGCATCCAGAAATGGCCGCTGCCGGGTCAGCCGGTAGCCCTGCATCAACATCATCGCGCGGTTGAGCACGACTGCATTACTGCCCCACACGAAGTCGGTGTCCGTCACCGCCAGACGCCACGGAGAGGACTGCCACTCATCGGCAAGACGCTGCGCCAGACCGGTGATCTCACGCGCGATGCGTGCACGGTCGGCATGCGGGGTGAGCTGGTCGCGATGCTCGGCCAGCGACATCCACGCCAGTCCGCCGACATTGCTCCAGCCCGGCACACTGGCCGGCACATTGCGCGCGATCATCGCGTCGTAGAAGCCATCCTCGCGCGTGCTCACATACAACTCCGCCGCAGCCCAGGCGAATTCGTCGTCCACCTGCGCATCGTCGTAGCCGCCGGTGCGCACGTCATCCGGCTGGCGATAGATCACATCCGGGTGCTGCTGCGCCCACGCCCAGGCGCTGCGCGCGGCTTTCAACATGCGTGCGGATACACCCGGATACTGCTTGTCGAACGGCGCATACACGCGGCTGGCCGCTGCCATCACCGCAGCGAAATCCAGTGTGGCCGCAGTGGCCTTCATCACCACATAGCGTTGTTGCTTGGCCTGCTCGGGCATCACCAACCCATCGAACTGCTTGTCGGTGAGCTTGTGGTACACGCCGCCATCGGCCGGGTCCTGCATGGCCAGCATCCACTCAAGATTCCACCAGGTCTCCTGCAGGATGCCGGGCACACCGGGCGCGTCGTTGGGGATGGTCAGCGCCTGCGCCTTGAACAGCGCCGGATACTGCTCGTAGGCGGCCAGCAAGGTGTAGGTGCTGATGCCGGAGTTGACGATGTACTTGTTGTAGTCACCGGCGTCGTACCAGCCCTTGGGCGCACTGATCACGCTGTCGGCCGGGCGCGTGGCCCATGCCGCGGAAGGGTGGATACGCACCTGCGTATCGGGGTGCCCGGCCGCACGCGCATAGCGCCCGGCGAACTGCGCCGGCAGCGCAGTGCTGGCGCGGTTGAAATAGAACGCCTTCAGCGATGCATCGAGCACTGGTTGATACGCGCCGGCCGCAATCGGGAATGGATCGGACGCCGGCAGCCCGTCGATTTTCAAGCGATACGTGCCTGCTGTACGCACGCCGGAAAAATCCGCCACCCGCGCCTGCTGGCCGGCCGGCAACCACTGCGCGGCAGGTTGCAAAGTGCCCTGCAGTACGCGGCGCCCTTGCGCGTCTTCCACTATGAAACGGTCAGCGCCGGTTGCCGCGCCTTGCGGCAACCCGACCACCGCAAGCTTGGCCGAGCCGGGTAGATAGCCGAGCTGATTGACGTGGATGGCTGCGCCAGTGGCCGATGCGGCCTGGTTGCCGGTGGTGTCGGCTGCATAGGCGGCGATGGGCGATGCGATCACCATGCTGGTGAGCAGAGTCTGGAAAATGTTCATACCGAGATGGTCGCTGCATTGGCACAAGGCAACAAGTCCAATCCAGGCATAGGCCAGTATGTGGATTTGCATCGCTGCGGATGCGTGTGTGCATCGACGGATGGCGAGCACATGCGGATAACATCATCATCGCGCATGGCATGACACAACACATGATGGTATCCAGCAAGTGCCTGCCTTCGCTTACGAAAGCAGGCGCACCTCAATCGATCAGCACTCAATCAACAAACAAAACCTAGCGAGCAGTCGTCAGGTGGGCGCAGACGGCGCGGAGTAACCGCAATGTAATAGCGCGGTACATGCCGATTCCAGGCACCGGCCGCGACCGCCTGGCAGCTGCGCAGTCCTTATTGTCGGCCGCTCTAAGCCATCAGCGCGCAGCTGCGTCCAGCTGCACTTGCGCCTTGCCCACCGGGTTACGCGGGTCGCTGCCGCCGCTCAGCACGTTGCTGCGCTTGTCCCATTCCACGGTTTGCAGGTTGCCCCACACGTGGCTGGAACCGCGGCCGCCGGCGGCGGTGTCGCCGGGCAGCTTGAGCGCGTGGCCCATCGCTTGCAGCGCCTTGGCGGTCTGCGGCGAGAACGCGTTGCTCTCGGCCTCGATCACGTCCGGCAACCACTGGTGGTGATAACGCGGCAAGGCGCTGACCTGCTGCGCGTCCAGACCGGCGTCGTAGCCCAGGATGCCGAGCAGCACCATGGTGATGATGCGGCTGCCGCCCGGGGTGCCGATCACCGCAACCTTGTCGGCCGATTCCATGAAGGTGGGCGTCATCGAGCTGAGCATGCGCTTGCCCGGCTTGGGTGCGTTGGCGGCATAGCCCATCACGCCGAAGGCGTTGGGCGTGCCCGGCTTGAGCGCGAAGTCGTCCATCTCGTCGTTGAGCAGCACGCCGGTGCCTTTGGGGATCAGGCCGGAGCCGTACAGCAGGTTGACGGTCTGGGTGGCGCCGACGCGGTTGCCTTCGCTGTCGATGATGGAGAAATGCGTGGTCTCGTCGTCTTCCAGCGGGGTGGGATTGCCCGACAGCAGATCGCTGGGCGTGGCCTTCTCCGGGTTGATCGTGGCACGCAGGCCCTGCGCGTAATCCTTGCTGGTCAGCACGCGCTGCGGCACGGCGACAAAGTCCGGGTCGCCCAGGAAAAAGGTGCGGTCGCGGTAGGCGCGGCGCATCGCTTCCACCACCAGATGGGTGCGGTGCGCGTCGTCTAGCTTGTCCAGATCCCAGCCTTCCAGAATCTGCAGCATCGCAGCGAGTGCGATCCCGCCGGAGGACGGCGGCGGCGCAGTGGTGATCTTCCAGCCGCGGTAATCGAACTGGATCGGCGTGCGCTCCTTCACCCGATACCCGGACAGCTCGGCCGCTTTCCACTGTCCACCGGCCTGCTTGACGCCAGCCAGCAGCTTCTTGGCGGTTTCGCCCTTGTAGAAGCCATCAAAACCCTTGTCGCCAAGCAGCTTCAACGTATGTGCGAGCTCGGGCTGTTTGAAGATGTCGCCTTCGGCAATGGGCTTGCCGCCGCGCAGATACACCTCGCGCGTGCCGGGATAACGCTCCATCACTTCACGCCGCGAGGCATAGCCCTTGGCCATGCGCGCGTACACGGGGAAGCCCTCGGTGGCGATGCGGATCGAGGGTGCCAGCGATTGCTTGAGTGGCAGCCGGCCGTGTTTGGAGGCCAGTTCCACCAGCGCGGCGGGCAGCCCGGGAATACCGGCCGACCACGGGCCGTTGACCGAGCGGTCGCGATCCAGCTCGCCCTTCTTGTCGAGGAACTGCGCCTCGCTGGCCGACTCGGGCGCGTACTCGCGCGCGTCCAGCATCACGTCCTTGCCGGTCTTGGCATCGTGCAGCAGGAAGAAGCCACCGCCGCCCAGACCCGAACTGATCGGCTCAACCACCGCCAGCGTGGACGACACCGCGATGGCCGCATCGAAGGCATTGCCGCCTTCGCGCAGGATCTGCAGGCCGGCGTCGGTGGCCAGGGTGTGACCGCTGGCAATCGCCGCGCCCGGCGGATGCGCCGCCACCGGCGAGCTTGCAGCCGCCGCAGGTTTGCCGCCATCGGCAGACCACGCCGGCGGTGCCAGCACGAAGGCCAGCAGCAACAGGCCGCGCGCAGAAAAGTGTCGGGAAAAAATGCTCACGGGGCGGGAGGCTCCTGTTCGTACAGTTCGGGGTGATCGCGCTGCAGCTGCATGAGCTTGGCGAGCAATTGATCATGGGTTTCCGGGATGGCCGGATCCGGGTCGATGCATTCGACCGGGCACACCACCACGCATTGCGCCTCGTCGAAATGGCCCACGCACTCGGTGCAGCGTGCCGGGTCGATGACGTAGATGGTTTCGCCCATCGAGATGGCCTGATTCGGGCACGCCGGCTCGCAGACATCGCAGTTGACGCAGAGCTCGTTGATTTTCAGCGACATATCGGCAACACCATGCGATGCGAAGCAGCGCGATTCAACCGCAGGCGCTGGAACGCAACGTACTGCTGCAGGCGGGCGCACATGGCGCGAATCAACCAAGGGACAACGCCGTGGGCGCTGTCGGAGACCGGCCTGACACGGCCGGCTCCGGTGGCATGCGACTTCAGCAGCATGCGGCTGGATCCGCATGCTGCGGCCGGATGCGCCCTCCCGCGCGTCCGGCCTGGTACGGCATTACTTGGCTTCAACGAAGGTGTATTCCACGCCCTTGGGCTGGACGATGGTCTGCACGCGCGCATTCTCGGCCGCATTGCCGATGAACAACACGCGCACGCCCTTCATCGAATCGGCCGGCACGTCCTTGAACGCGGCGTCGATCAGGTCGGCCATCTTGGTCGAGGCCGACGAACCGAAGGCCAGCATGTTGCCCGGCTGCACGCCACGGGCGAGTGCGGTCTTGACGCTTTCCAGCTGACGCTCGTAGCTGCCGGCGAACTCGGCATCGGACTCCGGCGGCAAGTAGTACAGGAACGGGCTGTTGGTGGTGGCGCCCAGGTTCTGGCCGACCACTTCCTGCAGGTACTTCTTCCAGCCGGCGTTGTCGTCCTTGGACGGTGCGGTCAGCGCAGCCGGGGCTGCGGCGGCGGTCGGTGCCGGCTCTTCCTTCTTGCAGGCGGTGACGGCCAGAGCGGCGATCGAAGCGAGCGCCAGCGCGCGCATTGTGTGTTTCATGAAACTCCTCCCTTTGAAAAGCATGTGGTGATGTGACTGCTAGAGAATCAGGCCTGCGCGCGGGATTGCCGCACCTGCCGCAAAGCCTCGACGACCGAAGCCGGAACGAAACCGGACACGTCCCCGCCCAGCCGCGCGATTTCGCGCACCAGCGAGGACGAGATGAAGCTGTATTGCTCGGCCGGGGTGAGAAACAGCGTCTCCACCTCCGGGATCAGATGGCGGTTCATGCTGGCCATCTGGAATTCGTATTCGAAGTCGGACACTGCGCGCAGACCGCGCAGCAGCACACCGGCGCCCATGTCGCGCACGAAGTGGGCCAGCAGCGTATCGAAGCCGCGCACTTCCACGTTGGCGTGTGCGGCCAAGGCTTCCTGGGCGAGCTCGACGCGGCGCTCCAGCGGCAGCGCCGGCCCCTTGGACGGACTGTAGGCAACACCGACCACCACCCGCTCGAACAACGGCGCGGCGCGATTCACCAGGTCGATATGACCGTTGGTGATCGGGTCGAAAGTACCGGGATAGACAGCAGTGCGGCTGTTGGCCACGCTCATACGGAAACTACCGGGGTCGGGTCGCTGTTCAGTGTAGCAGCGGCCCGGCGGTACAGCGCATAGCGCACCTGCTGGGTGGCGCCTTCGCGATGCAGATGCCAGCCGGCCGGTACCTGCGGCGGCAATTCGGCCGGGCCTTCCAGATACAACCAGGCATCCGGTGTGAGGTGCGCGGGCAGGCGTTCCAGCACGCTCGGCCACAGGCCGGCGGCAAACGGCGGGTCGACGAACACGATGCTGGCCTGCGCTGCAGGTGCACGCTCCAGCCAGCGCAGTGCGTCTTCCTGCAGCACCTGCACCTGATCGGCCGCCTCCAGCCGGGCCACGTGCTCGCGCAGCCGCTGCACCAGGCCGGGGTCGCGCTCGATCAGGGTCGCATGCGCGGCCCCGCGCGACACCGCTTCCAGACCCAGCGCGCCAGACCCGGCGAACAGGTCCAGCACGCGCGCACCGGGCAGGCGCGGCATCAGCCAATTGAATACCGTTTCGCGGACCCGGTCGCTGCTCGGGCGCAGGCCTGGCAGATCGGGCACCGCCAGCTTGGTGTTGCGCCAGCGCCCGCCGACGATACGCACCTGCCCTTCCGCGCCGCGTGGCGCTGGCCGTGCGGGGCGGCTCATTGCAGCGTTCCTGATGGAGGACAGCAAGCGCGGGAGAGTGGCAGGACGCGTGGCGGCATGGAGCAAGGCAAGGCAAACGGGGCCGCCATGATAGCGCTGCCCGGCGCTGGCGCCGCTGGTGTCGCAGTGCGCCGACAATGCCGGATCCACCGGCTTGCCTTGAAAAAATCCTCGTGCGACCTCATCCCCCAGGCCATCGGCCGCACTGCGGCCTTGGCCACCACGGAGCACGACCCCAATGACCGTTGATACCGACAAGCAGACGCTTGGCTTCCAGACCGAGGTCAAGCAGCTGCTGCAGCTGATGATCCACTCGTTGTACTCGAACAAGGAAATCTTCCTGCGCGAGCTGGTGTCCAATGCCGCCGACGCCGCCGACAAGCTGCGTTTCGAAGCATTGGTCAAGCCCGAGCTGCTGGAAGGCGGCGGCGAGTTGCGCATTCGCGTGGACTACGACAAGGACGCGCGCACCGTCACCATCGACGACAACGGCATCGGCATGAGCCGCGAAGATGCGGTCTCGCATCTGGGCACGATCGCCAAGTCCGGCACTGCCGACTTCCTCAAGCACCTGAGCGGCGACCAGAAGAAGGACGCCAACCTGATCGGCCAGTTCGGCGTGGGGTTCTATAGCGCCTTCATCGTCGCCGACCAGGTCGACGTGTATTCGCGCCGCGCCGGCCTGCCCGCCAACGAAGGCGTGCATTGGTCCTCGCGTGGCGAAGGCGAGTTCGAAATCGCCAGCATCGACAAGCCCGAGCGCGGCACCCGCATCGTGCTGCAGCTGAAAGAAGGCGAAGATAGTTTTGCCGACGGCTGGACGCTGCGCGGCATCCTCAAAGAGTACTCCGACCACATCGGCCTGCCGATCGAAATGCGCAAGGAGCATCACGGCGAAGAGGCCGACGCGCCGGCTGAGCCGGAGTGGGAAGCGGTCAACCGCGCCAGCGCGCTGTGGACGCGCCCCAAGAGCGAGATCAGCGAGCAGGAATACCAGGAGTTCTACAAACACGTTGCCCACGATGCGGGCAACCCGCTGGCATGGAGCCATAACAAGGTCGAAGGCAAGCTGGATTACACCTCGCTGCTGTTCGTGCCCGGCCGCGCACCGTTCGACCTGTATCACCGCGATTCGGCCAAGGGCCTGAAGCTGTATGTGCAGCGCGTGTTCGTGCTGGATCAGGCCGAGCAGTTCCTGCCGCTGTACCTGCGCTTCATCAAGGGTGTGGTGGATTCATCCGACCTGTCGCTCAATGTGTCGCGCGAAATTCTGCAATCCGGCCCGGTGGTGGATTCGATGAAGTCGGCGCTGACCAAGCGTGCGCTGGACATGCTGGAGAAACTCGCCAAGGACAAGCCCGAGGACTATGTGACGTTCTGGCGCAACTTCGGCCAGGCGCTGAAGGAAGGCCCGGCCGAAGATTATGCCAACCGCGAAAAGATCGCCGGCCTGCTGCGGTTCTCGTCCACCCACGACACCACTGGCGCGCAAAGCGTGGGCCTGGCCGATTATGTCGGTCGCCTGACCGAAGGCCAGGACAAGCTGTATTACCTCACCGGCGAAAGCTACGCGCAGATCAAGGACAGCCCGCATCTCGAAGTGTTCCGCAAGAAGGGCATCGAAGTGCTGCTGCTCACCGACCGCATCGACGAATGGCTGATGAGCTACCTCACCGAGTTCGACGGCAAGTCGTTCGTGGACGTGGCACGCGGCGACCTGGATCTGGGCAAGCTGGATTCGGAAGAAGACAAGAAGGCGCAGGAAGAAGTCGCCAAATCCAAGGAAGGCCTGGCCTCGCGCATCAAGGCCGCACTCGGCGACGACGTGGCCGAAGTACGCGTCTCGCACCGCCTGACCGACTCCCCCGCCATCCTCGCCATCGGCCAGGGCGACCTGGGTCTGCAGATGCGCCAGCTGCTGGAAGCCAGCGGCCAGGCCGTGCCGGAAACCAAGCCGGTGTTCGAGTTCAACCCGGCCCACCCGCTGATCGAAAAGCTGGATGCGGAACAGGATATGGATCGGTTTGGCGATTTGAGCCGCGTCTTGTTCGACCAGGCTGCGTTGGCTGCGGGCGATAGTCTCAAGGACCCAGCTGGGTATGTGAAGCGGTTGAACAAGTTGCTGCTGGAGTTGTCGGCGTAAGGCTTACGGCACACGTGTGATACACCAAGACCGGCGCATGCGCCGGTCTTTTTGCGCATCTCTCAGGGCGACTGTTGGAAGAGCGGCGGCAGCGGTGTCCGACACCAACCGATCCGACAACGGCCCGCACTCCTCCTGCGCGCATGGTGCTCGCTCCGGCCAAAGCGCAGGCAACGTCATTGAAGCTGTGGCGGCCGGCGCTTACGCAGATTCCAACACCCAACACCCAAACGCAGGCCCGGCCGAATAGCCGGTCTCCGGCTCGATGCGGATCTGCAAAGTGGCGCGTCCGGCTACAGCTGCAGGCAAGGCGTAATCCACATCGACGAAATCCAGGCCGCGGTTGCCGTCCAGGCGTTCGTTGGCAATGAGTTCGCCGTCGGCGAGGATGCGGAAGCGGCGGCGGGTTTCGTCGCCCCAGTAGCGCAGGCGCAGGACGCTTGCCTTGGTGGTGTTGCGCAGGGTGAAGGCGATGAAGCCGCCGGTGCGGGCATCGCGGCCGGCGCGGCGACGGTAGCTGAGGGCGTAGGAGCTTTCGCTCTGCAGGCCGTGGGCTTTTTCGGATGCTTCGTCACCCAGGGCGATGCGATCCAATGCGCGCGTGTCGAGTGCCTGCTGTCTGGCCTCGGCTGCGGCCTGCTCGGCCTGTTGCTGCTGCCACGCGGCGGTGTCACGGTGTTCCAGATAGAGCGCGCTGCGGCGATCGAATTGGGCGTAGAACGGGGAGAACCGCCAGTGCTGGGCGCCGTCGCTATAGTCGAACGCGGACTGGCCAGCCACCGGCTGCAAATGCTGCAAGACCTCATCGCCGCCGATCAATGCCGGGGTTTTGCCCGACCAGGGTTTTGCCGCATCGCCTAGGTCCGCAGCCAAGACCAGCGGCCCGCGCAGCACCGAGACCCAGGCCGGGTCGCCCGCTGCGGCTTCTAGGCGCAGTGGCATTTCGAACGACAAGTTGAGCGTGTCGCCAGCGCGCCAAACGCGGGCGATGCGGAGATAGCCCTCGCTGACGGCAGCATCGACAGGCTGGCCATTGAGCTGCAGCACCGGCGACTGCGCCCAGCCGGGCACGCGCAGTGCAAGCGTGCGTTGCTCTGCCGGCGCGGCAGCGATGCGGAGCGATGCACTGCCCTGCTCCGGCATCGCGCTGTGCAGGGTCATATCCAGCCCGGCGGCATCGCGCACGCTGGAGGGCACGTAGAGGTTGACGTAAACGCCCTGCCCGTCCTGCCAATAGATGGAATCGCCGAACTGGGCATGCGCCTCCATGCCGCTGCCGACGCAGCACCAGAAATCGTCGAATGGCGAGGACCAGCCGCGCGCTTCGCCGGCCAGCATCGGTGTCATGTAGGTGAACATACCGGTGCGCGGATGCTGCTGCGCCATCACGTGGTTGAGCAGCGTGCGCTCGTAGTAGTCGAAGAACTCGGCCTGCGGGCCCCACTGGTACAGATGCCGGGTGAGCTTGAGCATGTTGTAGCTGGCGCAGTGCTCGCAGGTCTGTTCGGTAAGAAACTTCGAAGTGCTGTCCGGCTGCTGGAAATATTCGCGATCGCCATTGCCGCCGATCACGTAGGTATGGTGGTCGGTGACGGTGTGCCAGAAGAAGCGCGCCGCCGCGCCCGAGGCGGCATCGCCGGTGACTTCGTACTCGCGTGCCAGGCCGATCAGCTTGGGGATGTTGGTGTTGGAATGCTGGTGCACCAGTTCGTCGCGCTGGGCGATGAGCGGATCGAGCACGGCGTGGTGGTGCAGGCGTTGCGCCAACGCCAGCCACTGCGCATCGGCGGTGCGCACATGCAGCTCGACGAAGGATTCGTTGAGACCCCCGAATTCGCACGACAACACCTTTTGCAACTGCGCATCGTCGAGTGCGGAAAACACCGCTTGCAGATAGCCAGCCAGGCCCACCGCGACCTGCAGCGCCTGCGCGTTGTCGCAATGCGCATGCACGTCGAGCAGGCCGGCGAACAACTTGTGCCAGGTGTACAGCGGTGCCCAGCTGCCGTTGAGATAGAACGGCGCCGGGTCGATCTTGCCTTTCTTCAGTTCATCGAACACGGCGCGGCCGCTCTCGATCTTGCCTGCGGCATTCTTGCGCGTGAATCCGGCCACGTAGCCATCGCCTGCATGCGCCTGGCAGCGTGCGAGCTCTGCGACCAGATAATGCGCACGCGTGCGGCATTGCGCATCGCCGGTCTGCGCATGCATCAAGGCCAATGCGCTGAGATAGTGTCCCAGCGTATGCCCGGCGATGGTGTCCGCTTCCCAGCCGCCATACGCCGGCGCCTTGGGGTCGAGGCCGGCGTACAACACAAAGTTGTGCAGCAGCCGGTCCGGCTCCAGCCGCATCAGATAGCGTCGATTGGCGTGCAGCGCATCCAGAAACAGCGACGGGGTCAGCCTGACCTGCGCCAACGGTACCGCGCGGATACTGCCGGGTTGTGCAGCGTTGGCGTGCGCAGGAAATCGCAGAAAACCCGCAGCAACCGCCAGACTGCTCCAGGCCAGAAAGCGCCGCCGCGACAAGCTCAGCGCGTGGTCGGTGGTGTGCTCGGTAACGAAGACATCGGTCATAGGATCAGCTTAGCTCCTGTCGGTGCGCGCAGACTGCGCGCGCCGTTACAACCCACACTGGCAGAAGCCGCCAGAGAAGCGATTGCGTGGCACCGCCTGCGCGCGCCCGACCGGATCGGGTGGCGCGCACCAGTGTATTGAAACCGCAGCGACGACACGGCGGCGATCAGAACTTCACCGTCGCACGTGCCCAATAGAACCGACCAAGCAGATCGTAGGTCGCCACATCGGTGTTGGCGTTACCCACGTTGTTGGAGTAATACAACGGTGGTTGCTTGTTGGCGATATTGTCCACGCCCACTTCAAAGCGCGTATGCCACGGCTCCACGTTATAACCGAGCTGCAGGTTGTTGTAGACGTAGGCGCCGATCTTGCGCACCACCGTCGGCTCGTTGGAATCGGCCGACAGGCTCTGGTCCGGATCCGAATTGCCGATGGCGGTATTGCCGACATAACGGATGCGCCAGGTGGCGCTCCAATCGTCCAACGCCCAATTCACTGTCCCCAGCGCACGCCAGCGCGGGAAATTGCCGTAGGCCTGGGTGTAGCGGCCCACGTTGTGGATGGTGACCGAGCTGGGATCGGTGGTATCGGGCAGCACGTCGTAACGGGTGAGATAGGTGCCATTGAGACCTGCAGTGACATTGCCCCAAGGCGTGGATGGCAGGCGATAGGTCAGATTGAAATCGATGCCCTTGGCCCAGAGCTTGCCCAGGTTGACGGTGGGCTCGGCGATGTAATTGATGGTGCCGTTGCCGTTGCGATGGATCAGCGCGCAGAAGGAGCTGGCCGAGTTGGCGAAACATTGATTGAGTACGGTCTGCGCCGACACCGTGGTGATGGTGTCTTCCAGATCGATGCGCCACCAGTCCGCGCTCAGCGACAGGCCATCGATCCACTGCGGATCGTAGACCAGCCCCACATCGTAGGACTTGCCGGTCTCCGGCTTGAGTTGATAACCGGCCACCACCGCGCCGGACACCTTGCCCGACACCTGACCATCGGATTGCTGATAGCTGCCGTTGGTCGGCACGTTTGCGCAGGCCACGCTGTTGCCGCCGGTGTAACCGTTGCACGGGTCGTTGACGGTGGCCGCATCGCCGGCCACGCCGGCATACAACTCGTTGATGTTGGGCGCGCGGAACACCTGCGAAACAGTGCCGCGCAGCAACAGATTTTCGATCGGGCGATATTCCAGCGACACCTTGCTGTTGGTCTTGCTGCCGACCGAGCTGAAGTCGGAAAAACGCGTGCCCAGCGTGATGTTCAGTGCGTTGATGCCGGGCAAGTCCTTGAGCAACGGGAACAATGCTTCGGCATAGGCTTCCTTGACGTCGAAACTGCCGCTCAAGGTGGATGCGCAGAACTCGATCACACCGCACAGGCCGTCTTCATCGCCAGTCCACAGCGCATCGGAGGCGGTGGTCGAGCGCTCCTTGCGATAGGAGATGCCGCTTGCCAGGCTGACGGTGCCGGCCGGCAAATCGAACAACGAACCGTTGGCATTGGCCTCGAATTGCTTGACGGTGTAGACGCTGGTCACGATCGGGTTGACCACCATGCCCTGCAACGTGGCGAGGTTGCTGCTGTCGTTGAGGTTGAAGAAATTCAGCGGTGTGCAAGCGGCAATCGCCGCGCCCGCACTGCCGCACCTGACCACACCATCGCTATCCAGGAACGACGGGCCGATGGCCTGATTGAACGTTGCGTAGTCGAGAAAACCGTTGTTGATCGACTTCTGTTTGACCTTGCCGTAATTGAAGTTGGCGTCCCACTGCCAGGAGCTGTCGCCGAAGTGACCGCGCAAGCCCGGGCTGATCTGGAAGTTGTAGGTGTTGTATTGATAGCTGCGATTGCCCAGCACGGTGGCGCGCGTATTGAGGTCGTTGTAAGAGGTGCCGGTGCTGCGATCGGTGCCGAAGTTCACCCCGAACGGGTTGTAGTAACTCTGCGACGACACCAGGATGTTGTCGCCATTGGAGAAGATCGGAATCGGCGCGATGATCGAGGCGGATTCGGTTTTACTGAACCAGGTGTTGACGTAGCCTTCGACATTGTCGGTAAAGCGATAGGTGCCTAGCAAAAAGGCATTGGTGCGCTTTTGCGGGGTCTGCAACAGATTGAACGGCTGGTAGTTGTAGGAGTCGGCGCTGGCGTTGTAACAATGGAAATCGCCAGGGCCAGCGCGACCGCTGACGCCGCTGTTGAGGGTGACGCGTCCGCAGCCGTTGGCCTGCGCAAGCTGCGTGGACTGATCCGAACCATCGTTGAAATTGACCGTGCCGGTGGGCGTGGCGGACGAGCCCTGCTTCACCGGTTGGCCGTTGGTCAATGCCAGCGCGTCCTTGGAATAGTCGCGCGCCGCTGCCGAGACCGGATCGATGTTGTGGTACGACAGGCCACCGATCAGGCTGCCGCGTTCCCAGGTCTTGCCGGTGGTCAAGGCGAAGTTGCGTCGGTTGCCATCGCCCTCGCTGCTGGTGCCGAAGTCGCTGCTGAATTGCACGCCGTCGAACTGGCTGCGCAGGATGAAATTGACCACACCACCGATGGCATCGGAGCCATACACCGCAGAGGCGCCATTGCTGAGCACCTCGATGCGCTCGATCATGCTGGCCGGAATCGCGTTGACGTCGTTGTAGGCGAGCCGGATACCGTTGACCAGCACCAGCGTGCGCTTATCGCCCAGGCCGCGCAGCGAAATCGCCGAGGCGCCGGTGCCGCCGCCGTTGTTGGTATACGGGTTGGTGGCGTTGCCGGCGATCGATGGCAGCTCCTGCAGCAGATCGCCTACGGTGGCCTTGCCGGTGGCGGCAATCTGTTCCTGGCTGACGGTGATCACCGGGTTGGCGGTTTCGGTATCCACGCGGCGCAGGCGCGAGCCGGTGACGACCACGCTATCGAGCGTTTGCGGCGCATCGCTCGTGCTGCCTGCCTGCTGCGCAGCCACTGGAGCGGCCGCAGTTGCCGAAAGCGCCAGCAACAGCGCGCTGGTAAGCATGTTCGGCAAGGGCCGCACACTGGCAACGGTGGTCCGTGAGAAAGGCAACAGCAACATCGGCATGCGGGGCTCCTGATTCAAACGACAGACAAACGGCGGGCAACACACGCCCGTGCCGGCGTGCACCAGCGCGGGTGGAGACAAGTGGCAGCGGCGCGTCGCAGCGACATCTTTGGCGACGGCCATACAGTGGACACGCAGACAACCTGCGATGCGCGCGACCAGCAGAGGCCACGCAACGACGCGCGTTGTCTAAAGAGGTCATTCCGCACTGGAGTCGCCCATGCGCTCCAGTTTCATCAGCTGGTCACAATGTGCCTGTGCGCACGCGCTACGTCTTGTCGCATTTGGCGACCACGCATGCGGAAAACAGCATGGTTCGCATCTGAACGATCATCGGTTGGCGTTGTGTTGGCAGTCCAGTCCGCAGCTGGGCGTGCCGTTACGCGGCAGTTTTTGAAGCAGTTGCGGTGGCGTATCGCTGGTCACTACCTGCACTGATGTTTGGGCGCGCCGGTAAAAATGACAGCGAGCAATGCGCATTCTTCTGCGCGCACTGCTCACTCCACCAGGGCACACAGTGCGCGATCAGGCAGCGTGCCGTGGCACGCAACCCGCATCCATCACGGTGCCTGCGTGGTCGGCGTTGCCGGGTTGCGATTCCATTGCGGCGTTGGCGATTGCTGCATCCAGCGCATGAAGAAATCCAGCAGACGGCGTTTGCCGTAATCGCCACCGGCGCCATGATCGCCGCCAGGTACCACCAGCAGATCGAAATCCTTGCCGGCCTTGATCAGGCGGTCGGCCACCTGGAAGGTGCTGGCCGGGTCGACATTCATGTCCATGTCGCCGGTGACCAGCAGCAGATGGCCTTGCAGCCGTGCTGCGTTTTCCACGTTCGACGATTCGGCGTACCACGGCCCCACCGGCCAGCCCATCCATTGTTCGTTCCACCAGATCTTGTCCATGCGATTGTCGTGGCAACCGGAGTTGGCCACGCCCGCCACATAGAATTCCGGATGAAACAGCAGCGCGGCCAGCGCGTTCTGGCCGCCTGCCGAGGTGCCGTACACACCGACACCGCCGGCGATGTCGTACCACGGATATTGCGCGGCGGCGGCCTTGTGCCAGGCGATACGATCCGGCAAGCCGGCATCCTTGAGATTGCGCCAGGCCACATCGTGGAAGGCGCGCGCGCGATTGTTGGTGCCCATGCCATCGATCTGCGCCACCGCAAAGCCCAGCCCGGTCAGCGCCGGCACGCGCGTGGTGAAACTCTTCGGCACGAACGAGCCCTGCGGGCCGGCGTAAATGTATTCGATCACGCGATAGCGCTGCTGCGGATTCAGTTGCTGGGGGCGCTGGATCACGCCCCAGATCTCGGTCTTGCCATCGCGCCCGGTGGTATGGAACGGCAACGGCGGCTGCCAGCCAGCGGCCTGCAAACGACTCAGATCGGTACGCTCCACCGTGCGCGCCAGGCTGCCATCGACACTGCGCCGCAACTCCAGCACCGGCCCGAGATCCACGCGCGAGTAAAGGTCCAGCAACCACTTTCCATCCGGCGAGTAACTGACCTGATGGTCGGCGGCGGTTGGCGTCAATGCAGTGAGTCCGTTGCCATCCAGGCCGATGCGATAGGCGTGGCGGTAGTACGGGTCTTCGCCGGGCTGCATGCCGGAGGCGGTGAAATACAGCTGCCCTGCGGCCTCATCGAGGTAATCGAGCTTGCGTACCACCCAATCGCCGCGGGTGACCTGGCGAATCACCTCGCCGCTGCGGCCATCGTACAGATACACATGCTCCCAGCCATCGCGTTCGGACGCCCACAGGATCTGCTTGCCATCGGCAAGATCGCGCCGCGCGTGCTTGCCGCCATTTTCGTGGTCGCCGCTGAGTTCGGAGTATTCGATAAAGGTGGGCGAGGTTTCTTCGATCAAGCTGCGCGCGGCGGCCGTGCGTGCGTCCACTTCGATGACCCGATAAAGCTGATGGCCGCGCGCGTTGTATTCGAAGGTAAAGCCGCGGCTGTCCTTCCACCAGACCATCTCGCTCAAGGTGAAGGCATTGGGCAGCAAGGTCATCGCCACCGGATGCACAGCGCGCGTAGCGATGTCGAACAACACCGGCTGCATCACCGGCAACACATCGCCGGGCTTGGGATAGACCTGTTGATGCAACTTGGGTTGCACCTGATCGGCCGGTGCGGATTCGATGTAATAGACCATGCGCGGCGGTGGCGCCTTGACCCGATACGCGGCCAGATGCTGCGAATCCGGCGACCACTGGATGCTGTCGAGCGCGTAGTAATCGTCGGCACGACCATCACGACTGAGCACGCTGCGCTCGCCACCGGCCACCGGCGCGATGACCAGATTGGCTTGCTCCACCCAGGCGCGCCAGCGGCCATCCGGCGACACCTTGGCCTCGCGTTCGCCCTGCTTGAACGGCAGACGCATGTCCATCGTCTCGGCCGGCACATCGCGCTCGGGCACATGTTCGCAGTGGTAGCGCGCCAGATCGCATTGCCAGCCCAGCTTCGCCAGCTGAAAGCCCAGGCGTTGCTGTTGCAGCGTGGGGTCCTCCAGATGCAGTTGCGTTGCATCGATGTCCTGCGCACCGGCCTGCGTCAAAGCCGCCGCCAACCTTGCATGATCGAAGGCCAGCGTATTGCGGCCACTGGCGGCATCCACCAGGCGGTACTCGATGGCCGGCGCCTGGTTGGTGCGTGCAACACCGCGCCGATACAGGAAGCGTCCCGCATCGATCCAGACTGGCGCCGTCGGTTGCTGGTCGACCAGGGACGCGTAGTGATCGGACAGGCCGATGGCCTGCGCGTACTGCGCCGGTGTGGGCGGGGGTGTGGGCGGGGCTGCGACCGATGCAGCCACTGCGCTTGCCGATAGCGCGCAGAGCACGATGCTCAGGCACCACGCTGCGATGGTGTGCCACCGGGAGGTCTGTGTGTGGTGCAGCGTTGGCTTCATGCGTTTGTCCGGGAATGGAGCGTGGTCACGATCAACATTTGTCATGCAAGTCGAGATAGGAAAGCGTGGTTGATGCAATGCGGTGATTGCCCGAGTCGGGCACACCCTGATTGAGCTGCCTGCACGCCGACGATTGCGTAGCGTCGCCAGCACCCAGCCGCAGCGTGGGCGCCAGCGCTTTTTCAGCCGCGTTAAGGCGCATCACAGTGTGTACTGTCGGCAGCGCTCGCTGCAGGCAGACGCTGCGGCTGCGGCGCCAACACTTCCCATTCCTGCACCGCCAGCGCGGCATGGCGGGTTCCGGCGCCGGAGGCATCCAGCACCACACGCACGCAACGCGTTGTCACCGGCGCGAACGACACCGCTTCGTAGCGATCGACGCGCGTGCCGTAGCTGTCGCTTGGCTGCACCGGATGCCATTGCCCGCCTTGCCGAAATTCCAGATGCCAACGCGCCGGCGGCGCCACGCCGATCTGCGCACCGGCCGGCTGATCGGCCCAGAACACGATGCGGGTGCGGTCCAGGGTCACCGGCTGTGACCAGCTGTATTGAATCCACTGCTGCGGCGGATTGTTCGGTGTCCAGCTTCCCCATAGTTGCGGCGGCAGCGGATTGGCCCTGACGATGCCGTCGTTGAGCGCGGCCATCCAGTACTGCAGCGGAATGTCCGGGCCGTTTGAAGCGGTGGCGTAGGCGGCAGGCGCCTGATTGCGCTGCAGTGGTGTGGGCGGCTGCGGGCGCCGGGTCGGGGTGACGGTGCGAACGCGCGCCGGTTGCGTGCTGTCGTCCCACTCCAGGCGATCGATCGCCACGCTGCGGCGAAAATGCCCGCCACCGCGCGCATCGGCGGTGTGATAGACCAGATACCACTGCTGGTTGAAGGCCACTATGCCGGGATGCGAGGTGGTGGAAGATACTGGCGGCAACACGATGCCGCGATAGGTCCACGGCCCCAGCGCAGTCGGCGCGCTCGCATAGGCGATGCACGCGTGATACAGCGTGGGCGTGCAGGCGGAATCGCGGCCGGCATTGTTGGCTGCATACGCCAGGTAATAGCTGCCGTTGCGCTTGAACAGCCAGGGCGCTTCGAAATAGCCGGTCAGCGTCTCCACCCGCACCGGCGTGCCCTTGAAGCTGACCATGTCGCGCTGCAGCTCCACACCGTACAACGCGCCGAAGGTGCCCCAGTACAGATACACGCGCCCATCCTCGTCCACCAGCACGGTTGGGTCGATGTTCTGGATGTCGTTGGTGCCTGGCACCGACTGCGACACCACCGGCCCTTGCGGATGCGCATCGGTCCAGGGGCCGAGCGGGCTGTCGGCCACCGCCACGCCGATGGCGAACGGATCAGGGTTCGGCGAATTGCGCTGCTGCACCGGCGCATACAGGTAATAGCGCCCATCCGGCCCCTGCACGATCTGCGCGGCGTAGGCGTAGCGTTTGTCTGCCCAGGCGAACACCTGTTGCGGGCGCAGCACATCGCGGTAATGCATCCACTGCCCGCTGCCCGGGTCGCTGCTGACGAACATCTGCCAACCCGGCATGACGAATGCGTTCTGGTCAGGCGCGGCGGTATCACGCCCGGCCAGGATGTACAGCTTGCCGTCGGCGACCAGCGGCGCCGGGTCGGCCGAATAGCTGCTGCCATCGGCCAGGATCGGGTTGCCGGGTGCGTGCAGGCGCTTGCCTTGCGTCGTCGTCGTCGTCGTCGTCGTCGTCGTTGGCGTTGGCGTTGCGGCGCATGCCGGAACACTGGCCAGCGACACTGCACATGCCAGTCCGAACACGCGAGTGAGGATGCGCGTCATGGAGTGGCGGTCTTGATCTGCACCGTCAGCGGGACCGACACCTGCCCGGTGGGCGCTCGCCCCTGGGCCGTACCGGTCAATGCGATCTCGCCGGGGTGCGCGTAGCGCGCAGGTGCCAGCGCCGGCCACTGCACCGGTAGCCGTTCGCGCGAACCGTCGTTGTACTGCACGCTGACAAACCCCGGCAGCGTCGGCGCATGCCCAGCCATCGCGCTCACCACTGGCAACGCCTGCACGCTGGTGATCTGCCCTGGCGGCGTGGCGCGCAACCAGACGCTGGCCTTGATCGGAATCGCGCCTTCCACCAAACCTTGTAGCTCCACTGCGCCCTCCCCGCTGAGACGATCCGCAGGCAATTGTGCCCACTGCACCGCAACCGGCAACACGCTGCCGTCGGCGAAGAACGCGGTGATTTCCTGTGGCAGCGAGGGCGGCTGCCCGGGCGCGGTGCGCAGGTCGATCGTCTCGAGCTGGCTGGGCAGTTCGGAAAACACCTGCCATTCGTCCACGCCGACTGCCGCATGCCCGGTCGCAGTGGCTTGCGTGGTCAGCACTGCACGCAGCCCGGTTGTCACGATGGGCGCAAAAGTCGCCGTGCTCGCTGCGCCGCCGCCGACAATCGGGTAGCCGCCCTTGGCCACGATGTCCTGCCAGCGCCCGTCGCGCAGGAACTGCAGCTTCCAGCTGGAGGGCGGCGCCACGCCGCCGTCGGGCTGGTCGTCCCACACCGACAGCGTGCTGGACGAGACACGCACCGGCCGTGGCCACTGGTACTGCAACCAGACCAATGCAGGTTGCGCGCGGCCATAGCTGCCCCAGCGACGCGCGTTGCCCGGCACACTGCCCGCAGCGGGAATGAAGCCGTCGTTGAGCGCCGCCACGCGGTGATGCGCACTGGTAACCTCGGCGCTGTCGGTGGCCATGCCCTGTAACGGCACCTGCTGCAGTGCCGGCGCTTCGGGCGCATCCACCTGCACATCGGCATGACCGGCGAGCGCGCCATCGTTGGCCAGCAGCCGCAGCCTATAGCGCCCTGCGCGGGTGAAGCGTACCGCTGTGCGCATCGCGGCAGCATCCGCAAACAGCGCTTCACCGCCGTCGGGCGCGTGCTGTGTCTGCCAGTGCACCTGCAGCGCACCGTTGGGCAAGCCGTCGTCGCCCACGCGGCCATCCACCACCACGCTGCCATCGGATCCGGGATCGTCCAGCTGCCACGCCTGCACCTGCGGCGGCGCATTGCCGGCGACTGCAGGCGCCGGCATGCCGCTGTCGAAGACCTGAATTTCCTTGATGCCAGTGCGCGCACTGCCGGCGTGGGTCACCACTACACGCAGCGCACGCGCACGGATCGGCGGAAAGCGCACGCGGTTGCGATTGCCCTGCGCAATCGCTGTATCGCGCACCTGTCCGGGAACGCGCTTCCAGTTGCCGGCGCCGTCCTGGTACTGCACGACATAGATCCACGGCGCGGCGTAACCAGGAAGGGTGCCAGACGCAAAACCGTGTTGCTCACCAGCGGGCGAAGAGCTGCGATAGAAATACAGCACCAGCTGATCCAGTTGCCGTGCTTGGCCCAAGTCCAGCGCAATCCAGTCGCTAGCCAACGGCGAGCCGGCCGTGCCCCAGAACGGCGTGCTGGCGGTGCTGCCGTCCACCGCAGCAGCTGCCGCAAATCCGGGCGTGGCGAAGCTGCTGGTGACAGCGGCGCCTTCGGCCAGATTGCGGCTGGCAGTGGTGGGCAGTGACACATCCACACCGGCCTTGGCCAGGATCTGGGCGGTGCGCGAGGTGCTCGCAAAGCGCACCTGCGACATCGCAGCCAGTTGCAGGGGATGTGCGTCGAGCACTTGCGCCACGCCATTGCGATTGACCGCATCCGGCGCTGCACTCACCTTGCCGCTCGCCGGGTCGTAGATCACATGCGCCAGCCGGTCGACGCGAAACGCCAGCCGTCCATCCAGATACACGCTATATCCCTTGCCCACCTTGCCACCGTAATGGGTGCCGGTGCGATCCCAGACGATGCTCAGGTTGCGATCGCGATAGCGCAGATGTTCGGCGGCAAAATATGCCCAGCCGATATCGATCGGATACAGCTCGATCTTTTCATCGCTGCGCGGGCGCAAGCCCATCGCATCCTCGATCATGCTGAAGTTGGTCGCACCCAACTGGGTGTGGTGGATCCATGAGCGGTAGCCGATCTTGCCGCCGTTGCCTGCACTGCCCTTGGCCCAGAATTCGTTTTGGTCTGGGTAGCGGTTGTCGCCGTCGATGTAGGGCGCCCACGCGTTCCAGTACAGCAATGTGCGGTAACTCTGCGCGCTCAGAAACGGGCTGGGGTAATCGCGCAGCGCCTCGCCCAACAGACGGAACGCGACAGTGGCGTTGATGGTGGAAAAGTTGTTGCTGCCGGCATCGGCGCCGCTGCTGCGCGCCTGCAGATCGACCTGGTTGGCGGTATAGAACGGAAACAGCGGGTACTGCGCCGCATCGGCAAACAGGCGCAGTGCCCGCACATATTTGGGGTCATAGTCGGGCTCGCCCTGCTTGGGCATCAAGCCCACGCTGAAGGGGTAATAGTTGTTGGTCTCCTTCCAGTCCACCGGTAAGCGCGGCCCGCTGGCCTGGCGATGCTTGAGCAGATCGCCGTGCAAACCCACCGAGTCGGCGGAGTCGCTATGGTCCTGCCACAACACCTCGACAACCGCCTTGCGGATGCGGCGCGCGGTGGCCTGCATGCGCACCGCTGTCGCGGTGTCGCCGGCCAGCAACGCAGCCTGCGCGGCGGCCTGCGCGTTGGCATACACATAGGCGCTTTCGGTGCGATCCATGCGGATCTGCCCGTGCTGCTTGGCCCAATCGAACGACACCGCATCGGCGTCGTTGCCGGTCATCGCGGCCCAGTCGTACTCGATCAATCCGTTGTGATTGAGATCATAAGCGGCCAGGACACCATCCACATCGCCGCTGCCATAACGCGCCAGTTTTTGCGCGAGTGCGGCCGGCCCGCCATGCAACTGCATCGACCGCCATGCGGCGGCGGTGATGTATTGCGCATAGGAGTTGGACCAGTGTTCCGGCGAGCCGGGATTATCGGTGTACTTGCCACCGCCGGCGGTCTCGCCTGCACTGAGCCAACTGCCGTAGGCGTACAGCGGGTCGCGCAGATACTTCAGGTCGTCCAGAAACATGCCGGTGGTCAGCACGATCGCGTTGTTGTAACCAAGCACGCCTTCGATGGCGACCGGAAACTGGTAGTCGTTGCCTGGCACGTTGGCATCGAGAAAATTGAAGCGCAGCACCCACCAGCGATAGAACAGGCTCTTGGTGATGTTCTCGTCGGGCGTGTCCAGATACGGCAGGTTGTCCACCCACCAGCGATTGTAGCTGGCGACATGTGCCTGGTAGGCCTGCTGCGGCGACTGTGCGGCGATGCGCAGGTACTCGTCGCGCGCTTCCGGCAATTCGTGCGTGAGCAGGCCCAGCTGCACTTTCACTGCAGCAGTCTCGCCGGTGGCGGGCAAGGCCACCTCGCGCACCAGATGCTTGCCATCCACCCGAAAACCATCGCCGGACAAGCGTGGAAACACCGTGGTGATCGCGTTGTAGGCAGCGAAGGCGCCGGTCAATTCATTGCCGTCTGCATGCTGCGCCATCGGCGAGAGCGCCTGTACCGATAGCGCATGCGCTGCGCCATCCAGGCTGGAAAAGGTGAGACTGGCCACCGCGACATTCTGTTCGGTGATGTACTTCACCAACCGCATGCGCACGCCTGCGTTGACATCGTCGTACACGCTGCTGAAATAACTGGGCGTTTGCCGTCGCTGCGTGGCGTCCTCCTTCCACTGCACCGGCTGCGGGCCCTGCATGGACTGGATCCGCAGCAGCGCGTCGTAATCGGTGGCATGCCAGTACGCCACCTGGCCAACGAAGCCGGGTTGCGCAGGTTGGTGATCGGCCAGATAGGCGGCGCGGCCACGTGTCAACAACCACTGGTTGCTGTCGCCTGCCCCACCGCCCTCCCCGTCGCGCGCCAGCATGCGGTCGATCCAGAAATCCTTGCCCGGCGCCTGCCCGGCCCCGTGTGCGATATCGGCGGCATAGATCCTCGCCAGTTGTCCGCCAGGCGCGAAGGCCACACCGCTGTCCGGCACCGGATGCGCGAGCCCGCGAAAACGTGGCTCGCCAATGGCGGCGTTGGTCGCCGCAATCGGCGTGTCCTGCGTTTCATTGGCGGTTGCCGACGGCACGCTCAAGACCGCACACCCCCAGAGCAGCGCGGCCGCACCGGAACGCTGCACCAGGCGCGGCCAGCGCCGGTGCCGATCCAGGAACGACATCACGCGAGATCTGCGCATGCGCAGGCTCCTTGAAAAGTGCCAGCCCACACGGTCAGCACCTGCAACGGCACTTCAAAACTCCACCCGCACTCTGCTCCAGAAGTAACGGCCCAAGGTGTCGTAGGTGGTGGCATCGGTGTTGGCCGCATTGGAGTAGCTGTAGAACCGCGGCGGCGCGCGATTAGCGAGGTTATCCACGCCCAGCGCGAGCGTGCTATGCAGCGACGCGATTTTCCGGCTCAGCGAGGTGTTGTGATAGACCACCGACCCGATAGGAAAGTAACGGCAGCTACCATCGGCTTCGGTGTCGGCACAAAAATCGTCGTACACGCTTCCGTTGACGGTACGGCCCAGATAGCGGGTGGTCCAGCTTGCATGCCACGGCCCGTTGTCCCAGGCCAGATTGGCCACCGCACGCCAGCGCGGCATGTTGCCCCAACTGGAATTTTCGCCAACATAGTTATGCGTTTCGCCGGCGAAACGAAAGCTGGAGAAGAAGGTCGCGTCCAGACCGGCGGAGAAATCGCCCCATGCGGTCTCGGCCAGCGTGTAGTGGATGCCGGCGTCGTAGCCGCGGATATCCACCTTGCCGCTATTGTAGGAAAACGGCACCGACACGCGGGTCAGCTGACCCGCCGCATCGCGCTGAATCAAGGGGCAGAACCCGGCGTCGCGTCCCTCGAAGCAATCGTTGACCACCTGCTGCAGGCCCACACCGGACAGCATGTCGTCCAGCACCACGCGCCAGCTGTCCAGGTTGAGCGACAAGCCAGGCATCCGATCCGGGTCGTAGACGAGGCCGACGTTGTAGGAGCGACCGCGCTCGGGCTTGAGCTGAAAACCGACGTTGTTCGCACCGGACGTCACCACATCGAACTGCGCGGTATTGCGGAAGCTGCCATCGTTGGGCACGTTCGCGCAGGCCGGATTGGGCGCACCGGTGAAGCCTTCGCAAGGGTCCTGGAAATCGCCGGTGTTATCCACCACAGCCGTGTAGGGAGAGCCATACAGATCCCCCAGCGCCGGCGCGCGAAAGACCTGCGAGCCGGTCGCGCGCACCAGCAGGTTGGCGACCGGCCGCCATTCGATGGCGACCTTGCTGTTGGTGGTGGCGCCCCAGGCGTCGTACTTGGAATAGCGCGAACCGAGATTGAGATTGAGACTGTTGGCAAACGGTACCTCCTTCAATAGCGGCACCAGCAGTTCTGCATACGTCTCGCGCACCGATTCGTCGCGCCCCTGCTTGAGGATGCAGCCATCGTTGTAGTCGCAATTGCCGTCGGCATCGGCAGCCGCCACCTCGCTGCTGGTGCCTTGCGCAAACTTGTTGGTGCGATAGACCAGGCCGACGGCGGCCTGCACCGTCCCGGCCGGCAGTTTGAACAGATCGCCGTTGGCGCTGATGTCGACAAAGCGCATCTGGCTCTCGTCGATCAGATCCACCGGCCGCTGGGTGCCGCGCAATGCGGCGATGGTGGCAGGGTCGTTGGGGTTGAAGATGTTGATCGGCGTGCAGCCGGCAATCACCGCACCCGGCGCACCGCACTTGACCACCCCATCGCTGTCAAGAAACGAGGCCCCCACCGCGTTGTTCAACGCAGAGGTGATCGAAAACCCGGTGCGCACCAGGGTGTCCTTGTAGCGCGCATAGCCGGCTGCGGCATCCCACTGCCAGCTGCTGCCTTCCACACGGCCGCGCAGCCCGGCCACGATGTTGGTCTGGAACATCGTCGCGGTGTAGACGCGCGTATTGGCTTGTGTGGAGCGCAATAGATAGCGGTCCAATTGATCGCCGAACGGGTTGTAGTAGTTGTCGGCCGCACCCTGCATCTCCATGCCGAACGCATCCAGCCGCGAAGTGGTCTTGCTGCGGGTCCAGAACACGTCCATGTAGCCCTGCACGGTCGGGGTGAACTCGAAACTGCCGTGCAACGAGGCGTTGGTACGCTCGATCGGCGTGATCAAATACTGCGCATCGTAGACGTTGTAGCTGTCTGTCGCGCGTTGATAGGGGCGAAACGCATCTTCACCTACGGCGCCAGGTGCAACGCCCTCTGCGGGTGTGAGCACGCGCCCGTCGTTCAAGAACGCGCGCGTGTTGCCGCCACGGATTTCGCTGACCTGGCCGTCGAGATACTCCACCGCCTTGGCAGCATAGCTGCGGTCGCGGTTGAACACCGGGTTCATCGAATTGCGACTGAGCCCGAAGATCAACCCGCCGCGCTCCCAGGTCTTGCCCCATTCCACCCCGAGCGTGCGGCTGTTGGCATCGCCATGCGTGCTCTGCGCGTAATCTACCGTGGCGGCAAAGCCGTCGTACTTGTCCTTGAGAATGATGTTGACCACGCCACCGATCGCATCCGAGCCATACACCGACGAGGCTCCATCGGTGAGCACTTCCACCCGCTCGACCATCGATGCGGGAATCGCATTGACGTCCACGCCCGGCGCCGAGGCCACGCTGCTCGCAGGACCGGCCATGCGATGACCGTTGACAAGCACCAGGGTGCGTTCGGGCCCCAGATTGCGCAGCGACACCAGCGCGCGGCCATGGCTGAAGCCGGAGTTGAGCGCCGGGCCCGGCATGAAACCGGCCATCGCCGGCAATTGCTGCAGCAACTGGCCGAGCGTGCTCTTGCCGCTGTCTTCGATGCGCTGCCGGTCGACCAAGATGACCGGGCTGGCCGTCTCTGCATCGACGCGGCGCAGATGGGTACCGGTGACGTTGATCTGATCCAGGGTCTGGGTGGCGTCGTCGTCGGGTGGGCGCTGCTGTGCGCCTGCCGGCACTGCCACGATCGACAAGACCAGGACGATCGCCTTGACCAACGGATGACGCGTGGAAACAAGGGGTTGCGACAGAAAGACGGAGTGGCTGGGCGACATCGGAATTCCTTGTGTTTTCGTGGGGACAACGGCCAACCTGCGCGCACGGCCAAGCCTCACTGCGACAGCGCAAGATGAGAGATCGATCGCGACAAACACGACACCAGTGAGTTGCCGCACGAAGCAGCAACTGTCCAAGCAAGACGACGACTCTGCTCTCCCCCTCCGAGAGCACGTGACCAATCGATGACAGATCACGTCAAAAAATCTTGCGGCAACGCCTCGGCGCCGTCTTGACGAATTTATCCGGCAGCCATGCGGAAATTCACATGCTTGTGCCGACGTGTCGACATGACGGCCAACACCGTGGCGCGATCAGCGCAGCTGACATGGAAAGTAACCAGGCTACCGAGCGCACAAGATCCTGCGATCGACGCCACTGACGCCACGCTGTACTCAGCGCGCGCCGCGTGCCGATTCCGGCACTGCGGCACGGTGCGTCACACGTACCACGCCTGCACTGCCACCACGGTAGCGCTGCCAGACAACGCCACGCGATCCGCATGTGGCCCTTGCAGGCGTGCAGGCTTGCCGTCCACAAGCACGCGCTCCAGCCGCCGGCCTTGTGGCGCACGCAATGTCAGCCAGGTGCGCTTGGGTGGCTGCTCCGGCAGTTGCACCTGTGCATCGATACGGCGCGCATCGACATCCGTACGCAGCGTCAG
The DNA here is from genome assembly GCF_024499015.1 of Xanthomonas hortorum pv. pelargonii. Lineage (NCBI taxonomy): Bacteria > Pseudomonadati > Pseudomonadota > Gammaproteobacteria > Lysobacterales > Lysobacteraceae > Xanthomonas > Xanthomonas hortorum. Next base: position 4,351,358 of record NZ_CP098604.1, on the reverse strand, counting down.
CGTGACCTTGCCCCAGCGCGTCGGCGCTGCGGTGATGCCGACCGTTGCACCGCTGCCCAACCACGCACGCGGCAGCGCACGCGCCAAAAACAACTGCTCGCCGGCGCTATCGTCGCTGACCAGCATCCAGCGCAGCAGCAGCGGAATGGTCATCTGCGCGGGAATGCAGAACAACGGCATGCCACCGGTGATGCCGCTGACTTCTCCCGCTGTCCAGCTGCCACGCGTATGCACCTGGTAGCGGTGCGCATAGACGAACAACAGATACTCTTCGATGCGATCCAACCGCAGCAGCTGTTGCGCATAACCGTAAGAAATGAATCCAAGCAGATCGCGGCTACCCGGCTCCGGCGGCGCGATATTGGCCACCACGCCAATGCTGGTGCCACCATGGCCGCGCAGGCAATCGATCACCAGGTGAGCCAACGCGTCCGGCAACACATCGGCCTGCAGCAGCTCAGCGTAGGCGCGGTGCGGCCATTGTTGTTCGCTGGGCTTTTCCTGCAGCAGCGATTGGCGAAAGGTGAGTTTGACGCCCGGTAACGGACCGACATACGGCGGCGATACATCGCGGCGCACATTGGCACTTAGGCTGGCTTCCAACCGCGTGCGCAATTGTTTGGCGCGGCGCTGCCATTGGTTGGCCAAACCGGCATCGCCACCGAGCGTGCTCCAGACCTGCGCGATGTCTTCCCAACCGCGAATCGTCAGTGCGCTATTGGCGTAGTACGGTTTCCACCACAGCGATGGATCGGGAAACAGACAGGCGTCGGATTCGTTCCAGCCGTGCAGCAGGCCATAACCATGCGCGCTGCGCGGCAACGCCAAGGCCTGGTCGTGCAAGTCGCATAGCACCTGCGCAGTGGCCGCGATCTTGGGCAGCAGGCGCCGTAGCCGCGTCGCATCGCCGGTGTAACGCAGATAGCGCGCCAACAGCGACAGGGTCAGCCCGAACTGCCCGACCTCCGGTCCGCGCATGTTCGGCAGGCCATCGTCCTGCACGAAGTCGTCGAAATAATTGTCCAGCACCGCGGCAGCCTGCGCGAAGCGGCCCCATTCCAGATTGGCGTAGAACGAACTGGTGAAGGTGTCCTGGAAGCCGTCGTACTCGTTGCCGTAGTAGTCGCGCTCCACCGCACCGTACTTGGGGTAATCGCCACCGGGCCGCACCACCAGCTCGCGCGCGAACGCGAACTGCGCCATGTCGTTCCAGCTGGCATCGGGCAGCTGCGCCTGCACCGTACCATCCAGGGCCTGCTGCCAGTACGCGGCGAAATCGATCAACGCCGCATAGAACTGTTCGGCAGTGGCGGGCTTGCGCGACGGTGCGAACGCGGGATAGCTATGCGTGTAATGCACGCCAACGATCTCGCCGCCGCGCACATGCATCGTGCGATGCCAGGTCTGCACCACGAAGCGATCGCTGGCACGCACGTCGGCAAAGACCAGTACGTCGTACCAGGCATCGGCCTCGCCCTCACGGCGCATGACCTTGCGCACTGCCGGCATCCAGCCGCCCAGCATGCCTTCTTCGCGGCGCTTGATCAGGGCTTCTTCGCCCAACTCGGCAAACGCCTGCTCCGGCCGCGAGGTGCGGCTGCGGCCATTGGGCAGGATCGGCATGGTGTCCAGGCTTTCGCGCGTGCCGACGAAGGTGGTCCACGGCCAGCGCCCACCATTGTCCTTGGGGTCGAGCAGCGAGGCCGGTGGCGGCGCGACATCGCGCACCTGCGCCTCGTCCGGGTCGCCATCGCGCAGCAGGCGATCGGCGAGCAGATCCGCTTCGGCCATCGCCACCTCCGCCAGCGACATGCCGAAGTACGGCTTGCCCTCGGCCGGATAGGCCGGCTCGGTGCGTTTGTCCAGGCGCAGCATGCCGGCCTCGGTCCACAACGTCAGCTGGCCCTGCGGGTCGTCGAGATGCTCGTAGACGGTCCAGTCCTGCTGCAGATGCCGAAAACTGCAGAGTTTGCTGCCGACATGCGCGGCAGAAGGGAGCGCTTCCAGGCGCGGGCGCGCGGGCGGCGGCAATGCCGTCGCCGCTGCGCTGGCAGCCGGCGTGGTCATCGCGGCACCGGCGCCAACGACTGCGGTGGCCACCATGCCCTGACGCAGAAAAGTTCTACGGTCCATCGTCGCGCCCTCACGTGATCTGTCCCACATCGTGCGCGACCAGGCGCCTCGCGTCTTGTGGCAGGTCTTTGGCGCGTATGCGGAACTCTGCACACAACCGCGCATCGATTGGCTTGCGGTTGTGCCTGCTGCGATGCCATGTTCTGTCTGAGGCTGCCGTGTCGGCGCTGTCGCAGGATGTGCTACGAGACCACGCCATGCTGCAGCCGCTGCACAACGTCAATGGCATCACGCAACCGCGTCCCGTCATGGGGAGTGGAGCGGCGGCAATGCGCATGGCGGCGTGTCATACAGCGTGATTTGCATGGCCCGGCTTCGCATGGCGAGCCATCGCGACCGTCGATGGCACCGACCAGGTGCCGGCATGCTTTTCAATGTTCAATCCGATGCGTGCCTGCAATGCCGTGGCGCAATCCAACCGCGTGACAAGCGCCGGTAGCCAAAGATGTATGCGCTTCATAGTCACCCTCGCAGCACCGCCCCATCCGAAGGAGTCCAAACCCGATGCACACCATTATTGCCGGCAGTGAGCGCTACATTGCACCGTCCAACATCGAGGCCGGGCCACCGCCGCTGGACGAACGGCTGCGCGTGTTGTTGACGGTGCGCATGCCTACTTTGAATGCCGCTGCAGCAGTGCTGCTGCAACTGCAGGCGAACACTGCACCGGTAGCATTTTCGCGCACGGAATTCAGCCAACGCTTCGCTGCCAGCGAAGCGGATCTGCAGGCGGTTGCGCACTTCGCCGCCAGCTATGGATTGACGGTGGAACGCGCGCATGCGGACAGCGGCAACGTGATTCTGGAAGGAACCGTGCAGCAATGCGAAGCGGCGTTTCAGGTCAGCCTGCGCGAGTATGTGCAGGGTACGTTGCGGTACCGCGGCCGCACCGGGCCGGTGTCGATTCCGCAAGCGCTCGATGGCATCGTCACCGCCGTGCTCGGGCTGGATGCCCGTCCGCAGGCGCAGACGTTGCCGAGCGCACCCACGCCATCTGCAGCTGCATCACCACCAGCGCCCTCGCCCACTGCAACCAGCGCGGGCCCGGTGATGCAGTACACGCCGCCACAGCTGGCGCAGCTCTATGGCTTCCCCGAACACGATGGGCGCGGGCAGTGCATCGGCATCATCGTGCTGGGCGGCGGTTATTCGCGCGAACAGATGTCCGCCTACTTCGCGCAATTGAAGCTGCCGATACCAGCCATGGTGGATGTGCTGCTGCCCGGTGCGGAAAACCGGCTAAGCACAGGCAGCAAAAATGCCGATGTCGAAGCGCAGATGGATCTGCAGATTGCTGGAGCCATCGCGCCGGGCGCCAAGCTGGTGGTGTATTTCGCACCCAACACCGACAACGGATTTCTGGAAGCGATCAACGCCGCCATCCACGACGCCGAGCACTCCCCGGGCGTGATCGCCATCAGCTGGGGCTTCACCGAAGCGCAATGGACCCCGCAATCGCGTCAAGCCTACGACTGTGCGTTTCAAGCCGCCGCATTGCTGGGCATCACCGTCTGCATCGCCGCTGGCGACGATGGCGCCAGCGACGGGCAGCCGGGTTTGAACGTCTGCTTCCCGGCATCCAGCCCGTTCGTACTCGCTTGCGGCGGCACGCGTCTCAACATCACAGCAGAGACCGCCAACGAACAGGCGTGGTCGCAAGGTGGCGGTGGGCAGAGCAAATTCTTCGCGCGCCCGGCCTGGCAGAAGAACCTGCTGTTGACCGATGAACAGCATCACTCCCAACAACTGAGCATGCGTGGGGTCCCCGATGTCGCCGCCAATGCCGATGCGCAGACCGGCTACTACCTGCATATCAACGGGCAACCGGCGGTGATGGGCGGCACCAGCGCCGCCGCGCCCTTGTGGGCAGCATTGCTGGCACGCATCTACGCGGTCAACCATGACCAACCCAGCTTTGTGGTGCCGCGCCTGTACGGCCAACCCGATGCCTTCCGCGACATCGTCGATGGCGATAACGGTGGCTTCCGTGCATCGGCCGGATGGGATGCCAACACCGGCCTCGGCGTCCCCGACGGCGCGCGGTTGACGGCGTTGCTCAAGCACGCGTGACGCCGGCTGCACAGTTGGTGCAGTGCCGTAGCGATCACGACGCAGTGGCTGCTTGTGCCCCCTGCCATTTGGCCAAGTGACCTTTCGGCCACGCGACTGCGTGCGGTGCCAGCCACACTCGCTGCACGAACGCCCGCTGCATCAAAGCGATGCGGTGGCGTAGCCACGACCAGACCAACAAGGAATGTCATGCAGGCACGCGCCTTTCCCCTCTCGCATATGGCCCGCGCCGCAGCATGCGTTTTCAACACCAGCGCCGAATCCGCCAAGGTCTTCAAACAGCCAGCGGGTTACTGGCTGTGGCTGGCCTTGATCTCGCCCTGCATCGCGCAGGCGCAAGTGGATCTGTCGCAGCTGGATGCCGAGATGGCCGCGCCACGCACCCAGGTGCTGGTCCTCGGCAGCGTGCACTTGTCACAGTTGCCCAAGGGCAGCGACATCGGTGCGGCGCGCTTGCAACCGTTGATGGACCGGCTGGCCGCCTACAAGCCGACCATCATCACCGTAGAGAATCTCTCGGGAGAAACCTGCGATCTGATGCGACGCCATCCTGCAGTCTATTCGCCCGAAGACAGTGCGACCTATTGCCCCGACACCAGCGAGGCAGCGCGCGCGACCGGGTTGGATGTTCCCACCGCGCTAGGCCAGGTACGCGCAGCGCTCGGCACCTTGCCGAGCGCTCCCACACCGGCACAGCGTCGACACCTGGCCGCGCTGTTTCTGGCCTCCGGCGATCCGTCGTCTGCGCTGGTGCAATGGTTGCAGCTTGCGCAGGCCGAACAGCGCAGCGGCGATGGCCTGGATGCGGCGTTGGTGAAGCGACTGCGCGCCATGGAAACTCGCCCGAACGAGAGCGACCAGATCGCGGCGCGACTGGCCGCAAGGCTCGGCTTGCAGCGCGTCTACCCGGCCGACGATCACACCGGCGACAACGTAGACCTGGGCGACCCTGCCGCGTACGGCAAGGCCATCCAGGCGGCCTGGGACAAGGCCGCACCGCGTGCCAACGCCATGCGTGAGCGCGAAGACCAACTGGCCAGCGAAGGCAAATTGTTGGAGCTCTATCGCGCGATCAACCTGCCGGCCAGCCAGCAGTTGGCCATCGCAGTGGATTTTCGCGCCGCACTGAGCGAGGGGTCGCCGCAGCACTTCGGCTACCGCTACATGTCCGGCTGGGAAATCCGCAACCTGCGCATGGTCTCGAACGTGCGCGCCAGTTTTGCCGAACAACCCGGCGCGCGCGTGCTGGCGGTGGTCGGCGCCATGCACAAGCCCTGGTTCGACAACTGGCTAGGACAACTGCAAGGCGTGGATATTGTCGACGCGGAGAAGGTGCTGGGCACTGACGGGCAGTGAGTTCAACGTGACCGGCGAGCCGACTTCGGCAGTTTGGGGAAAGGCGATACAGATCGTGCACAGTCTTTCTCAGCACTGGCGGCGCAGCAGGATTGGAAGCGGCACCAACCCGCTGACCGCAACGCCAGCACTGGCCTGCGTGCTGGCCGCGACGGCCTGATGCCAGCGCAATCGCGACGCACCCGCTACGCGTCGCCACCCTGCCATTCGACCAGGTTACTATCCGGCCGCGCCGCTGCCTGCCGTGCCAGCCATACTCGCTGCGCAAACGCAGGCTGCATCCTGGCGATCCAGCCGCACATCCAAGACCAGACCAACAAGGAATGTCATGCAGGCACACGTCTTTCCCGTTTCGCATATTGCCCACGCCGCAGCGTGCATTTTTAAAGCTGGTCCTGAGTCCATCAAGATGCTGAAACGACGGGCGCTGTATTGGATCGGGCTGGCGCTGGTCGCACCCTGCATCGCGCACGCGCAGGTGGACCTCGCGCAACTGGATGCCGAGATGGCTGCACCACGCACCCAGGTACTGGTCCTCGGCAGCGTGCACTTGTCGCAGCTGCCCGAGGGTAGCGACGTCAGTGCGGCCCGCTTGCAGCCGCTGCTGGACCGGCTGGCCGCCTACGCACCGACCATCATCACCACAGAGGATCTCTCCGGAGAAACCTGCGACCTGATACGCCGTCACCCCGCGGTCTATTCGCCTGAGGACAGTGCGAATTACTGCCCCAACGTCGACGACGCGGCACGTGCGACCGGGCTGGATGTTCCAACCGCCATCGGCCAGGTACGCGCAGCACTCGACACCTGGCCAAGCACACCCACACCGGCGCAACGTCGACACTTGGCTGCGCTGTTTTTGGCATCGGGCGATCCCTCGTCTGCCCTGGTGCAATGGCTGCAGCTTGCGCAAGCCCAACAACGCACTGGCGATGGCTTGGATGCGGCGCTTGTGGCACGGCTGCGTACTGCAGCGCATCGCCAGGACGAGACTAGCCAGATCTCCGCGCGGCTGGCGGCACGGCTCGGCTTGCAGCGCGTCTACCCGGCAGACGATCACACCGGCGACAACATGCACGTGGATGACCCGGCTGCGTACGGCAAGGCTGTCCAGGCAGCCTGGGAGAAGGCCGCGCCACGTGCGCGCATGATGCTCGATCGAAAAAACAGTTAGCGCAAGAAGGCAAACTGTTGGAGCTGTACCGCGCAATCAACCTGCCGGCCAACCAGCAGCTGGCGATCGAGGTGGACTTCCGCGCTGCGTTGAGCGAGAACTCGCCGCAACACTACGGCTATCGCTACGTGTCCGGTTGGGAGATCCGCAATCTGCGCATGGTCTCCAATGTGCGTGCCAGCTTTGCCGACCATCCCGGTGCACGTGTTCTGGCGGTAGTGGGCGCCACGCACAAGCCCTGGTTCGATAACTTTCTGGGACAATTACAGGGCGTGGATATCGTCGATGCGGCGCAGGTGTTGGGCACTGGCGGGCAGTGAGTACAACGACTTCAGCATGAGGCTCTAGGTCAAAAGCCTAGTCAGTCGAGGGCGCGGCGAGGCACCGCACCAGGGAGCTGATCGCTAGCTTTGTGAAAAGCGGGCCATCTCTCCGGTTACATCGGCCTGCTGATGTAGGCCGTATCTACATGAGAGTTAGCGAATTGGAAGCACGTCATGCACTGCTTGCACCCTGCACACCGACACTCTTGATTGGTCCTTGCCCGCCCACCGTCGCGGGACCTTACGCGGCATGGATGCCGCGTAAGAGCCTACAGGGACGTACTTGCGGCGTGTCCCGCGATGATGGGCGGGCAAGGGCCCTGCAGCAAACCCACAGATCATCCGCTCTGCAACTGATCTACCCGCACTGTCCAATCACGTTAAAAATCGAAAGGAACATGCGTTGTTGGCCGAGCTGGAACCGGGCGATGTCGAGTCGTTCATCGACACTGGCGGGCGAAGCAGCCAGCGATTTACCGACTCAAAGACCTGCAGAGCGTGAACTTCGAGCCAGCTACCACTAGGTACGACATCAGACTGAAGGCCCTGCACTCGATGCAACAGATCGACAACGGCCGTCGTCCACTCCGAGCTCTCAGCTCAATACGTCCAACAAGCTGCCCAACATCTCGTCGGAGCGCCGTAGCGCAGTGGCGTTGGCCTGGAAATCGTTGCGTGCCGATAGCCCTTCGACCAGATCAGTGGCTGGCGCAGAAGGATCGGAGCTGGCATCGACCACGCTGGCCGCCACTCCGCCATTGGCTTGCGTGCTGGCCGCAACGGCCTGACGCGGACTGCCGTCCACCGGCTGGCGGGCCACATTGCTGGCGGCCACCTGCTGACGCAGCGCGGCCACCTGCATTCCGGAACTGGCGATAGAACTGATGCTCATGATGGCTCCGGTGCAGAAACTGAGAAAAAACCGATGATGTTTGTTTACCGACCAATCAGCGCAATCGTTGCTGGCAAACGCGCTGTGCTGCTGTCGCTCTTACGCCATCCAATGCGCGTGGCAAGCGTTCCTTACGTGAGGACAACCGGCGGACAGAAACTGCAATCCAGGTCTAGCACTCACCGATTCCGACCACACCCGCCACACGGCTGCGCAGTCGCCTCACGCACGCTCAATACGTGCCGACCCGCACACGCAACACCACAGGCACCTCGCCCGCCGCATCCACACGACCGAAGTTGAGGCCGTAGTCGGTCTGGTCGCCGTTGAGCTGTCTTTCGACCTGCCAGCGCCCGTCCACATACCGCCCCTGCTCCACCCGCAACAGTTGTCCATGACGGGTATCGGCCGCCTCGCGGAAAAATTCAATGCGCGCGGCCATGCCGGTGACCAGGAACTCCTCCGGCCCCAGCTGCGCCACCAGCAACCGGCCGGCATGATCGTCGTTGCCCGGCAGGATCGCCGGCGCATCGCCCCACATCGGCGCACCGAACGACACCTTGGCCTCCCAGTCGCCGAAGCGCAGCGTGCGTTGCGGCGCGCCGGGCTGTTCGGCCACCGCCTGCAACCGGCCGTCGAAGGCCGCCTGGGCCAGGATCCGCTGCAACGGCGCCAGCAACTTGAAGTTGGCCGCATGCGCAGCAATCGCGGCACGGTTGGCGGCGCTGTCCTGGTTGCCATCCATGCCGAACACCGAAAAACCGATCCCCCCTGCCCCAGCACATGGAACAGATACGGCGCCGTCGCCGCCTCGAAGCCGGTTTCCGACACCCAGGCCGGATTGTCCGGCCGCGCGTACTGGCCGATGACCTTGGTGTACTCGTTGTAGTCGTTGGTGTAGATGTCGGTGCCGATGAAATCGATCGACGGCGTGGCCGCGCGCCACAGCGCGAACATGTTCACCGTCGCGCCGCCGGACGGGTAGTCCAGCCCTGGATAGCGTTTGCCCTTGTAGCGCAGCCAGGTGTTGACGTAGAGCGGCAGCGGGTAGGCGCGCTTGCCGGCCGCGGCCACTTGTTCGATGTACGCGGCGGTGGCATGCGCATTGAAGGCTTCGGCCGCTTCTGCACCGAACAGCTGCTGCCAGCTGCCCTGCGGTTTACCCAGCGCTTGCGTAATTGCGACAGGCACGGGCTGCGCAAATGCCGCCTCACCGGCCGGGCCATGATCGCGCACAGTGCCGATCGCACCAGGCTCGTTTTCCACCTGTACCAGGATCACCGTGTGGCGGTCGCCATCGACCTTGCGCAGGTGCTGCATCAACGCGGTGAACGCACGCGCATCGGCCTGTACGTTGGCGGCTACATGCGGCGACAACACATCTACCGGCTCGCCGTTGGCATCGCGCATGCGCGGATAGGTGGCCTCGTCGCGCTTGATCCATTCGGGGACGTAATGCATCTGGCCGTTCTTCCAGCTGCCGAACCACAACAACGCCACACGCAGCCCACGCTTGCGCGCGCCGGCAATCAAGGCATCCACGTTGGTGGTATCGAAGCGCCCGGGCGCCGGCTCGAACTGCTCCCAATACACCGGTGCTTCCACCGTGTTGGCATGCAGCGTGACCACCTCGTCCAGCGCCTTCGGCAGCACGGCCGGCCAGGCACTGGAGTTGTGCAGTTGCGCGGCCAGTACGGTATATGGCGCGCCATCGACGAACACCGCATGGCGACCGTTTTGGGTAACGAAGCGCGGCAGGTCTTCTGCACTGGCAAGCAGCGGCGCGCTACTGGCTAACACCGCGAGCGACCACAGCAGGCCTGCGATACGGCCGCGCGGTTGCGCCATTTTCAGGGCAAACAAACGCATCATCGCGCCTCCGACGGTAGTGAGTTCCAATGCAGTGTGGGTTCATGGCGCAGATGGCGCACGAAGAAGTCGTACTGGCGGCGCTGCACATAGTCGATCGGCCCGCTGGACCGGCCCACCGAATGCTCGCCGCCGGGCACGTTGAGCAGGTCGAAGTCCTTGCCGCTCTTGATCAACGCATCGACCACTTGGGCCGTGGAGGCAGGATCCACATTGCTGTCCTGCTCGCCGACGATCAGCAGCAGATCGCCCTGCAGCGTGGCCGCGTTGACCACGCCCGAGGCCTGCGCATAGCTGGCATCCACCGGCCAACCCATCCACTGCTCGTTCCAGCTGATCTTGTCCATGCGGTTGTCGTAGCAACCGGCAAACGCCACGCCCACTTTATAGAACTCCGGATGGCGTTCGAGTGCGCCCAGCGTGCTCTGCCCGCCGGCCGACGCGCCATAGATGCCGACCCGGCCGATATCGTAGGACGGATCTTTTGCGGCCAACGCGCGATGCCAGGCAATGCGATCGGGAAAGCCGGAATCGCCGAGGTTTTTCCACGCTACATCGTGAAAGGCCTTGGAGCGATTGGCGGTGCCCATGCCGTCGATCATCACCACGATAAAGCCCAGATCGGCCTGCGCCTGCATGCCGATCTGCTTGTCGCCACCGGAGTGATAGCCGAACGGCCAGAATGTCTTGGGCACGAAGGAGTCGTGCGGTCCGGCGTAGATGTTCTCAATCACCGGATATTTCTTGCTGGGATCGTAATCGCGCGGGCGCACCACCATGCCCCAGATGTCGGTGCGCCCATCGCGGCCCTTGGCCACGAAGGTCTCCGGCGCGCGCCAGCCGGCTGCCAGCAACTTGTCGATGTTGCCCTGCTCCACTTGCTGCAGCAGCCGGCCATTGATGGCGTGCAGTTCCATCACCGGCGGCAGATCCGGACGGGAATAGACATCGACGTAATGCCGGCCGTCTTCAGCAATGGTCACATCGTGATCGGCGTCGGTGTGGGTCAGCCGGGTCAACTGGTGGCCGTCGAAATCAACGCTGTAGAGCTGCCGGTAGTACGGGTCCTTGCGGGCATCCATGCCGCTGGCGGTGAACCAGATGCGCCGCTGCGCATCGTCCACGCGCAACACATCGCGCACGATCCACGCACCATGCGTGAGTTGTCGCTTGGGCTTACCGCTGCGGCCATTGATCAGATACAGATGCCGCCAGCCGTCGCGTTCGGAGATCCACAGCAGTTCATCGCCGCGCCCATTTACCTCGTGACGGAAGCTACGGTCGGCATACACGAATGTAGACGTGTCCTCGCCGACAGCAACATGCGCGCGACCTGTCTGCGCGTCCACCGTAATCACCCGCATGCGTTGAAAGCCGCGTTGCACATAGTCGAAGCTCACGCTGCGGCCATCACTGCGCCACTGCAAAGGCGACAGCACATACGGATTGGCGAACAAGCTGGTCTCCACGTCCTGGCGCGTGCCGTCCACGGCGAACACCACCGGGCGCTCCACATCCACCGCATCGCCGGGCTTGGGATACAGCTGGGTGCGCACGACCGGCTGGCCGCCGCCCGCAGGCGCAGCCTCCACACGGGTCACGCGGCGGGCAAGGCCGGGACGCACGCGATACACCGCCAGCCGCTGCGAATCCGGCGACCAGGCGATGCTCTCCGGATCGAAATAATCCTCTGCACGACCATCGGTGCTGAGCCGGGTCAGCTGCCCATCGGAAACGCGGCGCAAGACCAAATTCCAGCCATCGGCCAGCGCTTCCCAACGGCCATCGGGCGAACGACGTGGCATGTTGTCTGCTGGTACTACAGGGTCGCGCACCACACCGAAGCCGCGTGGACGTGCCTGCGTACCGGCATCATCGCGTGCGCAGCGGTAGCTCGTCAGCGTGCAACGCCAGATCTCTTCGCCAAGCTCGAAGCGGATCGCAACGGCGTCACCCTCGCCGTCTTGTGCATACGCAAAGCGCTCGAACGGCAACTGCAGCGCCGTGTAGGTCTTACCAGTCGCAGCCTGCAATGCCTGCGCCACGCGCAGTTGATCAAAGGCCGGTTTTTTCTGCAGCGTGGCGACGTCCATGCTGACAAAGGCGAATCCGCCCGGCACCGTCTTGCGGTAATAAAACGCGCCGCTGTCCTTCCATTGCGCGGGCCACGCCACGTTCTCGGTCAACGTACTCCATTGTTCGCGCAACCCCAGCGAGCGTTGGTAATCGGCCACGCTTGGCGCCGCCTGCGCAGCAGTCGATAGCACCAAGATGCACGCAGCCAACCCATTCCAGCAGCCACGCAACCAGTGCGACACACGCGCATCACCGCGCAGCTCACTCGCCATCGTCCTCCTCCAGCGCCAGCTCATCGCTGCGCAAGCCGCTACGCGCGCCCCAGTGGTAAATGAAGAACGCAATCACCGCCACGCTCAAGGTGTCGAACGGATGCGCGATCCAGCCGTGACCGCCGAACGTGCCCGCCCACGACACCGCCATCACCAGCACGAAGAACACGATCAACCACAGCGATGCACCCACCTGCCGCAGCAAGCGTGCACGGCCCTCGCGTAAGGGCAAGCGATACAGCACGTACAGCACGAACGCGAGCACCTGCAGACCGAGCAACCACGACAAGGTGGGCCAGGTGGACCAATAGATGATCAAGGCGGCGACAATGAACGACAACGGACCCAGCACCGCAAAACCACGCACCCGGAACGGCCGCGGCAAATCCGGCGCGCTGCGGCGCAACGCGGCCACGGTGACCGGCGCCACCGCATAGCTCAGCACCAGCGCGGCCGACACCACGCCGATCAAGGTCTCCCACGACGGGAACGGCAACGTCCAGAAGATCGACAGGCCCAGGCTCAACCACAACGCCGGCCGCGGAATGCCCGATTGCGGATCCACCCGCGTCAGCACCGGCAAGAACCCGCCGCTACGCGCCCAGCCGTACACCACGCGCGGGGTGGCATTCATGTAGATATTGCCGGTGCCGCTGGGCGACACCATCGCATCGCAGATCACCAACGCGGCCAACCACGCCATGCCCAGGGCCAATGCGATGTCGTGATACGGCAGTGCAAACACCTTGTCGATACCGCTCCACCCCGGCGCCAATTGCGCAGCCGGAATGCTGCCCAGAAACGCCAGCTGCAACAGCACGTAGATCACCGTGGACAGCGCTACCGACAGGATCAACGCGATCGGAATATTGCGCTGCGGGTCGCGCACCTCGCTGGCCACCGACACGATCGGCGTCAAGCCCAGGTAGGCGAAGATGATGCCGCCGGCCGAGATCGCCGCTTCCACCCCGGCCATGCCCGAAGGCGCAAACCCGTGCACGGTGAGATTGCCCGGATTGAAGTGCTTCATCAGCAGCACGATCACCAGGATCGGCACCAGAAACTTGAACACGCTGACGATGTTGTTGGCCAGCGCAAAGGTCTTGACGCTGAAATAGTTGAGCAGGAAAAACAGCAGCAGCAATGCCAGCTGTACCAACCAACCCCAGATGCTTGGGTGCGAGCCATTGGCCTGATTGAGCACCGGAAACCATGCCGCCGCATATTGGCGCGCGGCTTCCACTTCGATCGCGATCAAACTGGAAAACGCGATCAAGGTGATGAAGCCGGTCAACGAACCGAGCAAGGCGCCATGCGAATACTCCGGGTAGCGCACCACCCCGCCGGCACGCGGCAGCGCTGCGCCTAATTCGCAATACACCAAGCCCAGCAGCAGCACCGCGATGCCACCGAGTATCCACGACAGGATGCCCGCCGGCCCGGCGATGGAAGAGACATGGCTGGCCGAAAACAGCCAGCCCGAGCCGAAGATCGAACCCAGCCCGATAAAGGTCAGGTCGGTCAGGCTGAGTCGCTTGTGAAACTTGCCTTGCGTGATCGCACCGTGTGTGGTCATTCGTCGCCCCGAAGAGTGGAAAGCGCGGTTGCTGTTGCGAAAAAACGTCAGCGGGTCTTACGTGGATCAGTCGCTGGCAGCCGCCTTGGCATCTGCCGCCAGTGACTCGGCAGCGTCTTCGGCGGCATACGGCGAGACACCACCGTCGGCAATGAACCGGTCGATGCGCGCCTCCAGAACCGGCAGCGGCACCGAGCCGGTCTGCAGCACCGCGTCGTGGAAATGGCGCAGGTCGAATGTCTCGCCCAGGGCGGCTTCGGCCTTGCGACGCAACTCAAGAATTTTCAACTCACCCAGGTAGTACGACAACGCCTGCCCCGGCCAGGCGATATAGCGATCCACCTCGGTGGTGACTTCGTGCTCGCTCAAGGCAGTGTTGTCGCGCAGGTAGGCCTGCGCCTGCGCACGCGTCCAACCCTTGTGGTGGATGCCGGTGTCGATCACCAAACGGCAGGCGCGCCACATCTGGTAGGTCAGGTAACCGAAGCGATCATAGGGCGTGTCGTACATGCCCATTTCCTGGCCCAGATACTCCGAATACAGCGCCCAGCCCTCGCCATAGGCGGAGATGAACCCATAGCGGCGGAACTCCGGTAGGCCTTGCGCTTCTGCCGCCAGCGGCATTTGCAGTGCGTGGCCGGGCGATGACTCGTGCAACGTCAATGCGGTCAGGTTGTACAACGGCCGCGATGGCAGGTTGTAAGTATTGACCAGATAGATGCCGGGACCGCCGCGGCCGCCGGTATAGAACGGCGCCAACTCCGGCGGCACCGGTTCGATGGCGAAGCGTCTGCGCGGCAGCCGGCCGATGTAATCGCCCACCTTGGCATCCACGCGCTTGGCGATCCATGCAGCCTGTTTGAGCAATTCTTCCGGCGTCTTGGCATAGAACTGCGGGTCGCTGCGCAGGAACTGCAGAAAGGCCGGAAACACCGCCTGCCCGGCCGGCGGTTTGAAGCCGCTGGCGACGATGGTCTCATCCATCTGCGTGCGCAGCTTGGCCACTTCCTGCAGGCCGATCTGATGGATTTGATCGGGGCTCAACTCGAGCGTGGTGAACTCGCGGATCTGCGCGCGGTAGTAGGCCTGGCCATCCGGCAAGGCCTCGCCGGCCAGCGTGGTGCGTGCGCGCGGCTGGTACTCGTTGCGGATGAAGTCCAGCAGCTTGGCGTAGGCCGGTAGCACCTGCGCATCGATGGTCTGCACTGCCTGCTGCCGCAGTTGCGCCTGTACATCGGCCGGCAGCGTCGCCGGCATCTGCTTGAACGGCGCATAGAACGGATTTGCCTCGCCCTTGGCTTGCGCCACATCGGCGATGGACTGGTCGCGTCCGGTCAGTGTCACCTTGGGCTGGCTGAAACCACGCGCCAGGCCGGCACGCATATTGTCGGTGTGCTCGGCGAAATAGCGCGGGATATCGGCCAGCATCTTCAGATAGCGCTGGTAGTCCTCGCGCGTGCGCAACTTGGCCTCGGCGCTGAAACCCAGATCGCTCCAGAACGCCGAGTCGCTGTTGAACGGCATTTCCCAGGCACGAAAATGCTGCTGATCCAGCAGCACCAGCAACTGTTGCCGATACACCTGATAACTCACCTGGTCTTCGGCCGGCAACTGCGCCGACGGAATCGCATCCAGTTCCTTCAAGGCGTGTTGCCAGTACGCGGTGCGCTGGTTTTGCGTGGCCACATCGACCTTGGGCAGATGGTCGGACTGCTTGTCTTGCGTGGCCTGGTTGTCTTCGTCCACCGCGCCGGACAGCTGCGCCTGCCGCCAGCGCCATTCGCGTGTGTACAGCGCTTTGAAGCGCGCGGCTGCCGCGTTCTGCGTGGCGGTATTCTGCGTGGCGGCGACCGGCTCGGCGGCCTGGACGGTCGCGGCAACGCCACTCACGCTCGCGGCAATCAACAGACTCAATGCGCTGGCGCGTAAAACGCTGCTCGTCTTCATCCGCGTGCCTCCGGCGCGGCTTTGGCCTGCGCAATCCACTGCCGCACGCGCTGCTGCAACATCGCCAGCGGCATCGCGCCACCGCCCAGCACCGCATCGTGGAAGGCGCGCACATCGAAGCGAGCGCCGAGTTCTTTTTCAGCCTCCGCACGCAGCGCCAGAATCTGCAGCTGCCCCAGCTTGTAACCCAAGGCCTGGCCCGGCCAGACGATATAGCGATCAGTTTCGGACTGGATGCTGGGCTCGTCATCGGACGGATGCGCGTGAAAGAAATCCACCATCTGCTGGCGATTCCAGTGCTTGTAATGCACCCCGGTGTCGAGCACCAGCCGATTTGCCCGCAACAGTTCGCCGGAGAGGCGACCGTAATCGTTGTACGGATCCTTGAAGAAGCCGATCTCCTTGCCCAGGCGCTCGGCGTACAGTGCCCAGCCTTCGATGTAGGCGTTGTAGCCGGCCTGCTGGCGGAACGGCGGCAACGGCAGCGTCTGCGCAAGCGAAATCTGCAGGTGATGGCCGGGCACGCCTTCGTGATACGCGGTGGTTTCGATATTGATCAAGGTGCGGCTGGCGAAGTCGCTGGTATTGACCTTCACGATCGCCGGCTTGGTGCCTTCCGGATTGCTCTGCCAGTATTCGGCGCCGGGTGCGCTGCGCCGGAACGCCGGCATCGCCTGTACGTCCAGCGGTGTTTTCGGCAGGTGGCCGAACAGCTTGGGTAACTCAGGTTCCATTGCGGCGATGTACTGGCGGTATTGCTGCAGGATCTGCTCGCCGGAGGTGGCGAAATGGCGTTTGTCGGTGTCCACCGCCTTGCGGAAGCTGGCCAGATCCGCAAAGCCCTGCGCCTTGGCGATCACCGTCATCTCGCCTTCGATACGCGCGACTTCCTTCAGGCCGATCTGGTGGATCTCCTCCGGTGCCATATCGGTGGTGGTCTGGGTATGGATCGCGTAGCGATAGCGACGCTCACCATCGGGCAGCGACCACACACCTTCCTGCGCGCGCCCTTGTGCGGCGTATTCATCGCGCACGAACGCGGCCAACTTGCCGTAGGCCGGGCGTACCTGTTGCTCGATCGCAGCGAGTAATTGTTTGCGCAGCGCGTCGCGCTGGTCGGCCGGCACGGCGGCGTCGAGTTTTTTCAGCGGCGAGGCGAACGGGCTCTGCTCGCCGGTCAGCGCGGCGATCTTGTCGATCTGCTCGGGCAGGCGCTCCAGCAAATAACGCGGCTGCACCAGGCCCTCCTTCGCGCCCTGGCGCGACACCGCAATCACCTGATCGATCACCGTGGGAATCGTCTGCAGGCGCTTGATGTAGTCCTGATAATCCTTGGCGTTTTCGAACGGAAACGCATCGCCATAGCCTGCCAACCCCAACTGGATGCCGCCGATCGGCTCCAGCGGCATCGCATAGGTTTTCAGGTCGATGCCTTCCAGCTTGTCGCGTAATTGGCCGAGCATCATCTGCAGGCTGAGCTGGCGTTGTTCGTCCAGCGTCTTGCTGTCGATCGCTTCGAACTGCTTGAGCAGCTCGGCAGTGGCGCTGCGCTCGGCCTGCACGGCCTCAAGCGAGTAGTCGCTCCAACGATCGTTGTAACGTTTGTCGCCGATAATGCTGGCGAACTCCGGGTTGTGCTGCAGCTGGTACTGCCATTGTTTGTCCAGCAGCGCGTCGAAGGCCTTGGCGGCCTGTTCGCTGCTCGGCGCGGAAGTGGCCGCAGCCGCTGTCTCCGCTGCGGGCGGCGCCGGCTTGCAGGCAGTGAACAAGGCGGCGGCAAGCAGGCCGATGGCAACAGGACGCAGGTGGTTCGTGCAGTTACTCCAAGATGCAATGGCGGCTGTAGGAGCGCGCTTGCGCGCGATGGGCTTTACCGATAAAGCCATTCGCGCGCAAGCGCGCTCCTACGGATGCGTTGGCCCGTGCAGGCTCATGCAAACGGTTGGTCGATCGCTAGCGACGGCGGCGTAAACCACTGCGCGCCGGCGTCGGTGACATAGAAATGATCTTCCAGACGCACGCCGAACTCGCCGGGCACCACGATCATCGGCTCGTTGCTGGCGCACATGCCCGGCTGCAGCGGCTGCGCATTGCCACGCACCAGATACGGCGCCTCATGAATCGCCAACCCGCAGCCGTGACCGGTGCGATGCGGCAGGCCGGGCAAGCGATAGTCGGGGCCGAGCCCTGCCGCCTCCAGTACCTTGCGCGCCGCCTGGTCCACTGCTTCGCAGGCGATGCCTGGGCGTATCGCCGCAAACGCCGCAGCCTGCGCCGCCTGCTCCAGGTCCCAGATGCGCTGTTGCGCAGCATTCGGCGTGCCGTAGATCCAGGTGCGAGTGATATCGGAGTGATAGCCCTGCACGGTGCAGCCGGTGTCGATCAGCACCAGCTCGCCTTCGCGCAGGTGCTGCACACCGGGAATGCCGTGCGGGAATGAGGTGGCATGGCCGAACTGCACGATGCAGAAGGTGGAGCCGTTGTCCGCGCCCAGCGCGCGATGCGCCTCGTCGATGAAGCGCACCAATTGATCGGTCCCGATGCCTTCCTGCGCGATGCCGGCCGCCAGCCGCTGCACCAGCAGGGTCATATCGCAGGCCTGCTGCATCAGCGCCAGCTCGGCCGGCGACTTGCACATGCGGCAGCCGTCGATGATGGCCGCGGCATCGCGGATCGCCGTGCCCAGGTGCGCGCGCAGGCCGGTGTGCACGGCAAACGCAATCCCTGGATCCAGCGCCAATGCATGCGCGTGGCGTTCGTCCATGGCCTGCACCACCAGCGCGTACGGGTCGTGGTGTTCTTCCCACAGATATTTGGCGACCGGGATCTTCAACACTGCATCCAGCGAGCCTTCTTCGAAGGCCGGGCAGATCAACACCGGGTCGCCATTAAAGGTCAGCAATAACGCGACCAGACGCTCGCTCGCGCCCCATGGCACGCCGGTGAAATAGCGCAGCGAGGTGCCGGCGCCGACCAGCAATGCATCCACGCCATGCGCGCGCATCAGGCGGCGTGCGCGTTCGATGCGCTGTTGGTATTCGTCGGCGGCGATCGGCGCGGCGCGTTGCGTCCACGGCGTCAGTTGCGCGCGTGCCTGTTCCAACGACACCCCGCCGATCTGGCTGCTCATGTGCCCGCTCCGAGATCTGCAGTGCTCCACTGCCCATCCACCAGACGTGCCACACCGCCCGGATTGCGTTGGCGTAACTCGGCCGGCAGCAAGGCGTCCGGCACCGCGTCGTAGCTATGCAAGGCAGCGAAACGGCGAATGGAGCCAGGCATTCCCACTGCGGTGAACCCCGGATGCCCGGTGCTGGGGAACGGCCCGCCATGATTCTGCGCAGCGCTTACCGCTACGCCGGTCGGCATCTTGCTGTTGATCAACCGCCCCACCCGCGCGCGCAGCACCGGTGCGATGACCTGCCAGGCGGCATCGTCGCTGCAATCGGTTGCGCGATACAAGGTGCCGGTGAGATTGCCTTCGAATGCAGCAGCGACCTGCGTCATCTGTGCGACGTCGCGCGTACGCACCAGCAGGCTCACCGGGCCGAAGGCCTCGGTCTGCAGCGCCTGCGGATTGGCGATGAACGCCTGCGCATCCACGCTCAACAAGGTCGGCGCATAGCGATAGCCGTCCTCGCCGGTGTGCCCGCCAGCAAGCAGCGCGGCACCGGCAGCGCGCAAGGCCGCCACACCGCGCTGCACACCTTCCACGCCGGAGCCGGAAAACAGCACCATCGGCATGGCGGCGTCGAAATGCGCCGTGGTCGCGGCAACGAACGCATCGCCGGCTTCGCCATGCGGCACCACCACCACGCCGGGATTGGTGCAGAACTGGCCGCTGCCCAAGGTGCACGAGGAAAAGAATTCCTGCGCCAAGGCGGCACCGCGTTCGGCCAGTGCGCCCGGCAACAGGAACACCGGGTTGACGCTGGAGAGCTCTGCATAAAACGGCACGCCGGCCGCATCGGCGGCCGCCTTCAGCGCCAGCCCGCCTGCGCGGCTACCGGTGAAGCCGATTGCCCCCAGCCGCGCGTCGCCGGCCAGTCGCACACCTATCGCGTTGTCGAAGTGATACAGCAACTGCACTGCCGCAGCCGGCAGGCCCGCCGCGACCAAGGCGGCGTGCGCAAGCTGCGCCATGCGCTGGCTGGTGGCCGGATGCAGCGGGTGCGCCTTGGCGATCACCGGATTACGCGCAGCAATGGCCGAGGCGAAATCGCTGCCGGCAATCGCATTGAAGGCGAACGGGAAATTGTTCGGGCCAAACACCAATACCGGCTTGCCCAGCGGCGCCAGATGCGAACGCAGATCGGCAGCGGTATCGATGATGGGTTGGGTCCAGCTGTAACTACGCACTGCCTGTGCGGCCTGGCGCAATTGGCCGCTGGTACGCGGCAGTTCGTTGCCGCGCAAGCGCGTGGGCGCCGGCAATGCGGTTTCAGCATGCGCAAGCGCGACCAGCGTGTCGGCATCGGCGTCCAGCGCGTCGGCGTAGGCGTCGAGAAACCCGGCAATCTGTTCGCCCGGCGCTGCCGCAAGCTCTGCTGCAACCGCTTGCGCCGCCGCAATCGCCGTCTCGATGTCGTCCGCACCGCTGACCGGGAATTGCGGCCCGATCGCCTCGCCCGTGGTCGGGTCGGCCGCACGGAAGCTGCCGGTCGCATCGCGGCTGGCTTGCCACTGGCCGGCCAGCAATACCTCGGCCTGCTGCAAGGGGATGGAGTGGATCGTGTCGTTCATTGCGGCACCTTCGGTTGCATGAAACAGTTGCATGGAAACAGACCCTGCGCACCGTGCGGCAGCGGCCGACCAGGAGCGATGAGGATGTCGCGGTAATGCGACATCCTCATCGACAAACGTCTCACTACACCAGTCTCGCTACACCGGCCGCCACGTCAGCGCGTGACTCCGTGCACGGCGATCACCCAGTAGCGTGCAGCAAGACGTCATCGTCAGGACAGTTTTGGCGCAGTGGCAATCGCGTGATCGATGACCTTGAGCGCAGCCTCGCGCTCGGCGCCGGCCACCACCAGCCGTGGTGCGCGCACATACTCGCTGCCCAGGCCGACCTTTGCCTGCACCAGTTTGATCAGCTGCACGAAGGTGGGCACGGTATCCAGGCGCAGCAGCGGCAGGAACCAATCGTAGAGTTCCTTGGCGGCCGGATACCCGCCATCGCGCGCGAGTTCGAACAGGCGCACCGATTCCTTCGGGTACGCATTGACCAGACCGGCGATCCAGCCCTTGGCACCCATGCTCAGGCCTTCGACGATGGCATCGTCCATGCCGACCAGCAGCGCCAGACGATCGCCCAGCAATTCCTGCAACGCGGCGAAGCGGCGCACATCGCCCGAGGATTCTTTCACTGCCTGCAGATTGGGGAATTCGGCCGCCAGCTCGGCGATCTGCGCCGGGCCGAAGTCGGTCTTGTAGGCCACCGGGTTGTTGTACAGGATCACCGGCAAATCGGTCGCGGCGATCACTGCGCGCACATGTGCGCCCATCTCGCGCCAATCGGTGGAATACACGTACGGCGGCAACACCATCAGCCCGCCGCAACCGAGTTCCTTGGCCGCTTTCGCCAGCGCCACCGCTTCACCGGTCGCCAGGCTGGCGATACCCGGCACCACCGGCACGCGGCCGTTCAATGCAGTGATCAGCGTCTTGAGTACGGCCAGCTTGTCGTCCACGCTCAGGGTGGCCGCTTCGCCCAGCGAGCCCAGCGGCACGATCGCGGTGCAACCGGCGTCCACCAGTTGATTGGCGTGCTTGGCCAGGAAGTCGTGGTCGATCTCACCGGAGGCGGTGAACGGGGTGGTGATGGCCGGCAACACGCCGTGCCAGAACGCAGCAATACTCATGGATGATTCCCTTGCGAGTCGGAAGTGAACGGGTCGGCCAGCGCCGCGAGGCGGACCGGGAACAACGGCGGCCGGCGGCCGGCGTCGGTGGAAAGCTCGGGCGGGCAGCGCCCCAGTTCGGCCAGCGCAGTGCCGCAGATACGGCCCTGGCAGGCGCCCATGCCGCAGCGCGAAGCGAGCTTGGCATCGCGTGCATCGTTGAAGGTGTCCAACGCGCCCAGCGGCACGTCTTCGCAGCGGCACACCAGCGTGTCCGGCTGCGCCAGCGTGCGGATACGTGGATCAAGAGCGAACTGCTGTTGCAGCAACTCGGCGAACGCACGCGCGGCACGTCGCCGCGGCTGCAGGCGCAGCGCAGCGTCCGGTGCGTCGGCAGCCATGTGCCCGGCCATCGCGCCTTCGATCAGCGCGCAATCGCGCCCGCCGATGCCGCAGGCCTCGCCCGCAGCAAAGACCTGGGTGACACTGGTGCGTAGCAACGCATCCACGCGTACTTGCTGATGCGCGCCGCAGGCTTCTAGCTGACACCCCAGCAGTTGCGCGAGTTCGGTGTTGGGCACCAGGCCATAGCCCACCGCCAGTTGATCGCAGGCGACACGCGTACGACCGGCAGGCCCTTCGATTTCGATTTCGCGCAGTTGCGTGTCGCCGTAAGCGGCAACAACCAAGCTGCCGGCGCGATACGCCACCGCGCGCAACTGCAGGCGCAACGACACCGCCTGCGCCGCCTTACCCGGCCAGCGCCACAACTGCAATGCGAACTGCCGCAACGCAGCTGCAGAAGTTTGTTCGTGGATGCCAAGCACCTGTGCGCCATGCCGTTGCAGCGTGGCCGCACTGGCCAGCAGCAACGGGCCGCTACCAGCGACGACCACGCGCTTGCCGGCCAGCGGCCAGCCCTGTTTGGCCAGCGCCTGCGCGGCGCCGGCGCCGGTGACGCCGGGCAAGGTCCAGCCCGGAAACGGCAGCAGCAATTCGCGCGCGCCGGTGGCCAGCACCAGCGCGGCGTAATGCAGTTGCAGCGTGCCGTCCGGGCCATCGGCTAACAGCCAACCCGGCTGCGCCAACAGAATCTGCGTGCGCGTCAGCAGCGTGATCGATGCATCGCCCTGCACCTGTTGCAACAGCGCACGCGCATCGGCCGGCGCGCCGTGCTGCACATCGCTGCGCCACACTTGCCCGCCGGCACGCGGCTGCATGTCGACAACGCCCACGCGCACGCCATGACTGGCAGCCGCCTGCGCCGCCGCCAGACCGGCCGGGCCGGCGCCGATCACCAACACATCGAAATGCTGCACGCGCTCAGCCATCGGTGCGTACCTGCATGCCGTCGCGCGCATCCACCAGGCAGGCGCGTTGCTGGCCGATGCCATCGATACGCACCCGGCATTCGAAACACACGCCCATGCCGCACAACGGCGCGCGCGGCTGGCCACTGCACGATTGCCGAAACTGCAGCGTCGCCAGCGCCACCGCCGCGGCAACGCTGGCGCCGGCCGGCACTTCGACCAGTTGCGCATCCACGTGCAGACGCACCGTCGCGCTCATGCGGCCGCACCGTGCACGGCGCGTGCCGGTGCATAAGGCGCCGGGTCGATGGCCGGCGTACGCCCGAGCAGGCTGTCCACGATCACCCGTGCGCTCCCCAGCGCCGTGGTGACACCCAGCCCCTCATGACCGGCGGCCACCCACACATCGCGCCGGCCGGGCACCGCCCCCAGATACGGCCGCCCGTCCGGTGTGGCCGGGCGCAACCCGGTCCACACCCGGATCGCCTGCAGCTCGCGCAACACCGGCAGATAGGCGAAGGCACGTTGCAGCATCTGCTGCAGCACCGGCATCGACAGCGCGCGATCGTGCTCGCCGAACTGGCGCGAAGAGCCGATCAGGATCTGCCCGGTCGGTCGCGGCTGCACATTGAACGCCACGCTGGTGTCGTCGGCGCCATGCGCCGAATCCGCGTAGCCCAACTCCAGCAACTGATGCCGGATCACCCCCGGATGCCGATCGGTGATGACCAGATGGCCCTTGCGTGGGCGCAACGCCAGCTCGGGCAGCAACTGCGGCAAGGCCACACCGCTGGCCACCAGCACCGGGCCGGCCAACAGCTGACCATCGTCCAGACGCACCCCATGCGCCTGCAACCGCTCCACCTTGCGGCCGGCAAACAGCTGCGCGCCCGCCTTGCAGGCCAGGCTCACCAGATGCCGCGCCACCCGCGGCGGATACACCATGGCCTCACCGGGCACGCGCATGCCGCCGGCCAGGCCCGGCACCAGTTGCGGTTCCAGCGCGTACAACTGGCTCGCGTCGATGGCTTCGGCATGCAGCTCGGCCGCCGCCAGCCGTGCGATCTTGGCCGGCACCGCCGCCAGCTCGCGTGCATCGCGCGCCACCCACAGCGTGCCGCAGCGGCTGAATTCGGCCTCGCTCAGTTGCGCAAACCGCTCCCACAGCCGTAACGAGTACGCCGACAACGCCAACTCGGCCGGGTCGTCGTCCATCGCCACCAGGTGCCCCATGGCCGCCGCGGTGGAGCCGCCGCCGATCGGCCCCGGCTCGACGATCGCTACGCGCAACCCTTCGCAAGCAGCCGCCTCGGCGCAGGCCGCGCCGACAATGCCTGCTCCAATCACAATCAGGTCGTAGCTGCGTCGCGTGGACGCAGCGGTCGGCGATGTGTGCGTGTCTGCTCGTGCAGCGGCGTGTGCCGCCGCCGCATCACCGGTCTGCGCGGCAGCGGACACGGCGGCTGACGCAGCAGGCGCTGCGCTGGCATTTCCCTGCGCGCGCGGCGGCTGGTGCATCAGGCCACGATGCCCCAGGCGAACGGGTCGGCCGGGTCGATCGACAACTGCGAGCGCGCGGTGATGTAGGCCTGCCCGCTGATGCGCGGCGCAATGCCACGCCCACTCAACCGATAACTGCCTTCGAACGTGCTACCCAGAATGCCTTGCTGCACCCAGTGCTCGCCCTCGCCCAGCTTGCCGTCGGCGGCCAGGCAGGCCAGTTTGGCGCTGGTGCCGGTGCCGCATGGCGAGCGGTCGTAGGCCAGGCCCGGGCACAGCACGAAATTACGTGCCAGGCCGCTGCCATCGGGCGCGGGGCCATTGACTTCGATATGGTCGATCTCGCCACCGGCCTCACCGGTGATGCCGGCCGCTTCCAGCGCCAGCCGGATCGCTTCGGTGTAGGCGGTCAGTTCGCGCTGATGCGCCAGATCCAGCACGCACGGCGCCTGCTCGGTGATGAAAAACCAGTTGCCGCCCCAGGCCACATCGCCACACACCCGGCCATGCCCGGGCACGTCCACCTCCACGCCGGTCGCAAAGCGATAACTCTCGACATTGTCGACCGACACCGTGCCGTCTTCGGCCAGCTCCACGCCGACCGTGCCGACCGGGGTTTCGATGCGGTGCTGGCCCGGCGCGATGCGCCCCAGCGCGGCCAGCGTGCGCACCACTCCGATGGTGCCGTGCCCGCACATGCCCAGGTAGCCGACGTTGTTGAAGAAGATCACCCCGGTGCAGGCGCTGGGGTCGCGCGCCGGCAGCAGCAAGGCGCCGACCATGGTGTCCGAGCCGCGTGGTTCGCAGGCGATCGCGCTGCGCCACTGATCGAACTCGTTGCGAAAGCGCTCGCGACACTGCGCCAGATCGCCATCGCCCAGATCGGGGAAGCCGGAGAGGACCACGCGGGTAGGTTCGCCGGCCGTATGGGAGTCGATGACATCGATGGTGTGCATGGCTCATGCTCCCACTGCGGGCTGGCAGGCGACTAGCGTCCAATGCGAGTTGCAAATGCGGAAATCTGCACAATCGACAACCCGGTTCACAGCCCCGCGTTTGCGCTAGGATCATTGCTGGGCCGCGCCTTTCGTGCAGCCGTCAATCGTGACCGCCACCATGACGCCGATGGACCTCAACCTTCCCGCGCTGGAAATGCAGACGCTGTTCGACGCACTGCCGGACGTGGTGTTCTTCATCAAGGATGGGCAGGGCCGCTACACCCACTGCAACCTTACGCTCGTGCGCCGGCTGGGACGCAAGCTGCGCAGCGAAATCATCGGCCGCTCGCCGCTGGAAGTGTTCCCGCTGCCGCTGGGTGGAAGCTACATGATGCAGGACCGCCGCGTGCTGTGCGGCGAGCTCATCGACAATCAGTTGGAGGTGCATCTGTACCCCAATCGCCTGCCCGGCTGGTGCCTGACCTTCAAGCGCCCGCTATGCGAAGCCGACGAAGTGATCGGCATCGTGGGTATTTCGCGCGATCTGGGCCAGCCCGACAGCCGCCACTCGGCCTACGAACGCTTGAGCCAGGTGATGGAGCACATGCAGGCCAACTTCGGCGACAACCTGCGCGTGCAGAGTCTGGCCGATCTGGCCGGCTTGTCGGTGGCGCAGCTGGAGCGGCATTTCCGCCGCGTATTCCAGGTGACGCCGCAGCAACTGCTGACCAAGCTGCGCATCGAATCGGCGATGCGGCTGCTGTACGGCGACGACAGCATCGCCAGCATCGGGCAACGTTGCGGCTTTGCCGACCAGAGCGCGTTCGCACGCCAATTCAAGGCCACGGTCGGCATGACGCCGCGCGATTACCGCGCGCTCAAGGGCCAGTTGTAAGCGAAAAATCGGCGCTGACATACGGCTGGCACAAATGCCGAATTCGGCAGGATTCGGGTTGCCGTCGCGATGTCATTTGCGTAGTCCTTGCGGCGACCACGCAGCGCACCGGATGCTGCCCCGGATGAGGCGACGCTGAAGGTCGCGTCAAGGCGAGCCAGGGCCCGGATGGTAGAATTTCGGGTTTCCCCAACTGCGTTGCCAATGGCCAGCTTCTTTCGCCGCAACAAGCCAACCACGCCCGACAGCGCGCGTACCTCGCGCTACAGCCTGGAAGAACTGGCAGCCGCATTTCCGACCGCACCTTCTGCCGCCACCCCGGTTTCACCGGCTGAGGCCATGCCAGCTGCTGCGCCGAGCGGCACGCCAGCAGCGGTGCCGGTTGCTGCGCCGGGTGCCACACCTGCTCCCGCACAGGACGAGCCGACGGCCCCCGCCCGCTGCCGCTCCGGCCGAGCAGCTTGCGCAAGATATCGCCGCGCGTACCGGTCAGGCGCAGAGCATCGCGGCAGTGCCCACGGCGCCTGCCGCGCCGGCAACGCCCGCGCCTTCGGCATTGCAGGCACTGCCTGATCCCAAACCGCCTGTCACGCCTACTGCCCCCACTCCAGTGGTGGTGGCGCCGGTTGTCACGCAGTCATACACCGCACCAGTGCCGCCTGCTGCTGCGCCTTCGCAGCCGGCCACGCCAGCAACTCCTGCGACGCCGTCGCAGAGTGCCGCTTCTACGCTCGCACCTGCCGCACCGTCGACGACTGCGACACCTGCTGCGCCGGCTGCGACACCAACTGTCGTTGCACCGCCTGCTGCAGCGCCTATGTCTGCAGCTTCACCGGTTGCCGCAACTCCCGCGGTCGCTACGCCCGTCGTCACCGCACCGGTCATCGTCAGCACCCCGCCGCCGACCACCCAAGACAATGAACGCAACGACAGCATCGTTGGCCAGCGCGATGCGCTACCCGCAGCCCCGGCCGGCAAGCCGGGCTGGCGCGATCGTCTGCGCAACAGCACTTTCGCGCGCAGCTTCGGCGGTTTGTTCTCGCGCAACCCCAAGCTCGACGACGATCTGCTCGACGAGATCGAGACCGCACTGATCACCGCCGACGTCGGTATCGGCGCGACCACAGCATTGGTCGAAGGCCTGCGCAAGCGCATGAAGTCGCGCGAGTTCGTCGATGCACAGGCGATGTTCAAGGCGCTGCGCGCCGATCTCATCGCGCTGCTGCAGCCGGTCTCCAAACCGCTGGTCATCAATCGCTCGGTCAAGCCGTTCGTGATCCTCACCGTGGGCGTCAACGGCGTCGGCAAGACCACCACCATCGGCAAGCTCGCTAAGCGCTTCAAGGACGAAGGCAACAGCTTGATGCTGGCCGCCGGCGACACCTTCCGCGCCGCTGCGGTGGCGCAATTGCAGGCCTGGGGCGACCGCAACGGCGTGGCCGTGATCGCGCAGGGGCAAAACGCCGATGCCGCCTCGGTGGCGTTCGACGCGCTGCAGGCGGCCAAGGCGCGCGGCACCGAAGTGTTGATCGCCGACACCGCCGGCCGCCTGCACACCCAGACCGGGCTGATGAACGAGCTCGGCAAGATCCGCCGTGTGCTCGGCAAGATCGACGCCGCCGCACCGCACGAAGTGCTGATGGTCATCGACGGCACCACCGGCCAGAACGCCATTTCGCAGCTGCGCCGGTTCCATGCCGCCGTCGGCGTCACAGGACTGGTGGTCACCAAGCTCGATGGCACCGCCAAGGGCGGCGTGGTGTTCGCGCTGGCGCGCGAGTTCGGTATTCCGATCCGCTTTGCCGGCATCGGCGAGCGCCCGGAAGATCTGCGCGTGTTCGACCCGGTCGCCTTCGTCGATGCGTTGCTGCCGGAAGCGTTGGGCAGCTGATCGGCAGACGCTTGCACGCGTCTGCCGCCGTTATGAAGTCATCGCCAGCAGAGCCCATGCCAGCCGACCACGCCACGCCCACCGCTGACGCTTTCGTCCACCGCCTGCTGCACTGGTTCGACGGCCACGGTCGTCACGATCTGCCCTGGCAACATCCGCGTGCGCCCTACCGCGTGTGGTTGTCGGAAATCATGCTGCAGCAGACCCAGGTCGCGGTGGTCATCCCGTACTTCCTGAAGTTCGTCGCCAGCTTCCCGACCCTGGCCGACCTGGCTGCGGCCGACAACGACAGCGTGATGGCGCATTGGGCCGGGTTGGGCTACTACGCACGCGCACGCAATCTGCATGCGGCCGCCAAGCAATGCGTCGCCTTGCACGACGGCGAGTTGCCACGTGATTTCGATGCGCTGCTCGCGCTGCCCGGCATCGGCCGCAGCACGGCGGGCGCCATCCTCAGCCAGGCCTGGAACGACCGCTTTGCGATCATGGACGGCAACGTCAAACGCGTGCTGACGCGCTTCCATGGCATTGCCGGCTATCCCGGCCTGCCGGTGATCGAAAAGCAGTTATGGCAATTGGCTACGACGCATGTCGCACATGTGCCGGCCGGCCGCCTGGCCGACTACACGCAGGCGCAAATGGATTTCGGCGCCACGCTGTGTACACGCGCAAAACCGGCGTGCGTGCTGTGTCCGTTGCAGGACGATTGCGTGGCGCGCCGCGATGGCTTGGTGGAAGCATTGCCCACGCCCAAGCCCGGCAAACAATTACCCGAGCGCGAGGCCACCGCGCTGCTGCTGGAAAACGCAGACAAGCAGATCCTCCTGCAGCGCCGCCCGCCGACCGGTATCTGGGCCTCGCTATGGACACTGCCACAGGCCGAAACCGATAGCGGCATGCGCGCATGGTTCGCCAACCATATCCAAGGTGATTACGAGCGCGCCGATGAGATGCCGCTGATCGTGCACACCTTCAGTCATTACCGCCTGCATCTGCGGCCGTTGCGCATCCGCAAGGTCGCACTGCGTCCGGCGGTGCGCGACAATGACGATCTGCGCTGGGTGGCCCGCGCCGATCTCGCATCGCTGGGCCTGCCGGCGCCGATCCGCAAACTGCTCGACGCTCTGTAAGGCGCACTCACACTCCAAGCGCGCACACTGAGCGCGCATCCAAGGAAATCCGCATGTCACGCACCGTGTTCTGCCAGTACCAGCAATGCGACACCGACGGCCTGGATTTCGTTCCGTATCCCGGCGAACTCGGCCAGCGCGTGTTCGCGCAGATCGGCAAGACCGCGTGGCAGGCGTGGCTGGCGCATCAGACCATGCTGATCAACGAAAACCGGCTCTCGCCACGCGACCCCAAGCACCGCGCCTTTCTCGAAGCCGAATTGCAGAAGTTCCTGTTCGAGCGCAACGCCGACAAGCCGGATGGCTATGTCGCGCCGATGAGCGAAGAGTAAGCGCGGCCATCGGGCACCATTGCGCTTACCGCCAGACGGGCGCGCAGCCTGCCGGCTCATGCAGCACTGACTAATGCAGCGCTGATTTAGAGCGGCTCGCAAAACGACTTCACGCTGGTTTATTGCAGAGCGAACGATCTGGGTCTTCGCTGTAGGGCGGCTAATCTGCGGCTTGATCTGCGGCTTGGCTGCAGGGCCCTTGCCCGCCCACCATCGCGGGACACGCTGCAAGTACGTCCTTGTAAGCTCTTACGCGGCATCCATGCCGCGTAAGGTCCCGCGACGGTGAGCGGGCAAGGACCAGTCGAGATAGTCGGTGCGCAGAGTGCAAGCAATGCATATGGTCGGTGTGCAGAGTGCAAGCAATGCATATGGTCGGTGTACATGGTGCAAGCAATGCATGACGTGCGTGGTTTGAATAATTCCAGCTTCCCAACACAAGCCAAGCAGCAGGCAGGCTTTCACCCGACTACCGACCAACTCTATGGTGCGGTGCCCTCGCCGATTGCGGGACCGTGGCGGCATGGATGCCGCCACCGAGCCCCCAGGGACGGGTTCACGGCGTGTCCCGCGAGCGGCGAGGGCACCGCGCCCTCGACCGACCAGGCTTGTGATCTGGGCTTCTGACTACATCGAACAAGAAGCGGCCAACAAAAACCACTGCGCTCACCGCCAGGCGAACGCTCGCTACCGTTTTGACCGCTCGCTACGTTGTGTCAGTCGCCCTTGGCCGCGACACTTTCAACCAGGCATCCGCATAGCCTCGGCAAACATCGCTCAACAGATCCCAGCAGGCCCGTCCAGCAACAGGCGGATACGCTTGAGCAATTCCTTCTGCGTATACGGCTTGTTGACCACGCCGAACTCCGCGCCACCCACGTCGGTGCGCTGGATGCCGGCATCGGCGTAGCCGGTGGTGAGCAGAATCTTGATGTTGGGCAGCATGCGGCAGGCCTCGCGTGCGAGCACCACACCATTCATGCCGCCCGGCATGATCAGATCGGTGAACAACGCATCCACCTCCGGATGCAGCTCCAGCACTGCGATTGCTTCGCGTCCGCTGGATGCGCACAGGACACGGTAGCCGGCACCTTCCAGAAAGAGCTTGGCAACCACCGCCACGTCCTGCTTGTCTTCCACGATCAGGATGTTCTCGCTACCTCCCTGCTCGATCACGCGCTGTTTGACCGCCTGCACGTCCTCCGCATACTCGCTGGATGCCGGGAAATACAGCCGCACCGTGGTGCCCTCGCCCACTTCGCTATGGATGCGCACGGTGCCGCCAGACTGCTTGACGAAGCCGTACACCATCGACAACCCCAGCCCGGTGCCCTGGCCTTCTTCCTTGGTGGTGAAGAACGGCTCCATCACCCGGCTGGCGATGTCCGGCGGCATGCCCGAGCCGGTGTCGCGCACCGCGATGCTCACATACCGGCCCGGTGCCAACTGGTGATAGGTCGCCAGCTCGTGGCTGGTGATCTCCACATTCTGCGTCTGTACCGTGACTTCCTTGCGCTCGGCATAGGCCATCGCATCGCGCGCGTTGATCAACACATTCAGCAGCGCCATTTCGGCCTGGGTGGTGTCGATCTGACAATTCCACAGCCCCTCTTCCAGCGACTGCCGCAGGCTGATGTCGCCGCCCAGCGTGCGCTCGGCCATGTTGTTCATGCCCGACACCAGACCGTTGAGATTCACCACGCCGCCGCGCAACTTCTGCTTGCGCGAAAATGCGAGCAATTGCTGGGTCAATGTGGCCGCCTTGGCCGCAGCAGCGGCCGCCTGCTCGGCACTGAACGCAATGCGTTTGGCATTACCACCGCCGTCCGCAGCCATCATCTGGATCACTTCCAGATGGCCGGACATCACCTGCAGCAGATTATTGAAATCGTGCGCGATACCGCCGGTCAATTGACCCAGCGCTTCCATCTTCTGCGCCTGACGCAAGGCGTCCTCAGCGTCGCGGCGCCGGCTCACGTCCAGCTGCGAACCGAAGAAATACACCAGCTCGCCCTTGTCATCGAACACTGGCGAGACGAACAGCGCATTCCAGAACGAGGAGCCGTCCTTGCGGTAATTCAGCACCTCGGTGGCGAATTCGCGACGGTTGGCGATGGAGGCGCGAACCTCGTTGACGTTGGCCGGATCGGTGTCCGGCCCCTGCAGAAAGCGGCAATTGTGGCCGATGACCTCTTCCGACGAATACCCGGTCATTTCCAGGAATGCGCGGTTGGCGAACACGATGGGATTGTCCAGTAGATGCGGATCGGTCACCGTCATCGGCATCCGCGTGGTTTCCACCGCGGCAAAAAAGATATCCGAGCGTTGCCTCTCGGCAGGAGGAGCGCGAGATCCGCTGATGTGGGGCGCACATGGCGCTCCGTGACCGGGATCGTTCAAGTGCATCTTCTGCGCAGGGCAATGTTCATGACCGGAGTCTAGTTGGAGGCGGTTAGTTGACTCCTCACATGCGCTGGGTACGTTTTGCCACTACGGCAGCGCTCACCCGTACAGGCTAGTGTGGCGCAACCCTGGAAAACACATTGATCACCACTGCCCCAGCCGCGATCAACCCCATACCCAGCATCGCCGGTGCATCCAGCCGTTGCCCATGGAGTGCCCACGCCACCAGCGACATCAGCACGATGCCCGCGCCCGAACACAGGGCGTAGGCGATGCCGACCGGGATGACCCGCAACGTGAGCCCCAGAAAATAAAACGAAATGCCGTAGCCGAGCACCGTCAGCAGCGATGGCCACAAGCGCGTGAAGCCTTCGCTGGATTTGAGCGCCGAGGTCGCGGTGACTTCTGCGCAGATTGCCACCGCCAGCAACACCCAGTTCTTCATCGCTGCCACCTTGTCGTCCGCAATCCGGCGACCATAACCGCCAGCGCCGGCTTGCATGCAAGCGCGCAGCTGTGAGCCATTGCAGACATGGTCGCTTGCTGCAAGCCAGCCAAGCGTGGTGCCACACGCTGCCATGCCTAGACATCCGCAGACGTGCATCGGCAAGGTTTTGCCGTAGCATGCGCGGGCACCAAGCAGCTCCTGCGCCGCGTCCGGCCGTTCTGGCACCGTTGCGCGCATTCTTTCCCGCGCCAGTGCCTTCGTCTGGCGACCCATGCGGTATCACCATGCCGGGCTACCAGACCCAGATTCACGAGTTGACCTTCGGGCAGCTGACCTACGTCATTCGCGCACTGGCCGACAAGCAGCAGTACGCCGATCCCGATGAAAGCG
Source organism: Xanthomonas hortorum pv. pelargonii (assembly GCF_024499015.1). Classification (NCBI taxonomy): domain Bacteria; kingdom Pseudomonadati; phylum Pseudomonadota; class Gammaproteobacteria; order Lysobacterales; family Lysobacteraceae; genus Xanthomonas; species Xanthomonas hortorum. The sequence goes on along the minus strand of NZ_CP098604.1, from coordinate 4,318,590 downwards.
CTGCCGAGGCGGGCATTTCGTCCGCGCAGTGGAGTCTGTTCGGCCAGGTCTGGCCGGCCGGGCAACTGCTGGCCGAAGCGATGGCCACGCGCCCGATCGAAGGCAGACGCATCCTCGAACTCGGTTGCGGCTTGGGGCTGGCGAGTCTGGTGCTGCGCAGGCGCGGCGCCGACGTCGTTGCCAGCGATCACCACCCGCTGGCCGAAGTGTTTCTGGCCTACAACGCTGCGCTCAATGCGCTGGAATCGGTGCCGTATCGGCGCCTGGACTGGGACACCGGCGCGCCGAACATGGGCCAGTTCGACATGATCATCGCCAGCGACGTGCTTTACGAAACCCGCCACGCCACCATGCTGGCAAAACTCATCCCCGCGCTTGCCAAGCCCTCGTGCGAGATCGTCATCAGCGACCCGGGCCGCGGCAATGCCAATGCGCTATCGCGCATGCTCGCAGACATCGGGTTTTCGCTGATTGCCGGCGATCGCCAGGCCTCGGTGCAGGTTGCCAAGGCACCGCGCCTGTTCGTCTATCGGCGCAACATGGACAACTGGAGGCCGACAGGCGGTTGATCGCAGCGCTATGCCATCACGGCGTCGGCGTGTACGCCGACAGCGACACCGGCTTGCGCGGGTCAGCCTTGATCTCGGTGTGCTCGCTCATCCGCATCGCCTCGGCGTCAGGCCTGTCATCGGTATTCATTTCCCAGCTTTCCGTCACACGCTTGTGGAAGAAGAACCCACCGCGCGCACGGTCGTAGCGGAAGGTGATGTAGTCGGTCCAATGCTGCCCGCACGACACGCCATTCTGCACGGTGAAATACGCGCCCTTCGCCACCAAGCCTTCTTCGCCATCCAGAAACGGATCGCACTGGCCGCCTTCGTCGGCCTTGAAGATTACCCGCGTATTGCGCCCGGCTTCGACAAAGCCACCGTCCGCGTTCGCCACCAACACCAGCAAGGTGCGTGCAGGCGCAACGCGCCCGCTGGAGCGCAGCGCATCCAAGGTGCCTTCAGACGCGGCGCGCAGGGCCACTACATAATCCTGCCGGCCGTCTCCAGTCAGATCCGCAGTGGCAACGCCGATCACCGTCTGCCCGGCAGGCAGCAACTTTGACGCATTCGCAGGCAGCGTGGACGCGCCACACGGCATGGCCGCAGCCAGTGCCATTGCCACCAACCACCAGTGGTTTTTCGTCATTGCCGTTCCTTCGTCCGATCAAGCCCACAAGGATACCCGGCCATGCAGGCTCCTCGACCGGTGATGCGTTGCGGAGTACCACGCGCTGCAGCACCACAGGCGATTGAGCACCACCTGCGCACAGCCAACAACTCACACACCGTTGTGGCGGCGCTAGGTCTCGCGAACCCGGTATTCCTTTGGATCCAGAAACTCCGCCAGGCAGGAGCCGACGCGCAGCGCCTGCTCACGCGCATCGCCGCGATACTCGCCCTGCCCGGCGCCCTCGATCGTGGCCACTGGCGACGCGCGGTCGCGGTGGTAGACGAACGCGGTCGACAGCCACAACGTCGCGCCAGGCGCCTGGCTTTCCAACGTCTCCACGCGGAACTCACCGCAATAGCCATGAATCAGCGTGCGTCGAAGTGTCTTGTGCGTCATGCGCGCAAGTATCGCCACGCGCAGTTGAAGACGACGTGGAAGCAAAGCACTCATCGCGAGACCGAGCAAGACGCCCGCGCAGATTGACTGCGACGGCAACTTGCAGCGTCATTCGAGCCGATTTGCAAAGACGGTTCGCGACACAGCCTTATCGTCAATGCACTCGCCGACAGACACGACAAAACCACCCGCCAATCTGTGTGCAGGTCTAGCTCAAAGGAAACAAAACAAGAGTCTCAAAACCCGGCGATTGCCGGAAAGCCTTGCGAATGAAGGCTGGGAAATGGTGGCCGAGGACGGAATCGAACCGCCGACACGGGGATTTTCAATCCCCTGCTCTACCAACTGAGCTACTCGGCCACTACCTGCAACGCGATGCCTGCGTTGCGAGGACGCGCATCATAGCGAGCAGGCGCAGTTTGGGCAAGCCTTGTGCGCAACTTTGTTGCGGGCCGGTGCCGGCAGCCGGGTTTCTTGCGCCGGTTCACGCCGCGCGGCGGGTGGCATGGCCTAGCCTGCGCGCGTCCCGAGGAGATTGTCATGCGCCTGCCCCGCCTGCTGCTGTCGTTCGCTTTGCTGCTGCCATTGACCGCTATTGCCCAACAGCCGATACGCGCGGTGCCGCAGCTGGACATCTCCCGCTACGCCGGGCAGTGGCACGAGATCGCGCACCTGCCGGTCTCGTTCCAGAAGAAGTGCCGCAGCGATATCACCGCCAGCTACACCTTGCGCGACGATGGTTTGATCGGCGTGCGCAACGGCTGCCGCACCGCCGATGGCGCCCTGACCCAGGCCGACGGTGTGGCGCGGCCGGTCGATGGCCAGCCCGGCCAACTGCAGGTGCGCTTCGCCCCGGAATGGCTGAGCTGGCTGCCACTGGTGTGGGCCGACTATTGGGTTATCGCGCTCGATCCGGACTACCAATGGGCGGTGGTCGGCGAGCCGGATCGCAAGTACCTGTGGATCCTGTCGCGCTCGCCACAGATGCAGCGCGCGCAGTTTGAACAGCTCAAACGCCAAACCACGCAGATGGGCTACGACCTGTCGCCGCTGATCGTAGCTGCGCCATTGCTGTGACTGCAGCGCTGTGACCGCACGCCCTCAGTCCCCGTTGCTGCAGCAAGGCAGCAACCGTACTGCGTAGTATTCTTGGCGCCGCCTTACCCAGCCAAGGATCCGAGTACATGCGTCGTGCCTATCGCCTTGTGATTGTGTCGCTGACCTGCGCCCTGCTGCTGAGCGCCTGCGGCGGTGCGGTGCGCCGCGTGTCTGAGCCGGCAGCCCGCATACAGCAGCTGACCGTGCGCCCGGATGGCGCCTGGTCGGTGGACCTGCGGCTGCAGAACTACAGCAGCATCCCGATGCAGTTCGAGCGCGTGGCGCTGGAGATCTCCGCCGGCGACCAGCTGGCCGGCAAGCTCGACCAGGCCGTGGGTATTTCGATCGGCCCGGAGACCGCCGACGTGGTGACTGTCACCCTGCAGCCGACCTCGCTGGGCCGCCTCACCGTCGCCGACGTGCTCGCCAGCGGGCGCTCGCTGCCGTACACGCTCAAGGGCACGGTATGGGCGACCCCGCAGGACAAGAAGCAGCGCGATTTCACCGTCGAATCGCGCAATACGCTCAGCCCGGCCCCCGGCCTCAACGGCGTGCTGCGCTGACGCGCACGCCTTCCCGCACTCGTTTGAAGGACTCCGCATGAGCAGCTACACCGCCCCGCTGACCGATTTCCGCTTTGCCCTGCACGACGTACTCGGTGCGCAAGCCCTGTTCGCCCGGCTCGGTTACACCGATGCCAGCACCGACATCATCGACGCCGTGCTCGAAGAAGCCGGTCGCTTCACCTCGCAGGTGCTGGCGCCGCTCAACAGCATCGGCGACGAGATCGGCTGTGCGTTCGACAAGAGCACCCACGCGGTGACTACCCCGCCCGGCTTCCGCGCGGCCTACGACCAATTCGTCGAAGGCGGCTGGAACGGGCTCACCGCCGAGACGCAATTCGGTGGTCAGGGCATGCCGCATACGCTGGGCGTGCCGTTGAGCGAGATGATCAACGCCGCCAACCTGGCCTGGGGCAACTTCCCGCTACTCTCGCACGGCGCGATGGAAGCGCTGCGTCAGCACGGCGAAACCTGGCAGCAGGACGTCTTTCTCAAGCCGCTGATCGACGGCCGCTGGACCGGCACCATGTGCCTGACCGAGCCGCATTGCGGCACCGACCTGGGCCTGCTCAAGACCCGTGCCGAACCCAACGCCGACGGCAGCTACGCCATCACCGGCACCAAGATCTTCATCACCGCCGGCGAGCACGACCTCACCGACAACATCGTGCATCTGGTACTGGCCAAACTGCCGGATGCACCGGCGGGCGCCAAGGGCATCTCGCTGTTCGTCACCCCCAAATTCAAAGTGGACCGCGACGGCACCGTGGGCGAGCGCAACGCGCTGCATTGCGGCTCGATCGAGCACAAGATGGGCATCAAGGGCTCGGTGACCTGCGTGATGAACTTCGAAGGCGCGCAAGGCTATCTGGTCGGCCAGCCGCACAAGGGCTTGCAGGCCATGTTTACGATGATGAATACCGCGCGCCTGAGCGTGGGCCTGCAGGGCATCGGCCTGTCCGAGCGCGCGTATCAAAATGCGCTGCGTTACAGCCGCGAGCGTCTGCAATCGCGCGCGCTCAGCGGTGCCAAGTTCCCCGACAAGCCGGCCGACCCGATCATCGTGCACCCGGACGTGCGCCGCATGCTGCTGACCATCAAATCGCTGACCGAAGGCAGCCGCTTGCTGGCGCTGCACGCGGCCAGCCTGGTCGATGTCGCCCATCGCGGCGCCACCGAACAGGAGCGTGCCGATGCCGAGACGCTGGTGAGCTTCCTCACCCCGATCTCCAAGGCCTGCCAGACCGAGTGGTCGATCGAGAACACCTACCACGCGCTGCAGTGCTTCGGCGGCCATGGCTATATCCGCGAATACGGCATGGAGCAGCTGGCCCGCGACGCACGCATCACCACCATCTACGAAGGCACCACCGGCATCCAGGCGCTGGATCTGATCGGCCGCAAGACCGCTGCCAGCCAGGCCGCCGGGCTGAAGTTGTTCCTGGCCGATGTGGAAACCTTCGCCAATGCGCAGCAAGGCAATGCGGCGCTGGCCGAGTTCATCAAGCCGCTGCGCGACAAGTGCAGCGAGTGGGCAATGCTGACCCGCGACGTACTCGATCGCGCCGCCCGCAACCCGGACGAACTCGGCGCCGCCAGCTACGACTATCTGTTCTATTCCGGCTATGTGGTGCTGGCCTACTGGTGGGCACGCAGCGTGGCCGCTGCCGATGCCTCCGCGCACAGCGAGGACTTCAAGCGCGCCAAGCGCGAGACCGCACGCTTCTACTTCGCGCGCGTGCTGCCTCGCACGCTGACCCATGCCGCCACCATCCGCAGTGGCGCCGCGCCGCTGATGACGCTGGAAGCGGAGCTGTTCGGCGAAGGCTGATCGCTGCGATACACAAACTGTCAACGATCGGGTATAAGCTGTTTTCCCGATGGAGACAGACACTCACGCACGTGGTGTGATCGTCCCCGGCGGCTTCGATGCCCCGGTCGCGGGCAGCTCTGTCGCTGCGTTTCAGCAACTTCCCGCATTGCGCCTGCTCTCGCTCGATGCGCACGGCCGGGTGCTGGACTGGATCAACTGGCAAGACGCGGCCTGTCTGTACGCACGCGGCGCGGTCTCCTGGACGCTGGGCGAGCCATGCATGCAGATCCATGGCGGCATCTCGCGGCTGACCGGCGAGCGCAGCGTGCTGGAATTGCATCCCATCATCGCTGCGCGTGGTCACGCACGCTCGCGCGCACTGGACCCGACCCCCACGCTCAGCAACACCGCGCTGTTCGCACGCGATGCGCAGCTGTGCCTGTATTGCGGCCAGCACTTCAGCCGCCCGCAACTAACCCGCGACCATGTCATGCCGGTGTCCAAGGGCGGCCGCGATACCTGGGAAAACGTGGTCACTGCGTGCTTCCAGTGCAACTCGCGCAAGGCCAACCGCACGCCACAGCAGGCGCATATGCCGCTGCTGGCGGTGCCGTATCGGCCGAGCTGGATCGAACATCTGATCCTCTCCAACCGCAATATCCTCTCCGATCAGATGGCGTTCCTGCGCGCGCAGTTGCCCAAGCGCTCCAAGCTGTCGCTGTAGTTCGCGCGCCCAGCATGCATCTGCGCGTCCAACCGGGTGCGGCAGATTGCCGCATGCGCAGGCGTTCAATGCGCCCGCCAGCAATGGCGGCGAGCGCAGCCATCACTTCCCGCTGACAGCTGAACCGGTTTGCTTGCCGGGCCTTCGCATGGGGAGGACAATATGGCTTCAGAACATTGACACGATGATGATCGATTCCACCCGCTATCCGCGCCTGTCGCGCATCCAGACCCCTGACGATCTGCGTCGCTTCGACGAGGCCGAGCTCACGGCGATCGCCGAAGAACTGCGTGCCTACCTCATCGAGTCGGTAGGCAAGAGCGGCGGTCACTTCGCGGCGGGCCTGGGTGTGATCGAACTCACCGTCGCCCTGCACTACCTGTATCAGACCCCGGTCGATCAGCTGGTGTGGGACGTGGGCCATCAGACCTACCCGCACAAGATCCTCACCGGCCGTCGCGACCAGATCCACACGGTCAAGCAGAAGGACGGCGTGGCGCCGTTTCCCAAGCGCGAAGAAAGCATCTACGACACCTTCGGCGTCGGCCATTCGTCGACCTCGATCTCGGCGGCGCTCGGCATGGCGATCGCCGCGCAGCGCAACGGCGACGAGCGCAAGGTGGTCGCGGTGATCGGCGACGGCGCGATGACTGCCGGCATGGTCTACGAAGCGCTCAACCACGCCGGCGGCATGGATCCGGAGCCGAACCTGCTGGTGATCCTCAACGACAACCGCATGTCGATCTCCGAGGCGGTCGGCGGGCTGACCAAGATGCTGGGCCGTGCCAGCGGCAGCCGCACGCTCAACGCGATCCGCGAGGGCGGCAAGAAGATCCTCGGCGACAAGAAGAACAACCCTACCGCGCGCTTCGTGCGGCGCTGGGAAGAACACTGGAAAGGCATGTTCGTGCCGTCCACGTTGTTCGAAGAAATGGGCTTCCACTACACCGGCCCGATCGACGGCCACGACCTGCCCACCCTGGTTGGCGCACTGAAGACCTTGCAGACGCTCAAGGGCCCGCAGTTGCTGCACGTCATCACCACCAAGGGCAAGGGCTACGAGCTCGCCGAAGGCGACCAGATCGGCTACCACGCGGTGGGTCCGTTCGATCCGAGCAAGGGCCTGATTGCCAAGGCCGGCGCCAAGAAGCCGACCTATACCGATGTCTTCAGCGACTGGGTCTGCGACATGGCCGCGGCCGAGCCAACGCTGCTGGTGATCACTCCGGCAATGCGCGAAGGCTCGGGCCTGGTGCGTTTCAGCAAGGAGTATCCGCAGCGCTATTTCGACGTGGCGATTGCGGAGCAACATGCGGTCACCCTGGCCGCCGGCATGGCGACCCAGGGCGCCAAACCGGTGGTGGCGATCTATTCCACCTTCCTGCAGCGCGGCTACGACCAGTTGGTGCACGACGTGGCGGTGCAGAAGCTCGACGTGCTGTTTGCGATCGATCGCGGCGGCGTGGTCGGCCCGGATGGCGCCACCCATGCAGGCAATCTGGATCTGAGCTTCCTGCGCTGCGTGCCGCACATGGTGGTGATGGCGCCGGCCGACGAAGCCGAGTGCCGCCAGATGCTGACCACCGGCGTGCGCTACGAAGGCCCGGCAGCAGTGCGCTACCCGCGTGGCACAGGCCCCGGCAGTACGCTCGACACATCGCTCACCACCTTGCCGATCGGCAAGGCGCAGCTGCGCCATAACGGCGCACGCATCGCCCTGCTCGGCTTCGGCGCGAGCGTGGATGCGGCAGAAGCGGTCGGGCGCGAACTCGGCCTGACCGTGGTCAACATGCGCTTCGTCAAACCGCTCGACAAAGCCATGCTGCTGGAACTGGCCAAGAGCCACGAAGGCTTCGTCACCATCGAAGACAACGTCGTTGCCGGCGGCGCCGGCTCGGGCGTGGCAGAGCTGCTCAATGCCGAAGCGATCACCATGCCGATGTTGCACCTGGGCCTGCCCGACAGCTTCCAGCACCACGCCAGCCGCGAAGACCTGCTGGCCGATGCTGGCATTGATCAGGCCGGTATCCGTGCCGCCGTGCTCAAGCGTTGGCCGCAGCTGATGGCAAGCAAGGCGCCGTCGTTGAATGCGGCTGCGGGTTGAGGCTCGCGGTCAGTAGAGCGACTTGGGGCGGCTAACAAAACCTCTCGAACGCTTTATCGATGGCGACAACGTGATGGTCGCACTCGCCTTCGTTGGACACTGGAGCGATGTCGGCAATGGCAATGCCATTGCTCGGATCGACAGGAGCCGAGCATGACCGCATCGGACGGTCGCGCCGCGCGTATTGCCCGCAACCACGCACACCGCCCCTCTCGACTGGCCCTTGCACGCCCACCGGCGCGGGATCTTACGCGGCATGGATGCCGCGTAAGAGCCTACACGGACGTACTTGCGGCGTGTCCCGCGATGGTGGGCGGTCAAGGGCCCTGCAACCAAGCTGCAGATCAGCCGGCTGCGCGCACTTGGCAGTTTTGTGAGCCACTCTTGGATGTTCAGTCCCGGCAGGGGATTGGAGATTCGCCTGCCCGTATCAACCGCGACCCACGCGTCGTGTTGACGCGGCTGCGCTGACGCAATGCGCGACCGATTTCGCGTAGCGACGCATCAGACCTGCGGCACCGCACCGGTCTGCGCAAACGCATCCACCAACCGCACGATGCGTGCCTGCGCATCGATGGCGTGCAGCTCCGTCTGCAATCGATGTACGCCTGACGGCAGCTCGCTCGTGCCAAGCGCTTCGCGCAGCAGTGCCGGCAAGCCATCCAACTCGCGCAACCACCACGCTGCTCCGGCGACCTGCAGGCGAGCGGCGTGGTCGAACTGGTCGTAGTCCAGCGGGTACACGATCGATGGCAAGCCTGCGGCCAGGCAGGCATACAGAATGCCAGCGCCGCCATGGTGCACCACCAGCGCGTAACGCTGCAGGTGCTGCGCATAGTCCACATACGGCAGACGCTGATAGTTGCCATGGCCCTGTTGCTGCGGCGCTGCGGTGTCGCCATCGCTGAAATGGAAGATCACGTCCGGAAACTGCGGCGCCAGCGCGCGCAGTACCGCATCCATGCAGTGTTTGACCCACTGCAGATGCGTGCCCAGCGTCACCAGCACATGCCGCCTCCCGGCGACAAACGCAGGCGGCGCAACCGATGCGGGCGGCGTACACAGCTGTGGCCCGACGAAGCGCACCGCCGCAGGCCAGCGCTGCGCTAACTCGAACGACGGCAGGCCCAAGGCAAGAATGCAGAGCGGCGAGTACACCGCCTCGCTGCGATCGCGGCGATAGATCGCCGGCAATCCGCAGGCATGCATCCGGCGGCGATAGCATGCGTGCAGGGTCCGCTTGAAGCCACGCGTAAGCCGCCGCGCCACTGCATGCCAGATGCGCTGTCTTGCGCTGGTCGCCGGCAGCAGACCACCGAAATACGCGGGAGGACCGTCGCTGGTTTCGATCACGCACGGCGACGGCATGCTGGTCCACCACGCGATGTCCATCGCCTGCGCCGCCAGTCCCGCGCTGGGCAAGGTGAAATCGACGATCACCAGGTCCGGCCTTCGCTCGCGCCAGCGCGCTTTCAGCACATCCCCCATCCGCGCCATCAACCCAAGCGCGTTGTGCAGTTGTCGACGCAAGCGCAACGGGTGGTGGCCCACCGCATGCGGTGGGTTGGCGATCTCCAGCAACAGCCGATCGGCTTGCGCATCCAGCACACTGACTGCGCTCAGCCCGCATGCACGGATGCGCGCCTGCGCCGCCGGCGTGCTGATGACCTGCACCTGGTGATATGGCGCCAACTGACGGGCGATCGCAAGGATCGGATGCAGGTGCCCGCTATATGGCGGCGCGATCAGATCGATGCGCATCTGCCCTCCCCCTGCACGGCTTGTTCAAGCCGCGCGATGAACACCTGGCAATCGGCGAGCACCGCCGCGTTACGCAGGTAATCCATGTGCCCGCACGCGGGTGCCAGATCGATCGCAGCACCGAACAGCACGCGCGAGATCCAGTCGCGCTGCCCTTGCAACACGCGCATCTGCCCGAACGACGCGGGCGCAGTGCAGACCGGACCGTAGGCGAACACCGCCAGACGTGCACGTAACGCGTGAGGAAGCTGCAGCGCGGTGAGCAACTGCAGGCCGCAACTGCCTGCCAGCACTACCGTGATCGGCGCCTGCTCCAGCAGCGCCACGATGCGCACGCGATCGGCGTCCGCAACGCGTGCGGCGCGTGCGGCCAGGTACTGCCGCGCGTTGGAGAGACTGGCGCGCCAGAGTGGCGTGCGCCGGTGCGCAGCGCGATCGGGGCGATACGGATAATTGCAGTCGATCAGTTGCCGGCCCGGGCCTTGCAGCTGCTGCAAGAAGTGCTGCTGTTCGACGCTCAACGCGCAGCGCTGCGGATCGCTTTGCCCGGTAAGGAAGGCAATTTGCACAGTAGCGCTGTCAATCGGCACGAAAACGCCCATCCGGGAATACGCGGTAACGACGCGTGCGCCAGCGGATCGTGCGCACCACAGCTGCGTGCAGCAGATGCAGCGGCTGTAGAACTTCGGCGCAAATCGACAGCAATGGCCGGTGACGAATCGCTCCGCTGACGCGCCATTGCACCAGGCACAGCAACAAGGCACGCAGCAGCAACGTAGTCAGCGCACATGCGATGGCCAGCCATGTTGGCTGCACGCACACAGACAGCAGCAAGCCCGTCAGCAACAGCGGCGGCAGCCCTGCAGTACGAAAATTGCGCTGCGTACGCCCAACGTCTGACGGCGCAGCAGGATCAGCGCGAACAACATCCACCGATGCATCTGACGCAGGTAACTCGCAAGATCGGGCATCGCAGTGCGCATCGCCACCGCTGCAGTGGATTGGCACACTCGCCCACCGCGCTCACGCACCAGTGTTGCAAACGCCAGATCGTCAGTCAGCTGCTCCAGCAACCCCGCAAACCCACCCCAGGTGCGCAGCTGTTCGGTGCGGGCGGCATAGCACATGCCATTGATGGTCAGCGGCGCGGCGAACGGCAGCCAGCCCAGATAGGTGAGCGCTGCATTGTTGTTGACGAACTGCGACAACAGGCGGCCTGGCAGCGTTGCGCTGTCCTGGTAATACGGCAGCGCAGTGACCACATCGGCGTGGGTCAGATCCTGCAACAACCGTGCGAGCGCGTTGTTGGTCAGCTGCGCATCGTCGTCGAGGATCAGGCTGATCGGTGCGCACACATGCGGCAGCGCGCAGTCGAGTTTCCATGCTTTCGGATTTACACCAGGTGGCGCCGGAGGCACCAGCACGCGCTCGATGCATCGCTGCGGATACAGAGTCACCAATGTATCGGCAACCGTATTTCCTGCGCGATCCTCCGCATCCAGCAACCAGATGAAGTGTGCATCCGGCAGTGCTTGCAGGTTGGCGGCAAGCACCTGCTGCAAATGCGCGTCGCCGCCGAGGATGGGTTGCAATATCGCCACCTCGGCCTGGGTTGTAGCGGCATCGCTCGATGGCCGCGCGCGTGTATCGTGCACGACCCACAGCACCGCCCCCGTCTTGACCATCAGCACCGCCAGATAGGCCGCTGCCAACGCCAGTGCGGCTACGTCCATTGCGCCGCCTGCCAACGCACGAACGCCTCGATACCTTCTTCCAGGCCAACGCTGGGTTGCCCGAGATCGGCGAGCGTGCGTCGCGGATCGAAGGTCTTCGAATAAGCAAATGCGCCAACACCGAAGCGGGTGATCGGCGGTTCGCCGCGCAGCCGCAGCAGGCGGTAGGCCGCTTCCACCACGCTTGCCATGCGCAGCGCGGTTGCGATACGTACCTCGCGCTGCGGCAACGGCAGCTGCAGGCGCGTCAGCAAGTCCATTAGCAGCTGCTGCAGATCCACCGGCTGTGCATTGGTGAGGTTGTAGGCCGGCTGCAACCGCGGCGCGGTGGCCGCGCGATACAGATAATCGCACAACGTATCGATGTAGATCAGATCGCCGATCACCGGCTGGGTCTGGCCGACAAAGCGTGGCAGCGCGCCTTTGCGCGCCGCGGCGATCACGCGCGGGAACAGCACCGTATCTCCCGGCCCGAACACTGCGCGTGGGCGCAGCACGGATTTCTCGCCTGGATAGTGATCGAGCAAGGTTTCGCCCAGATATTTGGTCTGCGCGTAGGTATTGACGAACGCCGGTCCGATCGGGCTTTCTTCGGTGAGGTCGTATTGATGTGCCTCGCGATAGAACACTGAACTGGACGACACATACAGCAGACGCGGGCAGCCATTGCGCGTGCAGAAATCGATGACGTTGGCGGTGGCCTCTACGTTATGCAGCTGGAACTGCGCGCGCGTGCCCCACGGCGATGCCAGCGCGGCTGCGTGAATCACCACATCCGGCTGCCACTCCAGCGAGAATGGCCGGCTCAGATCGATGCGATGGTAGTTGGGTAGATCGCTGGCGCGGCGACCGATGCCATGGATCTCCACACCCGGCTGGCCCTGGAAACGCCGCAGGAACGAACCACCGACAAAACCGGACGCGCCGGTCACGAGAATGCGCAGGCTCATCGCCACTCCGGTTGATAACGGTCAAGGCTGGGCTGGCAATGCGACGGCAGGATCGCCAGCTCGAGATGCGCTTGCGACAGCCCGTGCAACTGATGCACCGTGCGTTGAAACGCTGCCCAATCGTGCATCAATAAACGCGTGGGCCATGCTGGCCACTGCAGCGTTGCCCACGTCGCCGACGACCACACCGCGTCGGCACACAGCAACACCTCGCGGTCGTGCTGATCGCGTAACCACAGGCCCATCTGCCCAGGCACGTGTCCGGGCAACGGCACGGCCAGCACGCTGCCGTCTTCGAACAGATCGTAGGCCGCGCCCAACCCTTGCCAGGCACCGGTCAGCGCACGCACCGGTGCTTGCTCGGCAAACTGCAGCCGTCGGTCGAAATCGGCGGGTAGCAGCTGCGGCAACAAGGCGCGGCGCAGGCCGCCAAGGCGCGAACAACTGCGCAGCTGTTGATAATCCGCACGCAGGCAGATGAAGCGCGCATTCGGCAGATCACGCAGGCCGCCGACATGGTCGGCATGGAAGTGCGAAATCAGGCACCAGGCAATCTCCTCCAGCTGCACGCCGCGACGTGCCAACTGCGCGCCCAGCGTTTCGTGCGCGGGCAAACTCACCGGCGTGGTCCAGCGGTACAGGCGCTCGGGCCAGGGATCGGTGGCGCGAAAGAAATGCTCGGCATAGCCAGTGTCGTACAGCAGTGCGCCACGCTGCGGATGCCGAATCAGCACGCTCAATGCCGGGAACTCCACTGCATGCCAGCGCCCGTCCGCACGCACCATGCGCTCGCAGTGGCGGCAATGGCCGATGCGCAGCAACTCCAGCGACACGCGCGGCGGCATCAGGACACGACCTGTTCGGGAAGTGAGTACACGTCCTAGTACCGCAATACCATGCCGCCGATCGCCAGCCCGGCGCCGGTGCCGAGCAGTGCGAACAGATCGCCGCGTTGCAAACGCTGCTCGATCCGCGCGTGATGCAAGGCGTGCGGCAACGATGCGGCGACCTGATTGCCGGTGGCATGCAGGATGCGAATCACCTGATCGGGGCGCAGCCCCAAGGCCTGCACCACATGATCCAGACCGCCGCCGGAGGCCTGATGCGGCACAAAGCAGCGCAAGGCGTCTGTGGTGGTGCCCGCCTCGCGCAGCAATTGCTCCCAGAAGGTAGGCAGGTAGCGCGCCGCGAAGCGGTAGGCGCCGCGTCCATCCATACTGAAGGTGCGCAAGGCATCGGGCGCACTTTCTTCGCCACGCGGATAACGCGTGCCGCCGCCGCGAATACGGCACAGCTCCGCGCCATCGCCATAACTGCACAGGCGGCTGGACAGCAATGCCGAGCCGTCTTCCGCAGCGCTGCGTCCCACGATCACTGCAGCCGCACCGTCGCCAAACAACCCGGCCGTAGCCGGCGCCGATGCATCCAGCCCGCCCGATGCGACCTCGCTGGAGACGATCAAGACGCGCTGATAGCGCCCGAGCGCCAACGCATTGGCGGCCATGTCCAATGCCACCAGAAAACTCAGACAGGTCGCATTGACGTCGAACGCGGGAATGCCAGAATCGCCCAGGCCAAGCGCGCGCTGGATCAATACCGCCTGGCAGGGAATCGGCTGCTCCATGACGCTGCAGGCCGAGATCAGGCAATCGATGTCGCCGGCCTCGATGCCGGCGCTGGCCAGCGCCTGGGTCGCGGCGGCGGCGCCCATCGACGATGCGGTCTCGCCCTCGCCCACGTAATGGCGGCTGGCCACGCCAGAGCGCGCGAACGTGGTGCCCGCCGGCAACTGCCAGCGCGCGTCCAATTGTTGCGAGGTCACCTCCGTCGCGGGGACATGGCGCCCGGTGCCCAGAATGCGCAGCGGCAATGCGTTCAACGCGGAGGTCTCATTGGACAAGGCGCGCAGCATAACGTGGCTGGCGTTGGCCGACTCGATTGATCGCACGCTGCGCATCGCCTTCAGACGAAGAAGTTCATGGCGCGGCCTATCAAGCCTTAGGAGCGGCCATCGAACCTGCTGCGCTTACGGCGCCTCCACCGCATATCCCATCGCCTGCAGCCGTGCGAGATATCCATCCGGCGCCGTCAACCGGCTGATCGGCAGCACCGCGAAGGTACTGCGATTGCGTTGCAACGCCGTGGTGGCGATGCTCAGCCAAGGCTCGCGCATGCGGCGTTCGAGATCGTCGATACCACGCGCCCTGGCCGCACCGGAGCTGGCCATCGCGCTCATGCAGGCGGCCTGCGGATCTTCGCGCGGCAGTTGGCGCAGCGCTTCGATATCGCCCACCGACCATGCGTTGGCGCGCTCGACCATCGTGGGCAGATCGCGCTCCACTGTCACCAGAATGCTGCGAAAGCACGCGGTATCGTCCATGCCGCCGGCACGGAATTCCTTGATGGCCTGGCGCGGGTCCTTGATCTTGTAGTCCAGCGCCGTAGGTGTCGGTTTGATACCTGCGCGCTTGGCGGCACGCTCCACCACCGACCAGATCACCGGCGAACGGGCCAGGCCGGAGCGCTTGATCGCCGCCTGATACAACTCACCGGCGGCAAGCATCGGGCGCTTGCGCTCCACACCCCGATCGCCACCGATATAGCGTGCCTTGGCCAGGCTCCAACGGGCATACAGATCGGGAGGCAACACCTCGCGTAGTTCGCGGCCGTCTTCGTTCTTCATCGCCTTCATCGCGGACGGCAGCAAGGTCAACTTGCCGAAAAATCCCATGTCCGCATCGATCTGCACGGTCGGCGCCATCAGGACCTGCTGGGACTGCCCGATGATCGTTTCCACCTCGGTCGACTGCCACTGCAGCCGCTTCGGCAATGGCGACAAGGTGCCCAGGATCCACAACACCTGATCGCCCTTGCTGACCTTCCACAAGCCCGGGCCGGGTTGCACGCCGCGCACCACCATCGCGTCCAGATCGACCACCGCCGGTGGCGGTGGCGGTGGCGGTGGCGGTGGCGCAGCCACTTTCGGCGTGGCGCTATCGCTGGCCGCCGCCAGCAGCGACACCAGCATCAATCCGGCTCCCCACACCGCCCCCTTGCGTCGCATCACATGTCGCCCCTGTGTGAGACGCGGACATTACGCCAAGCCGGCCACCGCCGCGTTAGGGAAGCGTTCGGCATGGCAGGCCCAACCGTAGCTCAGCGCGGGACCAAGGTTGCCAGGTGCGCGGCCAGCGGCGAGGCATCGTCGAGCAGCGCGAACCCTTCCCACACGAACCCGGGCGAGACCGTGCAACCCACTAGGGTGAAATCGCCAAGCGAGCGTGCTGCCTGCCAGCAGCCGGCCGGCACCACGTGCATCGGCTCACCGCGCTCGGCCGCATCCAGGATCAGGCGTTGCAACTGCCCGCTGGCCTCGTCATAGATCAGCAGCTCCAGCGCATCGCCTTGCTGCCAATGCCAGCTTTCCTCGGCGTCCACGCGATGCCAGGCGCTGCATTCGCCGACACTGAGCAAAAAGCGGATCGCGGTCAGCGCGGGACGCGTGTGCCCGCCATCGGTGATCTGACGAGCAGACGCATAGACACGACGGAAGTGCCCTCCTTCCGGATGCGGGGCGAGGTCTAACGAGCGAATCAGATCAGCGGCGGTTGGATGCATCCCTGCATGCTAAGACAGCGCGCGCCGCCGTGCATCAGGGTAAATGCTTGCCAGCACGCAGACAGGTGCGGAAGAACACCAGCAGATCCCAGCTATAGCGCTTGAGCAGACGGCGTGGCTCGTGGAGCAGCCGATACATCCATTCCATATGCAGACGCTGCACCCACTCGGGCGCACGCTTGGCGGTACCGGACAGGAAGTCCAGCAGTGCGCCAACACCGAACACCAGCGGCACCGTCAGCGCCTGGCTGTGATCGAGGATCCAGCGCTCCTGCAAGGGGTTGCCGAAGGCCACCAGCAGCACGTCGGCGCCGGAGCGGTTGATGCGCTCGGCCAGGCCCTCGCCCGCCGCGGCAAACTCGCCGTAGCCATCGCACATGCCCACCACTTGCTGCCCCAGCGTGCCGGTCAGCGTGGCGGCCGCGGTCTTGCCCACGCCGGGGCGCCCGCCCAGCAGGAAGAACTTGAGCGGATGCGCAGCGTGGCGGCACAGATACGGAATCAGATCGGTGCCATTGAGATTGCCGGCAAAGCGGCGGCCATGGATCAGCCGCGCGGCCAGATCCATGCCGATCCCGTCATTGACGATGCGCACGCTGGGCTCGCGCATCCGCATGCGCAACGCCTGGCATTGCACGATGAAATTGGTGTTGGCAAAGAACACCCGGCGCCGCTGCTGCGCCGCCAGCGCATGGAACAACTCCAGCGCAAAGGCCTCTTGCGTCGTGGACAACACCGGAAACCCGCCAAGCGGAATCACCACGCCTCGGGTTGGCGCGCCATTGCCGGCAGTCGTTGTTTCCGTATCCACGTGCTGGCCCTGCATCATCGAATCACCAAAGGTCGTAAGGGAATGCGGCCAGCAATCCGGCCTGCAAACTCGCCAGGTCGAACTCGCCATTGCCGCCCAGATTCAGGCACTCTTCCACGCTATTGCCCGAATGCCACTGCGTGCGTCCGGTGCCGTTGTAGTAGTCGTCGTACTTGAAGCGGTCTTCGCCGTTGCCCCAGTCCAGATATACCGCCGGGATCCCGTACGCCTCGGCCAGAATCAGCCCGTGCAGCGAGCTGCTGATCACCAACTCGGCGCCCAGCAGTGCGCTCATGAAGGTCGCAGGCTTGACGTTGGGAAACACCAGATGGTCGGCATACGCGCTGTATTTTTCGACCGGCTCGTTGAAGTGCGGAACGATGGCGAACGGACGCTTGTTTACCGCGCCAAGCGCATCGGCGGGAAAGAACATCGGCGTCAGCAGACCAGGGTCGCCATAGACCTCGGGCACCGCGATGCCGCGCTCCATCAAAAACTTGCGCGTCTTCGGCCCACGCACCGCACGCACGTCGAGCGTACTGAAGGTGTTGCGTTCGGCCGGAATCTTGCCGTTGATGCCACTGCCCCAGACGGTGTCGCCATCTTTGGCGAAGTGCAGCACCGAGCCGATCGCGATCAATTTCTTGCTGAGATCGCGCTTTTCAATCAGCGTTTTGTCCTGCAAGGACAGCACGCAGGAGACGATCACCTTGGACAGGTGATCCCCCATGTTGACGCCAGCGTTTTTCGGCTGCCACCAGAACAATGCACGACGTTCGGCATGTTCTATCCACTTCTGCAGTAAAGCGTTGGCCATCGTGAGGGATCTCCTTTAAAAAACGAATGAGCGAGCCGCATCAATGCGAGAGCGCAGCCTCCGCGGAGGTGCGCGCGGCTGCGCCGGTGTTCTGCGGGTACAAGCGGGTCTCTGGATACGCACCGGGATTGAGCACGCGATCGGTGGTATCGGACCAATTCAGGCACTGGCGATAGCGCACGTGAGGTGCTTCCAATGCCAGCCCGATTGCCGCAATGATCGAATCAGCGTCGCCTGGAGTGTAGCCGAAACGCGACTGATAGGGCCCGACGACGACGTTCGGGCAGACTGCCGGCAGCCCAAAAAAATCGTACTGCAATAGCTTCATCGAGCTGTCGGCCAGATAGATCGGCACCTGCTCGGATGCATAAGGCGCGATGCCGAAACGGGCGTGCTTGATGTAGCCGATGGTCTCGACATGCTTCATTTCGCCATAGACCGTCACGTTGTCGCCGTAACCAGGATGACGCCCCATGCCCGAGCCGATCACATGGAACGTGACGTGCGGAAAGGCCTTGCTGGCGACAACGAAGAATTCCGGATCGAACAACATCGAGCCCACTGCCACCGCGTGGATGCCCTCGCCATACGGCGATGGATCGCCCAGCTGGTCCAGGTTGTGATCCACGCCATGACCGACGTGATAGACGTTGTCGCGGCTTGCCACTTCCTCGGCCATCGCTGGCGACACCAGTGCAATCACATCGAGTGTTGGCGCAACACGGTCGAACTCGCGCTCGATGTAGGAAGCGACATTGATCGTGCTCAAGGCATCGGATGCACGATAGACCAGCTTGGCCGCAGGATTGATGCGCTTGGCGAGCTCGATGAAAGCAACTGCGATGCCACTCTCGAACACGATCACGTCCGCCTCGCGCATCCAGTCAAGCAACTGACGCGGTGGATGCGCGGCGTACCAGCGAAACATCGCATCCTCGACCGCGCGTAGCCACGCGCGGCGCGTATTGAACGGGTGCACCGTGGTGCGCCATAGATAGCAGTCGACCCCCTTGTGCGAGACGACAGTGTTCGCCGTTTCATCCAGCGGCAGTCGCATGTCGCCCTTCATGCGCGAGAGCCTGCTATAGCGCAGCGAGAAAAATCGCGTGGTCCCGCGCAATGCCAGTTGATCGGTGATGAAGTGGATATTGGCGCGACGCGGCGTACGGTAATCGTGTGCGGACAAGACCAGATAGCAAGGCCGGGCAATGCCGGTAGCGGCGGCGGGTGTGTCGCTCATGGGCCGTGTCCTATGGATGAGTGGAAAAGAGCATGCACAAACGCAGGCGAGGACAGTGTCGATCTCATCGGCGTGCCTTGGCCTGGGTCAGTAATTTGCGGATATTGACGATGGACAGCACATCGCGGCGGAACGCCGGCCAGATCGCCAGGGCCAGCAGACAGACGGCTGCCATCGCCCCTGCCCCAGCGGCAAGTTGCTGCCACAACGGGCCACCGGCCACGACGGAGGCGTAGTACGCGCAGCCACCGGCCACACCGTAGGCCACCATCGGGCGCAAGGCGTTGGTAAACAGCGAGCGCACTGGCGCGTCGGAAATCTTGCCAATCCAGACCAGCGACAACGGCCAGATCAATAGCAGCCCGAACGAATAGCCGATCGCCACGCCCATCGCGCCCCAGCGCGAGCCGGCAAAGATGCAACCAATCAGCACGATGCGCCCGACCAGCGAGTAAATAAGCTGCTGGCGCATCAATCCCTTGGACAGGAAGACCCAATAGGTGGCGTAGGACGCGGTCTGGAAAATTCCGCCCAGGGTCAACACCTGAAACAACGGAACCGCATCGCGCCACTGCTCGCCAAGCACCAGCACGATCAACGGCATCGCCAGCGCACAGGAAAAGGCGAACAGTGCAAAGATCAAGTGCACCATCACCGTTTGCCCACGCAGCAGGAAAGCGTTGAAGCGTTCGCGGTCGTCCTGCAGCTGCGACAGCACCGGCAACGCCACGCTGGTCGCCGGCGCGTTGATCTGGTTCAACGGCATCATCAGCAATTGGAAGGCGCGGTTGTACAGGCCCAGTGCGTCCGGGCCGGTCCGCCAACCGATGATGACCTGGCCGACATTGCGGCTGGCATATCCCAGCAACTGCGCGGCCATCAGATTCCAGCCGAAGCTCATGAAATCGCGCATCGGCGCGGCACGCTGGTAGCCGCGTGGCAACCAGCGTGAGCAACTCGCGGCGATCAAGAAATTGACGCTGGCTTGCACCACCTGCTGCACCACCAGCGCCCAATAACCCCACCCGAGCAACGCCGCAGCAACAGCTGCAACCAAGCCCAGCACCTGCGAACCGACATCACTCAACGCCACCTGCCCGAAGCGCAGACCACGGCTCAGATGCGCGCGGTACTGCGTGGTCATGCCGTTGATCAGGAAGGTCACCGCCAGCGCCTGCGAGATCATCACCAGCGCCGGCTCTTTGTAGAAATTGGCGATCAGGTGGGCAGAGGCATACACCACCACCGATAGCGACAAGCCGATACCGCTGTTGATCCAGAACAGGTTGTCGCGTTGTTCGCGGCTCACATGCTTGGCTTGCACGGCAGCGGCGGACAGACCGAAATCGCGCAGGATCTCGGCAGCACCGACGATCGCGGTGACCATCGCCATCAAGCCGTAGTCGTAAGGCGTCAGCAACCGCGCCAGCAAAATGATGCCGCCGAACTGCACGACCATCTTGGCCGACTGGCCGATCATGGTCACCGCTGCGCCACCTGCGGCACGCGAACCGAGGCTGCGTGGTGGGGGCGGCGTGGGGGATGTCATCGTTGGGATCTCTGCGGTCACAGCGCGGCGTCTCCATCCTTGCCGAGCGCTTCCAGGTAGGTGCGGTAGTGCAACTGCCCGATCCGTGGCCAATCACGTTGCGAAAGATCCGGTGCCGGGCCGCGTGGCGCGGCGCGTACCTTGTCCAGCATGCCGGTCAGCAGCGCTGCATCGAAGTCGCCTTCATAGAGAAACACCCAGCCCGGGCCGACTTCCTCGGCAATGGCCGCATTCGACTCGCTCCACGGTGCCAGCACCGGGCGCGCCAGCGACAACGCCAGCAGCAGCGTACCGGAGTTGTGCATCTGCCGATACGGCAACACCACCAGCTCGGCCTGGCTGACTTCGCGCGCCAACACCGGCTCTTCCACATAGGCCAGCAGCGCGGTGACACGTGGATCCTGCGCGCAGGCATCCTCCACCAGCGTGCGCATCTGCGGCGTGGCTGGGTTGCCGACGATGCGTAGATTCAAGCGCGCATCGTCCACTTCGCGCATCACATCCAGCAGCGTTTCCACACCCTTGTACGGACGAATCAAACCGAAGTGCAGCAGCCGCCCCGGCACCGTACTGCCCTGCTGCATGGTCGCGAACCAGTCGCGGTAATGGCCATGCAGGATGGTGTCGGTGAACGGCGGTCGCGGCGGCGTGGTCGCATTGATGCGGATCCAGCGACGCGTCAAACGGTCGATCCACCGCAACAGGTTGCGCTCACGCCAATCGCGATCTTCGTGCGGCGCCAGGTTGTGCAAGGTACGCACCACCGGCGTGCCGGTCAGTTGCAGCTTGAGCAACAACAGCGCCGCACACACCTGCTTGGCCAACGTGCCGGCAGCACTCGGATGACGCAGCAGATATTCCGGCCAATGCAGATGCAGTACGTCGTAACGCGACAACAACGCATCGCGCATCGAGAAGAAGCGCGGTTGCACCGCATCCGGCAACGAAGCGTAGAGCTGAGTCAGATACGGATTGGTGTTGGCGTTGGGCTTCTCGGTGGAGAACAGCACGGTGACCTGCGGCTGCGTGGCCGCACGCGTCAGCGAGGCAGACGCAAGCGCACTCATCGCACCGCCTCCTGCGCGCGGCGCGTGCCCAGCGCGGTGTGGTATTCGTCGATATAGCGCCCCACCAC
This sequence comes from Xanthomonas hortorum pv. pelargonii, assembly GCF_024499015.1. Classification (NCBI taxonomy): domain Bacteria; kingdom Pseudomonadati; phylum Pseudomonadota; class Gammaproteobacteria; order Lysobacterales; family Lysobacteraceae; genus Xanthomonas; species Xanthomonas hortorum. The sequence continues at coordinate 4,297,057 of NZ_CP098604.1, read as the reverse complement.
ATGTTTCCAGTCGTAGCGGCTCACATACGCCATGGATGCGGCGCGACGCGTGTCGAAATCCGCATCCGCCTGCAGCGCAAGCGCCTGCACCTGATCGGCCGCTATCTCGAGCCTGTCGCGATTGACGATCACGCCCTGACCGGACTCGCCGGCAAGACGCACGAACGGCGGGATATCGCTGAGGATCGGAATCAGGCCCGCACTCATCGCCTCGACTGCCGCAATGCCGAACCCTTCATGCCGCGACAGGCACACGAAGAACTGCGCCTGATGCATCAGCGTACGCAGCTCTTCCTGCGAAGGCGACATGCTCAGCTGCACCTTGTCCTGCAAGCCACGCTCGGCGATCGCCTTGCGCAGATCGGCCTCGTTCAAATCGTACTCGCGGCCGGCGATGATCAGCCGCCACTGCGGATCGCGCTTGAGCGCGGCTTGGAGCAACTCCAGGGTTTCGATCAGCCCCTTGTTCACCGACCAGCGCCCGAAATAAAGCATTGTGCGGCCGGGCGTTGTTGCGCCCTGCCCTGCGTACTTCTCCACGTCAACGCCGTTCTCGATCACCCGCAGGCGCGCCGGCGACACCACCTTGGCGAACAGATCGCCATCGTTCTCGCTGGTAGCGATCACCCGCGCATACGCCAGCGCAGAGGTGCGGGTCAGCGTCTGAAACCACAACTGCTTCATCCGCGAGGCGTAGGCGGTATGGAAAAACCCGCCATGCGTGGAGACCACCATCGGCTTGCCATGCAGCGGCTTGGTCAGCGCAAGATAGTCGTAGAAAAAATCGATGCCATGCAGATGCACCAGATCCGCCGAGCGAATCGCACCGAGCACCGATGGCGCAAACGGGTAGCGCGACGAACCGCGGTAACCGATGCGCCGGATCGGCAGGCCCTGATGGGTTTCCTGCGCAGCAAGTTGCGCGCCTGGATCGGTGAACACCCGGTCCAACGTCACGATCTCCACAGTATCGGCACTGTTGGCCTGATGTTGACGGGCCACATTGAGAACGACTTCCTCCATGCCTCCGATCGAAGGATGGAATTGGCGGACAACATGCACCACTTTCATTACGCCAATCTCCTGTGCCCGCAACGCGCAACTGCGTGTTGCGACGGCTGATGATTCTGGAAGCTCGTCATTTACCTTTCAACCCCAACATCCACGGCGCAATGCGCACCAACACTGCACGCATCGGCACACTGGCAACAATCGCCACCGTGCACAAACTCATCGCCCATGCTGGCGTGCCGATCATGCTGGGTGCGATCACACCGGTACGTGCCACCACGCTGGTGAGTACCAGAAACACCAGCGTATGCGTGCACAGAATCAGCAAGGTGTTGGCGCCAATCCACTGCAGCCAACGCCATTGCCGAACGAAGTAGGCAACGCACAAGTTCATCGCCGTGCCCAGCAGGCTGACCAGCAAAAACGCCGCAGCGGACTGCCCGAACTGCAGATTGTTCACATCCACTTGCCCGTTCCATGCCGCCAACCACCACCAGGCTACTGCCAGCACCGGGAGTGCCAATGCCCACGCCATGGCGCCAAGCGATCGCAGCGCATCGGCGTAGCGCGATAGCCAGCCGCCAACGGCGATGAAGAACAGCGCGACCGGCAATACGTCAAACGCAAACGGAAGCCGTAGCTGCAGCGACGGGAACCAGCCGGCCCATGCCAATGCAAGCGGCAGGCAGGTTGCAGCCAGCACCGTCGTACTCAAGCGCGCGCGCAATGCAATGTAGGCGAGCGTGGTGACAAACAGCGCCGGCAAAAACCACAACGCCGGAAGCACATACAGGCTTGCGCCGTTGGCCCAGAACAAACCCGCAAACGGATCCCACCACGGCAAGCTGTGCGATGGATGCGCCGCGCGGCTGGTCACTCCCATCAACATCCAGCAAGCGTAGGCCACCAGAAAGAACGCAAGGTAGGGAATGAGCAGCGTGCGCGCCAACTTCTTGATCGTCGCCACCGTCATTGCACGGCGACCGAAGCGCTCGCCCACCCAGCCGGACAGCACAAAAAACAACGGAACGTGAAAGCTGTAGGCGAACAGCTTGTAGGCCGCCGGCATGCCGCTGGCATGCCCCAACACCACCAGCACGATGGCCAGCGCTTTTGCTGCATCGATCTGCCAATCGCGGGTCAGCGCCGGTGATGGCGCGGCCCTGGCCCCCGAGCTGTCGTGCCTGGCTGCAGTGGAATACGGCGCGGTCGTCATGGCGCGGTGCCGGTCATGCCGCCACCGTGCGGGCACCCAATGTCCACGGTGCGAAACGCATCAGGAACCAGCGCAGCGGCACGCATGCGGCCAACGCGAAGACGGTGACGAACAACGCCCAGCCAAGCCCCGGACGCGAGGCACCGAATCCACCAGCCAGTGCCGCAACACCGGAGAGCACGAAAAACACCAGCATGTGCGTGCACAGGATCAACAACGTATTGCGCCCGATCCACTGCACCCATACCCAGCCTTGCACCAACCGCGCGGCGCAGATCACCATCAGCGACCCAAGCAATGCACTCAGCAGAAACAGCGCATGACTGCGGCCGAATTCCAGCATGTTGACGTCGATCCGGCCGTTGACATCAGCCAGCCAGGCAACCGCAATCGCCAGCACTACCGTCGCAAGCACGCTCCCAACCAACGACTTCGGCAGGTGCGGCGAGAGGTGGATCAGCAAGGCGCCAAGTGCATAGAAGCACAGCGACACCGGTAGCACATCCAGTCCGAAAAAAATCCGCACACCCTGTGCCGGGAACCAGTGCATCCAGAACCAGGCCACGACCAGCGACGCCACCGCAATCA